>JAVFAO010000232.1:0-11085 GCA_034002465.1 Myxococcota bacterium
CGCCTGGCAGCGCCCAGGCGTTCATGCAGGGGTGATCACCGCGCTTGATCAGCACCAGCGACCAGGGATGGGTGGGCGAAGGGTTGCGGGCGAGGACCACGAGATCGACCGTGACCGAGGGCCGCGCAAAGTTCTCTAGGTGGTAGGCCTTCAAAAACTCTCGCTCGCCGCCGTCGTCCTTGGGGCGCTTCGCGATCAGCTCGGCGAGCTCCTGTTTGGAGCGAGCAGAGTAGAAGAGGGGGATGACGCCGTTGATGTAGTCGGCGCCGCGCTCGGTGAGCAGGAGCCGTTCGCCTTGGCGCTCCATGAGTCCGTGCTCGAGCACGAAGGCGACCTCCTCGGGGAAGTGGGATTCCAGGCTCATGCCGAAGCGCTTCTCGAAGGCAGGTAGGTCGATGAAGGCAAAGTAGAAGGCGACCGAGACCATCTTGGCGATGCTCTCGTCCTGGGGCAGCGCATAGATGTCTTGGATGGGGAAGCGGCCCGCTTCGATGGCTTCGCGGTAGCGTCGCAGCTTCTTGCTGGCGGCGCCGAGGTTATAGGCGAGGTAGTCGACACCAAAGGACTGGGCGCCGAGGCCCAGGCCGAGGTAGGGGGTGCCCTCGATGACGCGGTGGGTGAGGTAGTCGCTGGTGCCGTAGTCGCCGGGGACGCGGCTGAAGGTGTTTTTGCCGATGTTGGCTTGGTAGCCTGCGGCGTGTAGGGTGTCGAAGGCTAGTCGGTACTGGCGCATGACCCGATAGAGCGAGACGCCGGGTGCTTCCTCTTCGAGGCGGGTGCCCTTGTAGCGGTTGCGGTATAGGGTGATGTATTCTGGGTTGAGGCTGGTCGCGTAGCGGACGGTGTGTTCGAAGTCCTCGTCGGATTGGTGTAGGAAGCCGTACATGAGGTCGATGTTGAAGCGCTCGAAGCCACAATCTCGGACGACCTTGGTGGCGCGCTCGTAGATGTGAGCGGCGCCCTCGCGGCCGAGTTCGTTGAGCAGCTTCTCTGAGACGGTTTGGACGCCCATGCTGATGCGGCGGTAGCCCATTTCATAGATGGCGGCGATTTTCTCGGGCTCGCGCGCGGCGATGACGGGGGTGGTCTCGATGCTGAAGACCACGCCTGGGGCGAAGTCGAAGGCCTCGGTGACAGCTCGGGTGATGCGCTTCAGGTTGTCGACGGAGAGCTTGCTCGGCGTGCCGCCGCCGACGTCGAAGCCGGTGACGCGCTTGCCCTGCAGCAGTGGGCGATAGAGCTCGATTTCGCGCAGCAGCAGGTCGACGTAGGCGTCTTCCTGCTTGCTCTCCTCTCCTTCCAGGACGACGTATTCACAGAACTTGCAGCGCACCTGGCAGAAGGGCACATGGACGTAGATTCCGAGCTCCTCGGCCTTGGCCCACTCCTGCTGCAGAAAGACGGGGATTTGTTCGGGATCGCCAATTCGAAAGGCGCGGAACGAAGTGGGGGTGAGGGGGTAGGCGGTGTTGGCGTAGTGGTGATAGCGGATGCCGTTTTCGTAGGTCTGCCGACTGTCCATGGGTACCTCGGTAGAGCAGGGAGGGCAGCTCGCCGTTGTCTGCTCGGTGCGGTCGCCAAGATAGCCGCGTTTTCGCCTGGAAAGCAAGCTGCGCCAGCGGACTGAGCTGGCCGAGCTGACTGAGGTCAAGGACGCTACGGCTCTGCTATGAGGGGGCTTTTCACCCATGATTCTCGAGCACGGCAACGTTGCTCGCGCTCTCTGGTCTTGGTGGCGCGGGTCCCACACCGCGCCAAAGCCCAGGTGCTGCGGCATCACTTGCAACTCCAGGAACCACAGGAGCAAATGCACCACGATGAGCAAGGAGAAGGATGCGTTGACTCTGTCGGGCACAGCTCAAGAACAAAAATGGCAATCCAGCCAACTGGAATTTTGTGACGAAGACGACGCGATGTTCCCAGACCTCCAGCCTTTGAACGTCGGCGGAAGGTGCAGAGCAACAGGTGGGGCAGGCTTTCCAGCCTGCCAACCGCGGCCTTGGGAGAGGCACGACCAGGATGTATGCAGAATCCTGGGAGGGCGCACATATAGGTGCGCCTCTGCGCGTCAATATTTTGAATGATTTTCAAGCGCTGATGGATGATGCGCATCACGTGGGTCAAGGGCGGTCCTTTGGAATCGCTGTTCCTTTTCGAATCGATGGAGGAAGGCTTGTCTCGTTTCCTGCCGAGGCTGTTTACGACAGAGGCAAGACCTGCACTCACTCAACATCTCCCTTGACGTTCGCAAAATACAGGCGTATTGGCCCGCGCCAACCCCATCACGTGATGGGGTGTCGCCTTGCACCCAGCAGGACGATGAGATGGGCCGCGGCGTCGGGGCTTTGCCCGAACGTTGCGGTGGCTGCTCCATAGTTCGTGATGGTCGACTCGCACCTCTCCACGCTCCCTCGACTCGCTGAGCTGCCTGAGCTCCGGGGCCTTCGAGCGCGCGTCGTGCCTGCCGTCCGCCTCACGGCGAGTCCGCCGTTGAGGCTTGACCGATGCTCGTCGAAGCACCGGTGTGCTGCTCCATTTGCACCTCAGTCTGCCTGAACCTGTCATCAAGCGTCACTACAGTCGCCACTAAGAAGGTGGGGGGACAGGCCAAGCGCCCAATCGACAAGAACAGGAAATCAAAGGGATTCCAAAGGGCAAAGCCCTTTGGCGGGGAGCGGGGCAGAGCCCCACAATCATTTTCCAACTCCTAACCCCCACCGACACCTAGGTCTGACTGTGAACACCTTGGCTTCTGCGCTCGCTCTCTTCGCGCTCGGCGGAGTGTTGGCGCTTCTCACACATCGCAGCAAGCGCTGGGCAACCCGCTTCGGCGTCGGCGGTGCCGTGCTCGGCAGCCTGCTCGGCTTGTGGCTTTCCCTCCCTGCAGCCATCAACAATGGCGTCGACCAGCTCTCGATACAGTGGAGCTTGCCCTACGGCAGCTTCAGCCTTGCACTGGACGCGCTGTCAGCTTTCTTTCTGCTCCCCATTTTCCTGCTCTCTGCTCTCGGCGCTCTCTATGGTGTGGGCTATCAGGAGCACAGCAAACGCCGGCTCGGTGTCTTCTGGTTTTTCTACAACGGCCTCGTCCTCAGCATGGTGCTCGCCGTCACCGCCTCCAACGCCGTGCTCTTCCTCATGGCTTGGGAGACGATGGCCCTGAGCTCCTTCTTCCTGCTCACCTTCGAGCTGGGCGACAAAGAAGACCACCCAGCCGTGCGCGAAGCGGGTATCGTCTACTTGATCGCCACTCAGCTCGGCACCGCATGCCTGCTGCTCCTCTTTCTGCTTCTTGGCCACACCAGCCCGTCTCTGGACTTCGACGCGCTCACTGCGAGCGGTGCCGCCGCTCCTGCTGGCGTCCTGTTCTTGCTCGCGTTGCTTGGCTTCGGGACCAAAGCAGGCTTCGTCCCTCTGCACGTCTGGCTTCCTGAGGCCCACCCGGTGGCTCCCTCGCATGTCTCGGCGCTGATGTCCGGGGCCATGATCAAGACGGGAATCTATGCGCTGCTGCGCATCATGGGCGTGCTCGGGCAGCCCTCTGCGTGGTGGGGCTGGACCCTGCTGGGCATCGGACTGGCCTCGGCTCTGATGGGCGTGGTCTTTGCCCTAGCACAGCGTGATCTCAAGCGTTTGCTCGCCTACTCCAGCGTCGAAAACATCGGCATCATTGGGCTTGGCTTGGGCTTGGGGGTGCTGGGACAGGTGCATGGCATCGCGACTCTGGCCACCCTCGGCTACGCGGGGGCGTTGCTACACGTCCTTAATCACTCGCTCTTCAAAGGTTTGCTCTTCCTGAGCGCTGGTGCCGTCAAGCACGCCACCGGTTCCCTTCATTTGGACGCGCTGGGCGGCTTGATGCGGCGCATGCCGCTCACCGGCAGTCTGTTCCTCTTCGGCGCGGTGGCCATTTCGGGATTGCCACCCTTGAACGGCTTTATCAGTGAGTTCTTGCTCATGCTCGCTGCGCTCGACGGCAGCGCCGCTGATGGTGCTCTTCTGCATGCCATCGCGGCGATTGTCTTGGCGGGTCTGGGACTCATCGGTGGACTTGCTTTGGCTGCCTTCACCAAGGCTTTCGGCATCGTCTTCCTTGGCGAAGCCCGGACGCCGCAAGCGGCGCAAGCCAAGGAGTGCCACCCGTTGATGTTGGCTTCCATCTTCACCCTCGCCGCTGCGTGTGTAGGAATGGCGCTGTTCTCATGGGCGCTACTGCCAGGGCTGGCACCACTGCTGGACGGCCTGACCAACACGAGCAGCCAAGAAGCGCTCGGCGAGGCCGCCTCGAGTCTGCGTATCATCGCGGGGTTCGGCGCTGCCTTGTTGCTCCTCGTTGGGCTGTTTGCGTTGTTGCGACGCCGCCTGCTGCGCGATCGGGAGGAGCGCATCGTGGGCACCTGGGGTTGTGGCTATCTCGCACCGAGCGCGCGGATGCAGTACCGTTCGTCATCCTATGCCGACCCCCTGACCCGGCTCTTCACGGGGCTCTTGAGGAAGCAAGAGCATCGTCCCGCGCCGACGGGCGTGGTGCCCGAGCCACAGCGATACGAGCGACACAGCAGCGATCCAGCGCGCAGCCTCATCTTTGCACCGCTTCACCGCCTCTTGCTCGGGCTTGCGATTTGGTTACGACCCTTCCAGTCCGGTCGGGTGCAACTCTATGTGCTCTACATCGCCATGACGCTGCTGGCGCTCTTGGCCTTCGCCTTTTGGAGTTGAGCCATGCAAGCACTTGCGCTGGTCCATCTGGCTGTGGCACTGCTTGCAGCCCCGTTGCTGCTGAGCGTGATCAACAAGACCAAGGCGTTTTTTGGGGGACGGCAGGGGCCACCTTGGCTGCAGCCCTATCGTGAGTTGACGAAGCTCTTGCACAAGGGCGTCGCGCGGTCGAGAAGCACGTCTTGGGTCTTCGTCGCTGGGCCGATAGTGTCCGTGGCGGCCACCGCGCTCGCGCTCTGTCTCGTGCCGCTGGGTGTGGTTCCGGCGCTCGTGGCTTTCCCTGGAGACTTCGTGTTGCTTGCCTACCTGCTGGGGCTGGCCCGCTTCTTTACGGTGAGCGCTGCGCTGGACACTGGTTCTGCGTTCGAGGGGATGGGGGCGAGCCGTGAGGTGCAGCTCTCGGCTCTGGCTGAGCCAGGACTGTTGCTGGCTTTCGTGGTGCTGGCGGTGGCGACCCAAGCGCTCTCGCTGACCGGGCTCTTTGCGCGCCTGGGGACGGATGGCGGACCCGCATTGGTGTTGGTCTTCGTGGCCTTGCTGGTGATCTTCTTGAGCGAAAACTCACGCATCCCGGTGGACGATCCCAACACACACCTCGAGCTGACCATGATCCACGAGGTCATGATCCTGGACCACAGCGGTCCGGACTTGGCCTTGATCCACTATGCTGCTGCTTTGAAGATGTGGCTGCTTGGCACCTTGCTCATTGGCGTCCCGCTCTCTCCCTGGGTCAGCGATGGTTTCGCTTCTCTGCTTCTGGGCGTGCTTGCGATGTTTGCCTTGGCGGTTCTGGTCGGGGTCATCGAGAGCTCGACGGCGCGACTGCGCTTGACGCGCCTACCACAGTGGTTGCTCGCGGCCTTCGTCCTGACCGCGGTGGCCCTCTTCGTGGTGATGGGGTGAGGCCATGATGTGGACAGAATTCGCGTTGATGCTCTTGGTCTTGGCCAACCTGCGTTTGCTGGGTGGGAGCCGTTTGCTGGCCTGCATTTCGACGGCGGCATTCCAAGGTGTGGTGCTGGGTCTGCTCCCGTTGACGGTGGCGAGCTGGCCCCTGGATCCGCGCATCGTGTTGCTGTCCTTGTTGAGCTTGCTGATCAAAGGTTGGGGCTTGCCCGTGCTGCTTCGAAAGGCGCTGCGCGAGACCTCGGTCAACAGAGAAATCCAGCCCATCGTCAGCCTGAACTTGTCGCTGCTCTTCGGGCTCGCCGTCCTGGCCCTGAGCGGATGGCTCGGGTCTCGGCTGCCGTTGCCGACGAGCGCCTCGGCGCTGGGAGCGCCGGTGGCCTTCTTCACGCTCTTCACCGGTCTGTTCTTGGTGGTTGCGCGTCGGCAAGCCTTGACCCAGGTCTTGGGCTACCTGGTGCTGGAGAACGGCATCTTCCTCTTCGGGGTGCTCTTTGCGCACTCGACGCCCTGGATCGTCGAGGTCGGGGTTCTGCTCGACCTGCTGGTGGGCGTCTTCGTGATGGGTATCACCCTGTTTCACATCAACCGCGCATTCGACGCGATCGACAGCGACCGCTTGGCCCAGCTGCACGACCTCGCCGTTCAACGCCCTAGCCCAACGGAGCCCACCGAGTGATCCTAGCTCTCCTCCTTAGCCCGCTCATCGTTGCGGCGTTGGTCTTCGTGCTGCCGTGGCCGCGCTTGCGCCGCGCCATGTTGCCGCTGAGCGCCTCGATTCACTTCCTGTTGACCCTCTCTTGCCATCTTCGAAGCCCTGCGGCAGCGCTTCAGGGGATGCTGGCGCTGGACGAGCTGGGTCTGCTCTTTCTGAGCACCACAAGCACCATCTATCTCATCGTCTCTGTATACACCGTGGGCTTCCTCGCCAGAGAACCAGCCGGAAAGCGTCGCGACGCGCTCTCACGTGGCGTTTTCTCAAATGCACCCGAGACCATCTTCATCGCCTGCCTGTCGCTCTTCCTGTCAGCGATGACCCTGGTCACGGTGAGCCAGAACTTTGGCATCCTCTGGGTGGGCATCGAGAGCACCACCCTGGCCACAGCGCCGTTGATCTACTTCCATCGACACAACCGCTCCCTCGAGGCCACCTGGAAGTACCTGCTCATCTGCTCGGTGGGCATCGCCATCGCGCTGCTCGGCACGCTGTTCTTGAGCGTGGCTGGCCAGCTCAGCGCTCACCCCGAGTTGGGTATGGACCTGAGCGCGCTGCTCAGTGCTGCGCAGAGCATGGATTCTGCGTGGTTGCGGGGCGCTTTCCTGCTGATGCTGGTGGGTTATGGCACGAAGATGGGCCTGGCTCCGGTCCACTCCTGGCTCCCCGATGCACACAGCGAGGCACCTTCGGCGGTCTCTGCTTTGCTCTCGGGGGCGCTGTTGAACTGCGCCTTCCTCGGCATTCTGCGCATGCAGCAGGTGCTCGAGGCGGCGGGCATGGGCAGCTTCGGCCGCGAGCTGCTGCTGGTCTTTGGTTTGTTGTCGATGCTCTTCGGGGCGCTGTTCTTGATCGGACAGAGCGACTTCAAGCGTCTGCTCGCCTACTCGAGCGTCGAGCACATGGGCATTCTGGCAGTCGGCGTTGGCGTCGGCGACGCTGGCGTGAGCGGCGCGCTGTTTCACATGGTCGTCCATTCGCTCGCGAAGTCTCTGCTCTTCCTGGTTGCTGGGAATACACTTGCGGCCTACGGGACGCGCGCACTCGCCGAGGTGCGCGGGGTCTTCGCCCATCGACCTGGGACGGGAGCGCTGTGGCTCGTCGGGCTCTTTGCCATCGTCGGTTCGCCGCCTTTTGGACCCTTCATCAGTGAGCTGGTGGTCCTGCGGGCGGCGCTGAGCTCGGGGCAGTGGCTGGTCGCCATCTTGTTCTTGGGGGCGCTCTCCTTGGCCTTCATCGGGATGAGTGGCGCGGTGCTGCGCATGGTCCAGGGCAGCGGTCCCGCGCCGCGCCTCACGACGCCGGAGCCCTGGTCCTCGCTGGCACCGCCGATGCTCCTGGCAGGCCTGGTCTTGCTGCTAGGGGTCTGGCTCCCGGCACCGTTGACCACACTGCTTCATGACGCAGCCAGAGCTTTGGGGGGAGGGGCTTTCTGATGACAGAGCTGGGATACTTCAGAGTCGACGCACCCATCCCGTTGGCCGAGATTCCTTCCATGTCGGCGGAGGCTCTGGAGGACGCCGTCGTAGAGGCCATTGCTGGTGGCAGCCGCGTCGCCTCGCTTTTTGCGCGCCCGAGCGCTGACGAGAGCCTGCAGGTGCTCGCGGTGCTCGCCGATCCAGACACGGGGATGGTGGCGACAGGAAGCGCCGAGGCCAGCCAGCGTTGGCGGTCCTGGATGCCCAAGGTGCCCCAGGTCCACCTCTTCGAGCGCGAGATGGCGGAGGAGTACGAGCTCGAGCTGGAAGGGCACCCCTGGCCCAAGCCAGTGCGCTTTCTTGCAGGGAAGGGAGCGCGGGTTGGGGTCACCGATTTTCACCGTGTCGAAGGAGACGATATCCATGAGGTTGCGGTAGGGCCTGTGCATGCCGGGGTGATCGAGCCGGGCCACTTTCGCTTCCAGTGCCATGGTGAGACGGTGTTTCTTCTGGATATCGCCTTGGGCTACCAGCATCGGGGCCTCGAGAAGGCGCTTTTGGGGCAGCCCGGCTGGCGCAGTGTGTGTCTCGCCGAGACCATTGCAGGTGACAGCAGCATCGCACACGCCACCGCTCATGCGCAGCTGGTGGAGAGCCTTTGTGGCATTGAGGTCCCTTTGCAGGCGCAGGCACTGCGCGCCATGGCCTTGGAATTGGAGCGGCTGGCGAATCACACAGGCGACCTGGGTGCATTGGCAGGTGACGTGGGCTATTTGCCGACGGCCTCGTTCTGCGGCCGACTGCGCGGGGATTTGCTGAATCTGAGCGCGGCTTTGTGTGGCAGCCGATTCGGGCGCGGATTGTTGCGGCTTGGCGGTGTAGGGCATGACGTCGATGCGGCGTTGGCAGCAGATATCAGCGCACGCTTGGGGCGACTTGAGAAGGAGCTTCGCGACGCGATTGGGCTGCTCTGGGAGACACCCAGCGTGCGCGCTCGTTTCGATGAAACTTCGGTGCTGACGCCGCAGGACGCCTCGAGCTTGGGATTGGTGGGGCCCGCGGCACGGTCTACGGGCCTGGCCGTGGATGCCCGGCTCGACTTCCCCTGTGGCCACTACAGTCGCCACCCCATCGATATCTCCACCTGCGCTGCCGGCAGCGTTTATGCTCGCGCATGGGTGCGTTGGCAGGAGCTGGAGCGTTCCATCGCCTACGTGCAGCAGCTTCTGCAGTCGCTGCCTGGAGGGCCCATCGTTGCGGCGGTCGGGGCAGAGCGCGCCGTCGAGTCGCTCGCCGTTGGGGTTGCCGAAGGCTGGCGCGGCGAGGTCTGGCATCTCGCGGTCACTGATGAAGAGGGAGCGCTGAGCCGCTACGATGTGGTGGATCCTTCTTTCCACAACTGGTCGGGCTTGGCGGTCGCGATGCGTGGCCAGGCGATCTCCGACTTCCCGTTGACCAACAAGAGCTTCAATCTCTCCTACTGCGGCTTCGATCTCTGAGGGGCAGCCATGTCCATGTTGCAGCATTTGCTGGTTCGCTTGCGGCAGGGGCACAAGACCCAAGCCTATCCCAAGTCCTTGCCGCCGTTGCCTCCGCGTCTGCGCGGCTTGCCCGTGCTCGACCCTTCGGCCTGCAGCTTGGAGTGTGACGACTGTGTGCGCGCTTGCCCAAGCGCCGCGTTGAGTTTGGGGGAGCAGGCCGGGGCGGGGCGCTTGAACTTGGATCTGGGGCGCTGCGTCTTCTGCGGCGCTTGCGAGCAGGCCTGTCCCCAGGGATGTATTCACTTTTCCGGCAATCATCAATTGGCGAGCTCAACCCGAGAGGCCTTGTGCGTGGATTCGCGGGTGCAGCGCCTGGAGGTCGAGCTCGAGCAGGAGATGCGGCGACTTTTTGGGCGCGCGCTGAAGCTGCGGCAGGTCAGCGCAGGGGGCTGCAACGCCTGCGAAGCGGACATCAACGTGCTCACCACCATCGGTTGGGACCTTGGGCGCTTTGGCATCGACGTCGTGGCCTCGCCACGGCACGCCGACGGGCTCATCGTCACGGGTCCGGTGACTGAGAACATGCGTGAAGCGCTGTTGGAGACCTACGCTGCGACCCCTAGCCCGAAGCTGGTCATCGCGGTGGGGGCCTGCGCCATCTCGGGCGGTCTCTTTGCAGGGCACGAGGAGGCGCACGATGGGGTTGGGGCGTTTCTTCCCGTGGATTTGTACATTCCGGGCTGCCCACCTCACCCCTTGACCATCCTCGACGGTCTGCTTCGACTCCTCGGCCGACTGCCAGCGTGAACCTGCGCTGGCCCCAGGAGCAAGCCCGGAGGGTGCGTGCCAGGGATGGCATGCAACAAGTGGGCAGTGCGCTTAGCCGTCGAAGACCTTGTCGAAGCTGTAGCTGTCGATGCACCAGGTCTCGGTGCCCCCAGACCGCCTGAGCACCACGTCAGTGAGGGTGCCGGTGAGGCGAGTGCTGACGTTGGTGAGGGTGAGGGTGCCGCTCAACGGCAGCCAGAGCTCGTTGCATGTCTCGCCGACGCAATCTGACTGCACGCCGAAGCAGATGCCGCAGGTGTTGGGGTTGGTGTCGACGATGGCGCCCAATTGGAAGGTGCCCGTGCTGGGGTTGGGGCCTGGGTAGGTGCCCTCACCCGGAACCAGCTCGAGGATGAGCAGATCGAAGGGGTTGTTGAGCGAATTGAGTCCATAGTAGAAGGGGCCAATCCCTTCGGCGCTCGAGTAGGCGTAGGCTTCCTCGTAGACCTTGACGAAGTCGCTTCGAGTGCAGCTCTGGACGCTCTGGCACTGGTTGTTGTTGCACTGCTCACCGCTGCCACAATGGGAGTTGTTCGTGCACTCGACGCAGGTGCTGCCCAGGCAGATCGGGGTGCTGCCACTACAGGGCGGGTTGCAGCCGGTGATGGGCTCACAGCTATTGCCGTTGCAGGTCTCTCCGTTGGGGCAGTGACTGTTGGAGAGGCACTCGACACAGGTTCCCTCGAGGCAGTCGTTCGCAAGCGTGATGTTTCGCTCCGCGACATTTCGGCGCTGACCGCTCATGAGCATGTCGAGTTCGCACTGTTCACGAGGAAAGGAGAGCGCATGGTAGTCCGCGGGGCACGGTCGACGGTTCCAATCGGCGCTGAGGATGCGGCTCGGCTTGCTCGTCAGGGCTGGAGATGGTCAGCACATTCACATCCAGGGACACGGGTGCGTGTAGCCGAAAACGTGAGATGTTGTCCTACATCTCGCACAGCAACCTTCATCGCACTCTCAACACCGATTTGATAGAGGACTCCCTTGGGTTGATCTGCCAGGATCAAAGGAGTCCTCA
>JAVFAO010000233.1:0-11067 GCA_034002465.1 Myxococcota bacterium
CCCCCCCCCCCACGACAATCACCCTCTCACAGCTCCCACCTCCTGCTTCGAGGGGGCTCGCGCCGAAAGCCAGCTTGGAGAGGCCGACGCCTCGAAGGCGGTCGACCACCTGCATCACCCTGCGGTGCTCGACGCCGCCATCCGCGTTGATCACCGCCCGCAGCTCCGGCGACTGCTTCAGCTTCGCTCGAGCACGCTGCACCATCGCATCATCATTGGACAGCCGCTCTCCATCGACCAGCAGGGAGCCATCGGCGGCGATCAGCACCGAGAAGACGAGCTGCACCTGCTCGGCGCTCGCTGCCGCCGGCAGGTCCACTGGGACCGCCAGAGAGGCCACCACCTTCGAGGTCACCATCAGCACGATCAACAACACCAGCGTGATGTCGACCAGCGGCGTCACGTTGATCGCCGCGATGGTCTGTTCTTCGTTGGAGCCAAAAGTCATGGCGCTGTCTCCTCTTTGGGCTCGGGGGCCGGGGCGGTACCTGGCTCTGCAGTCGGCGATAGGTACGCCAGCACCAGGTTGGCCAGCACTTCTGTCTGCGCAATGATCGCGCTCACGCGCCGCTGCAGGAAGTTGTAGGCCGCGATCGAGGGGATGGCGACCAGGATACCCACCGCCGTGGCTACCAGTGCCTCACCCACCGCCAGCATCACCGACTGCGAGGCGAGCTGCGACGCCGCTTGCGTGGGATCGACTTGGCCCAGCTCGTCGAACGCATGGATGATGCCGACCACCGTCCCAAAGAGGCCGACAAACGGCGCGTTGCTGCCGATGGTCCCCAAATAGCTCAGGTGACGCTGTAGACGGCTGCGTTCCAACGCCGCGGCGCTCTGCATCGCGCTCTTGCTCGCCTCGATTCCCCGATACGCCAAACGCAGCCCCGCTTTGGCCACGCTCGCCGCCACCGACCTCGAGCGAGAGAGCTCCTCAATGGCTTGGTCCCGGGCGTCGCTCGAGAGCAGCGCGTCGATTCGTTTCGCCAAGGCGTGCACATCAACACGGGCTGCCCGGTACTCGAGCAAGCGCTCGACAAAAATGACCAGCGCCACGAAGAGCAGCGCGCCGAGCAGGTACAAGACCCAGTCGGCGCCCGCGTCGAGCAGCAGGATTTCGAGACGTTCTGTGGCGCTCATCAGTCTACCAAGGCCGAGTCGCTGCACAAGCCGACGCCGTTGAAGTGGGCACTGGACCTGAAGGCTTGCAGCACGAAATGATACAGGGTCTGTTCGCCTGGGCGAAGTAGGCCGTTGTCGTTGTAGAATACAGGACTGCCATCTTGGTCGAGCAGCCGCTGTCCGTCGATACCGCGCAGATTGTTGAGATCCTGCTCCTCGAGCTCCTCCTCGGTGACCAGGTCGTCGTCGCCGCGCATGGCCGCAAAGGCTTCGAAGCGCAGGTCCTCGTCGCCCGTCGAGAGGGTGTCCCAGAAGATGTGGATGGCGTGCGCGTAAATGAAGACGCCAGTGGTCTTGTTCGCCTCGATGGCGATGCCTTGGGTCTGGTCTTTGCCGTTGATGCAGTTGTAGTAGTGGCGTGCCAAGGGGAGCCCCAGGCGGAAGCGCACCGTGCCGTGGGTGGGGTGCACGGCGCTGCCTTCGGCCAGCAGCGACCATCCTCGCTCGCGCATCAAAGCGGCGTCCGCCTCGTCGACCTCGGAGAGCGTGGTGTCGGCGTCGGGTGGCCGCACGTCGAAGGCAATCTCGTGACGCAAGGCGGGCACGCCCTCCAAGAGAGCCAGATCCAGGGATGCTGTGGGGCTCGTTGTCAGGTCCATCAGCATCACGTGAGGCCAGCTCGCCACCGTCTTGCCGGCGCCGCTGCTGAGGGTGACGTTGCCGACGCTGACGATGTATTTGCTGAACTGCAGCGTCCACCCGTCGGCGAATTCGAAGCGCACCGCGCCTTCGTCGTGGGGAAATCCCTCGCGAACGGCCGCGCCGCCGCCGACCGCGATGGACAGGGCGCCGCTGCCGGCCTCGTCTTCGCTGGTGCAGCCCGTGCTGAGCAAGAGCGCAACGCTGAGAAAGATGGTGAGCTGTCTGCTCGGATTCATGGTTCACTCCAGCTCATTCGGTAAGCGTAGCGCGAGCGCAGCCCGCGCAGCAGCGCGTTGTAGGCTTGCGTGTCCGCGGTGAAGACGTAGACGTTCTGCTCTTGGGTCGTCAGAGAGGCGAAGTCGACGGTGGCGAAGACCTGATCGAGCAGGACCTCGAAGAGCACGCGTCCAGAGCCATCGCCGCGCAGCTCCACGTCCGTGTCGATGCTCTCGACCACCCGCATCAGCCCCTCATCAGGGATATCGAGGTGGGCTTCGAAGGCGATGCTCTGCTCACCGAGCTGAGCTTGTCCCCGAAACAGCACGGTCTGTTGGGCGAGGGCCTGGCTCGCGCCGTTGTTGGGTGTGGAAGAGATTTCGCCCCACGGATGGAGGTGCAGCTCGGCGGCGCGGAGGCGTCCGCTGAGACCGTCGAGGGCGCCGAGCTCGCTGCGGCCAACGAGCAAGTCGACCGGCTCTTGCCGCAGCAGCTCACCGAGCACTCGGCCCTTGTTGTACTGGGCGTGGCTGGGGCAGGCGTAGGCAGAGGGCAGGCTGAACAGCGACGCCAAGCTGCCGTCTTCGGCTTCCCCTTCATAGAAATAGATGGGCCCGATCGAGAGCAGGGCGGTGTCCAGCTCTACCTTCCAACCTGCGTAGGTCTCGAAGGAAGCCTGTGCCCCGTCCACACTCGCTGCACCGCTCACGGCCAGCTCGAAGACGATGGGCTGCTCACCTTCCTCTTCGGAGCAGGCCCCCATCGTCGCGAAGAGCGAGAGGCCGACAAGAAAGACCGAAGGCTCGAAAGTCCGCACCCGCGCCGAAGCGCCAGCTTCGCTCGCTTTCATGTGATTACTCCTTCTTCCGAATGAGCACCTTCACCGTCGCGCCGCCGCTGACGGCGTTGAAGCGGACGATGTACGGCACCTTGGTGTCGGTTTCGGCGCCGTCGAAGCTCAGCTCCGCGTGGTAGTGATCGGCGATGGTGTCGCTGCACATGCCATTGGGCACGCCACCGCTTGCATTGATGCTGCTCTCGTTGCGGTGCAGGAACGCTCCAAAAATGCCAGCAGTAGAGAGGAAGATCACGTATTCTGCGCTCTCGGTCACTGGGAAATGCACGTAGCTCTCGACGTTGTCCGGTAGGGTGACTTCGTAGACTTGGTCGAGCTCGACGTGGGCGTTGGGAAACTCTGAGAAGGGGGTCACCGCGGCTTCGCTGTGGGCCGTTCCAGCAAAGAGCGTGCAGGACTGCGTGGGGAAGTCGACCTCCGAGACACACTTGGTGGCGTCGTCGGGAGCAAGGACATAGCCCTCTTCGCAGTGGCATTCGCCGTCATGCAGGTGGCCGTGGCCGCTGCATTCCTCGTCGTCGAGCTCCTCACAGTGGGGCACGCCTTCGTCGGCGTGGCAGTGCTTGGAGGTACCGCAGGGGTCCTGGGCGAGCTTGCCGTCGATGCAGAAGTAGGCGGTGTTGTTCTCACAGCGCTGGTCGGTCTCGGTGCAAGGGGTGGCGGTGTCCACGCAGGCGGCGTGTCCTGCTTCGCCACGCACCATGCAGGTCAGCCCCAGCGCTGCACAGTCGGCCCCCCAGTGGAAGTGATGGTCCATGCCTTCGACGATGTGGCAATGCTGCACCTTGTTGTCGGTGCACTTCTCCCAGCCGTCGTGCGAGGCGTCGCAGACCCAGTCGGTGACGGTGGGCTCATCTTCGCCGCAGCCAGCGAAGAGGAGCAGGGAAGTGAGGAGCAGAAGTACGTTGCGGTTCATTGGTCCATCCATATCGGGGGCTTTGCCCCATGTTCTTTGGTCTCGTTCGAGGGAATTTGCCTTCAGAGGTGAGCATAGCGAGGCACGCGTCAGCGTCTGTCGCGGTCGCATCCGATGCGGCAGCGCAGCGCTGCGAGGGTCTCGCTAGAGCGACGGAATGCAAACAACTACGGCAGCTTGCATTCGCTCCCAAGACACAGGAATCGGAGAGAAGTCTGCTCATGGTTCTGGGCTCTCGCCTCCCCACAGCTCGTCGAGGTGCACCGTCAGCGTCGACATGACGAAGAAGGGTTCACCTGCGGCAAAGTGGCGGGCCGGGCGCTGTGAGGCCAGCGCGTCGGGACCGCGAAAGTTACTCGCGTAATTGAACTCGGCTTGGCGATACTCGAGGTCCAGGAGATTTCTCAGCTCCACGCCCAGAGACACGTGCCAGAGCCGCAGCTCCGCGGCCAAACCGAGCAGGTAGTAGTCATCGCCGGTGCCCCGATAGGGCAACGGACGACCGGGAACGTAGGTAAATCCGAGCCCTGCGTGTCCCGTCACGGGCACATCGCCCAGCGACCAGTCGAAGAGCGCTCCATTCACCGCCAGGTCCAGACGCAGGATGAGCTCCGGAATGTAGGGAATCTGCTCTCCCGTGGCGTCCAGGGTTCCATAAGCATAGCCCACGTTGAGCAGGGCGTCGAAGAGCTGCCCGAGCAGAAAGCGCGAGCTCAGCAGCAGCGCGTGTCGCGTGCTGGGTCCCACTGGCGAGCTGCTGTCGGTGGCGGTGAAGACCGTGCGACCCGAGATGGGATCGAAGAGCATGTCCTTGTCCACATGGGTGTAGACGTAGCTGAGCTGGGTGCGCAGCGTGGCATCGAGCTCCTCTAGGCGTAGCTCGTGCGACAGCCCCGTCTCCACCACCTGGGCGAGGGCAAAGGGCGAGGTCTCGTTGTCGGAGAGGGCGCTGGCGTCGGCAGAGCGGGTCCCCTGGCCATAGCTGGCCAGCAGATGCAAGCCTTCGAGCAGCGTCGCGTCCAGGCTCAGTCGCGGGTTCACCGCAAATCCGAAAGCCTGGCTCGTCTGCGTGTCGACGCGGGCCCCTTCGCGGTCGGACTCGCTCTGGTTGAGGTCGTCGACGCCAAAAGAGAAGGTGTCAACCCGCAAGCCCAGGCTCGCCGAGAGCCATTCGAAGGGCCGAAGCTGGGCGCGCGCCCAGCCGCCGATATTCAGGACGTTGAAGGCTTCATCGAAGAGCGTAGAATACGGGATGGCGGTCACGGAGCGGAGCCGGTATTGCGACGATTCGCCGCGGTCGTAGCGCACTGCGTAGCCCAGCGCAAAGGTTTGCGGTTGCGACCAAAACTCAGTCGTCGTTTGATGCGTGCCCCTCGAGCCCAGCGTCATTGCCTCATAACGCAGCTCGAGTCCGTCACCTCGCTGGACGTTGCGTTGTCCATCGGCGTTGACGCTCACGTCCGAGAGCCATCCCGTGAAGTTGGTCCGCAGCCGCATGTTGCGCAGCCCGAACCAGCTCAGTATACGGAAGCTGCTGTCTGCGCTTCCGGCGTTGAGGTCCGTCGAGAGCAGCAACCTATCGCTCTCACCCCCCTGGTTGGGGTCATAGCTGTCGAAGAAGCCCACGCGTCCGGCGCGGTAGTCGTCTTGGCGCAGCACACCGGCTTGGTCGTAGCGGCTGGCCGAGGCGTAGACGCTGTTGCGTAGGGTCAGCTCATTGGCGAGCACGCCAGCGTAGCGGGCGAGGGCGCTGCTGCGCTGAGAGGCGCGGTTTTGGCCGAAGCCATCGCTGCGGGCGAGCTCGAAGCCAGCGAAGGTGTCCTCGTGCTCGTCGGCGGGCGCGTAGAGCATGAAGGCGCGGTGGCTGTTCCAGGAGCCGTAGCCGTAGCCGACACGAACCCCGCGCTCATCGACACCGAGCTCGTAGTTGGCGGAGCCGGCGAAGGCGAAGTCGCCTTGGTCGGCGTCGAAGGGGCCCTCGGCGATCTTCACGGCGCGCACGAATTCCGGAGGGATGAAGTGCAGGTCCGTGTAGCCGTGGGCGTGTGGGTTGCTGATGTCGTTGAGCGGCACGCCGTCGAGGGTGAACTCGATGTCCTGTCCTTCTTTGGACGCGAAGCCTCGCATGTAGGTCTCGTTGGCGTGGCCCTCGCCGCCGTGGTTGGTGGTGAGCACGCCGGGAGCCAGCATGAGCTGCTCGGCGGCGTTCTTTCGCGGGACGATGCGCAAGGCGCCGAGCTCGACCCGGTATTCTGCGCTGCTGCTGGCGTGAGGGCGTCGCTCGCCTTGGACCCGGACCTCGAGGAAGTCCTCGTCGCTCCAGTCTTCCTCTTCGTCTGAGGGCTCGGGCTGGCTCGGCACGGCGCTCAGCGGGAGCTGAGGCAGGACCGGCGCAGGCGTTGGGTCGGCGAGGGGCTGGGTGAGGGTTGCTTCAGGGGGCTCTGCGGGTTCGGGTGCTTCTGTGTCGGGCGGTGCCGCAAAGATGAGGGGAATTCGAATCTTGGTGGGAACCGCGTCGCCTTCGCTGTTGCGTGCGGGCTCGAAGCGCCATTGCCGCAGGGCAGTCTCGGCGGCCTGATCGAAAGCCGCGCCAGCGGACTGTACGAGCTCGAGCTGGCTGACCTGCCCATCGGGCTCGACGGTGACCAAGTACTCGACCACCAGCTCTTCGGTAGGGGGCGGCTCGGCGAGCTCCGGGTAGAGGGGCTCCATCCAATCCAGCAGGACTGGCGGGCTGAGCTCCTGCGCCCAAACGCTGGTCGAAGCGAGGCAGAGGCAGAGCAGCAGCGCGAGCCGAAGCAGGTCGTGCCTCGATGTGGAGAGAGAGCTGAGCATGGCGAGCGCCAAACGCAGGGGCGTATCGGACCGGGGGAGAATGGACCTAGACTGCGAGTGGCGACACACAGCGCGCGCATCAGCGCCGAGGTGGCGCGACGCGCTGGTGACTGTGCAGAGCCTCTCGAGGCTAGCCCTGGGAGCAGCGAACGCATCCCCATTGGCGCTGAGTCGAAGCTCTGCTGAGCAGAGCTCGGCTTGCGTCGTACGCCCGCCACTGTTGCAGGCTAGCGTGCTGTTTTCAGGCCCGTTCTTGCGCTGTTTCCATCAATTGCAGCGCAGACGCGTGGGCGTGCAACAGCGACACCTCAGCAGTGGCGGTCGCTTGGGGAAGTCGAGCGAGCTGTGGCTCAGGCGCTTGGAGGCGAGAGCGAGGGTGCGAGGCGGTAGCGCTCGCGCTGTGAGGGTAGGCAGTCGATGAAGGCTGCTGCTTGCGGCAGCGCAGGGAGCTCGACGAGCACGGGTGCGGGGATGGGCACCGCGATGGAGGGTCGAGCGGCGAGGTGCATGAGCGCGAAGACCTGGCAGTCTTTCTGCGAGGGTGCGCGCTTGGGTTCTTCGGAGTCGTCGCTGGGTTGGTCAGAGCAGTCGTGGCGGGTGTGCTCGGCGACGGTGCTGCCAAGGTCGAGTCGGTGGGGGACCGAGTAGAAGTGCAGCACCGTGAGCGCTTGCGCAGCCACGAAGGTGTAGAGCATGAGCAGGGCGGCGCGGCGCAAGGCGAGCGACGCGGTGCCGACCCGTATGGGGGGCGCTGCGTTGGCCTGGTTGTGGCGTTGGCGCTTGCTCATGGCGCGTTCTTCTCAGGTGTGGTGGCTTGGGCGCAGTCGGCGCACAGCCCGCTGAGGGAGAGCTCGTGGGAGAGCACCTTGAAGCCCTGTGGGGCGAGGGATTTCCATCCTGGGACGCAGCCTGCGATGCAGAAGGCGCGTTGGCAGGAGGAGCAGAAGAAGTGGTGGTGGTGGCGCGGACTGCGCTCGTACATGGGGCCGATGGGGGACTCGACGAGCTGCACTTCGTCTTGGGCGATGAGCTCCTTGATGCAGCGGTAGACGGTGGCGATGCCGAGGGAAGGGGCGAAGGCTTTGGCGCGCTCCCAGACGAGCTGGGCAGAGAGCGGTCCGTCGGCCTCTTCGAAGGCACGGCAGACGGCGCGTTTCTGCTCGGTGTTTCTGGGTTTGGCTGCCATCGCGGATCCCGTCGGCTGCAGTCGCTGCAGCGCGTGGTGATAGTGATAACCCATTATCGGTTTGGATGCAAGGGCGAGTGCGCAGAGCGCGCAGAGCGCACCCTAGGCCGGCTTCCTGCCGACCGACCGCGTGCTGGGTGGGAATGCGCAGAGCAAACCGTGGGGCCGGCTTCTAGCCGGCCCCACGTGTTGATCAGCGCGTTCCAGCGCCTCGCGTCTGCCGACCCTTCGGAAGCCGGCCGGTTACTCACAGCTCTCCACCAGCTTGTTGAACTTGAGGTAGCTGCAGGCGAGCTTGGGCAGAAGCTCGCGCGCCGCAGCGTCGATACCCGTGGCGCTCGCCGTCAACGCTTTGCCGAAGACCATGGCGTTGCCGTCGGGCTTCCAAACCTCCATCTGCAGCTCATACTCACCGCTGGGCAGAGGCGTGGCGCTGATCTGGATGAGAAACTCGATGAAGAGTCGACGCGCGCTCTGCAGTTGGCACTCGCGTTCGACCTCGACACCAACGACGAGCTCCCGTCTGCACTCGGCATAGACCGAGTCCATGTCGGACTTGCCAGCGACCTCGATGCCGCCGAGCTCGAGAATGGGACCGCTGAAGTGCAATGCGGCACCTTCGAGGGCGCTGACCTCGGCCGCCGAGCCGTGGTAGCGCACAAAGATGCGGCGTAGCTTTGGCGCTTCGTCGCTCCCAGTCTGCGCACTGTCTGTCGACGGCGGCTGCTGGGCGGCGAGGAGGGCGGCTTTGGAGCTTTCGACAGACGCCAGCATGGCCCCGCTACTGTAGACCAGCTCTTCTTTGATGGTCTCCATCGCGCTCTGGAAAGGCTCGTCGACCGCGTCAGCCTCGTAGTAGAGCCCGGCGCAGCCATACTCGCGCGACTGACCTCGGGTGGAGAAGAGAAAGGCCCCGCTACGGGCGTTGTAGACCTCCAGCGTGAGGTCAACCGAGGACTCGCCGCACTCGGTTGGCACGCCGAAGGGCACCAGGAACCAGTAGACAAAGACCATTGGAGGAAACATCAAAAACAGCATGTCGTCACGGGCGGAATACCCCCACCCCTTTACGTTGAGCTTGAGCAGCAGATCGGGCGTTGCTGATGCGACGTCGACGGAGCTGAAGAGCTTGGCCTCACGGAGGTCGCGGAACACCGCTTTCGCAAAGGGACTCCCTGCGGCAAGCGCAGAGTTGTCGCTCTCGATACTGAGCTGGGCCGTGAGAGGGATTTGGCCGGGCGAGGTGCTGCTGTAGTAGTCGCCGAGGCGCGACCAGTTGATGCAGCCAGAGAGGCTGGAGGAGAGCACGAACAGGCAGCTCAGGTGTGCTAGCCTGGAGCACAAGCACGTGAGTGTAGACACGACCGACCGACAAGAGGAGGGAACAGGCGGAGTGCCCAATGGACAGGAAGTTGGGGGAACAGGCCAAGTGCCCAATGGACAAGAACTCCTGCAGGCGTTAGCGCGTTCCGACATCGGCTTCTCCTCGTGGTGAAACTGACGACTCAGTGTGGCGACGGGGGTGAGCGCACCATAGCACAAGTGTAGTGGCGGTCAATGCGCGGTTGCCGCGGGGTTTCATACCCCTCCGCAGCGGAGCCCCGCCTGGCGCTTGACACCGAAACCTATCGGTTCCAGACTTCCGGCGCGTCTTCGACGGAGCAAAGCGCGGCGCTCTGCGAGCTTGCGCGTCGCTTCGTCCATCGCCCAACACGGATTTGCCTTTCGGCGCAGCGGAGGGCAGGAGTTTGGAAACATGGCCAGAGTGACCGGCATCGGCGGCGTCTTTTTCAAATCACCGGACCCCAAGGCGCTCGCGGCCTGGTATGCGACCCATCTCGGCCTCGAGCTCGAGGTCTTTGGCGGTGCGGTGCTGCGCTGGCCCGCAGACAAAGCTGAAGACGAGGGGATCACCGTCTGGCACGTGGCCGAGAGCAGCTCGCAGTGGTTCGCGCCCAGCTCTGCCTCCTTCATGATCAACTACCGCGTCGATGAGCTCGACGCACTGCTCGCTCAGCTTCGAGCGGCAGGCGTCGAGATGGTCGGCGAGCGCGAACTGCACGAGAACGGGAAGTTCGCTTGGGTGCTCGATCCGGATGGAAACAAGGTCGAGCTCTGGGAGCCCATGCTTTGGGATGAGAAGAACAAGCAGGGCTGAGCGTAGAGCTGATGCTGCGCTTCGTTTTCCGTTGCCCTCGGAGAGTGGCCTGCTGCTGCCAGTGCGGCCACCGCCAGGATTGCATTGAGCCTGCACGCGGCGCTATGTTGTCGCTCATGCTGGCAGCCGAAGCTGGGCCTTCGCTCGACTGCAATTGGGAGACGTGATGACGACCGTGATCATAGTTCTGGTGGTGCTGGTGGGTTTTGGAGTGATTGCTGTGCTCCAGTCTCATCTGAAGCGCAAGCGCATGGAGGCGTGGCAAGCGCAGGCCGTGAGGATGGGCTTCGGATTCGAAGGCATTTCGCGTCTGGAGCATGAGTTTCATGGCTTCAAGCTCTTCTCTCAGGGGCATGGCAGGCGCAGCAGGAATGTGCTCCGTGGTCAGTTTCAAGGGGTTACGACCATCGTTGGCGAGTATCTGTATACGACGGGCAGTGGCAAGAACCGACATCGGCACCGACAGACGGTGTTCATCTTCGAGAATCCGTCATACGCCCTGCCGCATTGCTTTCTGCGTCGAGAGTCGCGGCTCTTCGATTCTCTGGGAAAACTCTTCGGTGGCCAGGACATCAATTTCGAAGAGGATCCAGAGTTCTCCAAGGCGTTCGTGCTGCAAGGTGCCGACGAGGACGCGGTGCGAATGCTCTTCGATTGGGAGCTTCGCAAAGGTTTCATGGCGCAGCGGGGTCGCAGCCTGCAGTTCGAGGCCTACGGGCGAACGCTGGTGGTGCATTGGGGCATCGTAGTCTCGCCTGAGAGCATCGAGTCCCAGCTCCAGGAGGCGTACCAGTTGATGTCGTTGTTCAACGACGCGAGCAAGCGGCAGTACTGAAGCTTCGGCGTTCCTGACCCAACGCTCCCTCCACAAGCAGAGGCAATTCACTATGACTCAGAGCGACGCGCTTCAGCCTCAGCCTGACGCGCTCAGCTTCCTCCCCGAGCCCAGTTTCGACGGCAAGCTCGAGCTCCGCCTTCGCGACGGCTCGACCCTGCAACTCGCCGAGGAGCGGCTCAGTGTCCAGCTCGAAAGCAGGGCACTCGGCTTCGACCTCGGCGCGCCTTTCACCGTTCTG
>JAVFAO010000234.1:0-10971 GCA_034002465.1 Myxococcota bacterium
AGACCGACCGGGACCAGCCCACCCGACAGGTAATGCATCGCCATCGAGAGGCCAGAGACGCCGCCAGGAACCACCTGCGCATCGACGAGAAACACGCCGATACCAGCGGCCATCACCAGCGCACCAACCGTAATCATCGAATAATCAAAAAGAATTTGCCATCGATTCTGTTGCCCCAACATCTGCACTGCCCCAGCACCAGCCGAAGATCTGCGCTTCGTAAAGGGAAACGCAAAACCTATCGCCCACTACGGCGGCGCTCGCAGAGCGACTTCGGTGGTGTCGGAATGCCCGGCATGCCCGCCCTGCGGCCTGCACTCGGTTCCTGAACCGAGGCGGCGGCCATGTAGCGCATGCTCAACGACAATGCAAGTGAAAGAACCACGACCCAGCGAGGAGCACGCAGCCTTGCGACATTCCAAAGGATTCCATGAGAGCTTGTAGCGCACCATTCAGGGCGCTCACCCTTGGGGCTGCTTCGCAGCGAGATTTCGCCTCCTAGCTACGACTTCTGCCATCGGCAAGTGGTGGTCCACAATGCGAAACAGTCCAAGAAAGCGTGCGTGGAGGACTGCTACTCCGTCGACATTCCCGAGCAAGCACGACCATCGGTGGTCGGCAGCAAGCATACAGACGAGCGTCGCACCCCGCTCTGCGCCAGCAACGGCTCACACCATGATCACGATCGCCAACAGCACGCTCGCCGCAGCACCCAAGACCCCGACATTCGCCCACAAGGAGCGCCGCTCCGCCACACTCGACACACTGTCACGTGCCCAACCGTCACCATCGAAGCCGCGCTCGTCATAGCTCTCGAACCAAGAGGACTCCTGCTCATTCCAACCCATGGCCTGCTCCTTGTGCTCCCTGCCCTGTCTGCAATCATCCCAAGCGAGCTCGGGATACGACCCAAACCGACATACACCTACATGCAGCATCAACCAAATTCCACGCCTCAGCTCTGCGCCAAGCTTCTTGTCGCTTGGGCGCTTGGCCTCTTCCCCCAATTTTCTCTGCGGCGCTTTGCCCTTGCTTCTGCGCCTGACAACTGCTTGAATCAGTCTCGAGCTGAGGTCCGTTGTCATGAGCTATTCGCGGCACTCTGCCATTCACAAAGGAGCGAGGTAGAGATGAGCACACTGATCATTGTCGGAGCGCTGTTGCTCGCCCTCGTCTTGGGGGCGATGGGCTGTTCCAGCCCCGGTCATGCCACCGAGCCCGAGCCTGAGCCCAAGCCCGAGCCAGACACTGTAAAAACGAACACCCTGAGCAGAGCCGAGCTCGAAGCTCGCCTCGATGAGCTGGCCAAAGCGCCCCCACCGGATGAGCTGATGATGGGCGCCATGTGCTATGATCCGGCGGGACCACCGGCCACTGCAGAATACACATGCCCCATCTGCGGCGAGAAGACGCAATACGATGAGTACGCGGTCAATCATGTGGTGCTCAGCATCACCGAGTGCCGACGGCTCGCCGAGCAGATCGTCGATGTCGACCTGCGCCTCGATGAGCGCGCTTTCTGCGAGCACTGCTCACCAGGTGTAGAACACCCCGTCCTCGCTCTGGAGATTCGAGACGCCGAAGGCAAGCTCACTCGAACCGAGAAGATCAGCCCCAACGACCTGAAGCTGCTCGTCGAGTTCTTCGAAGGCTCGAAGGTGCACCGCGACAGCCAAGACTTCGAGAGTCCCTTGGCCGACCACCTGCCTCGCATCAAGCAGCTCCTGGGCTCCCCGTAGAGGCGGAATTCAGCATCCGAAGGCGAGGTTCTTGTCCACTGGGCGCTTGGCCTATTCCCCCAAGTTCTCAATCCCCCCGCCAAATGGCGAGCTGTTTGGAATGCCGCCGATTTGTTGTCGATTGGGCGCTTGGCCTGTTTCCCCAAGTTCATGGTCTGACGCGTGGTCGCCCGAACTTGGCTGCTGGCCCCAACCATGCTCGGGAGTTCAGACCTCGCTCGACACCAAGCCCGGAAGACCACGCGCCCAAAGCCGGACCTGCTCGAGGTCGATCTGATCGAAGCCTTCAAGAGGCTTCCTCATGAGGTAGCGGAAGAACCATTCGAGCATCCCGCGGTCTCTGAGATCAAGCTGGTTGGCGACCATGCGCCCGCCAAACCCGCGAAACGCAATCACCCGCCCCGCTGTCCGCTTGGCCAAGCCCTCAGCCCACTCGTCCTGTGTATAGCGCGTCTCATCCTCCTCCCCGGTCAAACCAGGCTGTATCTCCAGCTCGGTGGCACCGAGCACGAAGGCAGCGACCGCCTTGCCGGCAAAAGCTTTGCCACGGTTGCGCAGGAAGTGGTTCATCGATTCGAGATAGTTGGCGCAGTACAGAGGGGAGCCGAGCACCACGAGCTCATAGCCCGAAAAGTCCTCAGGTGCATGCGCAACCTCGAAAACCTCAGCGCGCAGCTCCTCCCCGATCACCTCAGCAAGCTCCTTGGTTGACCCATATTTGCTGGCATAAAGGACCAGTGCCTTGCTCATCTTCACACCTCCCTAGGGCAGCGCCTTCATGCTGGAACGAACCAACTCCGCCGAGCGATGCAACGCTTCTCTCTCATCCTCGCGCAGCTCAATCTCGATGATCTGCTCCACACCTTTGCTGCCCAGCTTCACCGGAACGCCGAAGCAAATGTCATCGAGTCCGTATTCTCCATTCAGATAGACAGAACAAGGAAGGATCTGCTTTCGGTCCTTCAGAATGGACTCGACCATCTGCATCGTCGCCGCACTCGGCGCGAAAAACGCGCTCCCCTTCTTGAGCAAAGCCACGATCTCGCCACCGCCCTTGCGTGTCCGATCCACAATGGCATCCACCTGCTCGGGCGTCATGAGCTCGGTCATCGGAATGCCAGCGATGGTCGAATAGCGCGGCAGCGGTACCATCTCGTCGCCATGACCACCCAAGACGAAGGCGTGTGTATTCTCAACGCTAACCCCGAGTTCCATCGCCATGAACGCTCGCATGCGCGCGCCGTCAAGCACTCCCGCCTGGCCAATCACCCGCTCACGCGGGAAGCCGCTCAGCTTCTTCGCCAAATAGACCATCGTGTCCAAGGGGTTGGTCACCAAGATCAGAATCGCGTTCGGCGAGTACTTCACCACTTGGGTCACCACCTCGCCGACGATTCCAGCGTTGGTGGCCACCAGGTCCTCGCGGGTCATCCCAGGTCGACGAGGCAAACCGGCCGTAATCACAATGATGTCCGAGCCGGCAGTGTCCTTGTAATCGTTGCTGCCCACGATCTTCAGGTCGTAGCCCTCAATCGGACCCGCTTCGAGCAAATCGAGCGCCTTGCCTTGTGGCATCCCATCGACGATATCGACGAGCACCACGTCACCAAGCTCCTTGGCTGCACACCAGTGAGCAGCCGTCGCGCCCACGAATCCCGCTCCGATGATCGAAATCTTGTTACGCATCCTTCTCCTCCGAGAGTTCGACAGGTCGCCTCGCCAAGCAAACGGTTCCAGTCCAAAATCCATACGACCGGTACCCGAGAGGCGATCACAAAGCGGAAAAAAAACTCACCCAGACGCGTAACCCTGCACTCAGAACCATGCAGCGGCCTGACCATGATAGGTGACCACCAGCTGTGAGCGGGCTCGAGTGCACGCGACATAAAGGGCAACCCTCTCGAGCAGCTCTGCCCTCTCCTGGCAAAGCGTGGCCAGACCAGTCTGGCTCGGGCGACTCTGAGTGCCTGCATCGACGACGATAACCCTCTCGAACTCTAGACCCTTGACCTGGGCAAAGCTCGCCAAGCACACTGCCGCTTGCTCCGACTCAACGGCTGAATCCAATACCTGCACTGGCACCGACGCCCCCTCGAGCTGGCGCTGGACAGTCCGCAAGGTCCGAGGCTCACGACAGCAAACCGCAATCTCATCAGCAGCAAGTTCGCCAAGCCATCGCTCGAGCAGCTCACTCACAAAAGCAAGCTCCTCCTCGAAATCGGCGAACCCCTGCACTTGAGGCCCTTCACCCTGCTCGTGCCCCACCACCCCCAGCTCGGACCTGGTCCCTCCGTCGAGATCGTCGAAAGCGCAGGTGGCCAGCACCCGCAGCGCCCAATCATGGGTCGCTTGCGCACAGCGCCAGTCGCGTCGCAACTCGAAGTGGCGCTGCTCCAGATGGATCCCCGCATGGCGACAGGCGGCAGGCGCAGGATGCAAGCGTTGTGCTGCCTCCCCAAGCAAGAAGAGATCATTCTCCTGCCACGCAAGCAACTGACGCAACAAGCGCAACTCTGCCAGCGAAGCGTCCTCTACATTATCCACCACGACGGCATCGTGGAGCCGCAGCGCCGGGTTGTCCCTCAAGAGCTCGCTCAGCATCCTCGCATAGTCGTCAGGACCTGCGAGGCCCTCGGCATCGAGCGCTGCCCGGTAAGTCGTGAGTACATCCCAAAGCTGCATCTTCTCTCGCTCCTCTCGCCCCTCAGACGGCATCGCGAGGTAGTCCGAGAGCTCACGTATTCCCCAGGCCTGAACCTGAAGCCATTCGGCCTGACAACACGCCAGCGAGAGCTGCGACGAGGCGCTCTGCATGGCCACGCTCCAGAGGCGCTTCCGATCAGCCTCCGTTATCGGTGAATAGCGTAGGCCAAGGCGCCGACAACGCGCTGCTATCCAGCTCCGCATCGGGCTGAGCTCGATGCGGTCCCGAAGCCCCTCGGGTATCTGCCTGGCGAGCCGCACCGCTGCTCCAGGCGAACCGACAAGAAACAACACGCGCCGCTTTCCAAGACCCTCCACCAGAAAGACTGCGCGCTGCAGCGCAAGCCTTGTCTTGCCACAGCCGGAAAGGCCACGGACCAAGACCGGACCTGCCCACCGTCCATCGCAGAGCTCCGCGCTCGTCCAAGCATCAGGCATGGCTTCGGGCTCCTTGTGCGTGCGTTCAAGTGGTGTCCCAAGGAGGGTCACGCTCCGCACACCCGTGCAAGCAGCTCAAGCCACGGAAGCGGATGCGATAGGCTTAGCATGAATGCGCGCGAAGGGTCAAGCTCGCTTGCCGAAGAGGCCGAGGCCGAGGGGCCGAGATGGTCGATTGGGCTCACCCCAGCCGCTCAGGGCATGCCGCCGATGGGCAGGCGCTCGTCTGCAGAGAGCTCTGCCAGTGTGCGACCTGGGGCTTGCGCCGCAGGCGCGACCTTGGAGGCCAATTCGTCCTCTTCGACCAAGCGGTAGAGCGAGGCGAGGGCGTCGGCAGCGGCCAAAAAGAGGCGGTCATGTCGGCTGAGCTCGTGATGATGCCGCTCGACCAGCTCAATCTCCGTGGCGGCATCCATGCTGTCTCGTGCGCGAAGAAGCTCAGCGAGCTCTGCCTTGATGCGGCGCTCATAGAGCTCGACGTCGAGCGCAAGGCCCTCGTGTCGTGGACAGTGAACGCGCAGAATATCGAGCTGCGCAATCACTGCTTCAGCAACCCTGATGAGATCCGGCGTTCGGCGCGAGAGGGTTTCCCGCAGCCGCAGCCGCTCGGCGACGAGCTCACCAAAGACACTCACCACAGCGCTGCGCAGTGCCGCAAGCGTGATATAGAGGCGCTCGCCTGCAGAGACGAAGGCACGCTGCAACTCCCCCATCAGCGGCTCTGCGTGAGAGGTTTCGGGCGGGTCGGCCAGCAGGTCGCTCAACGAAGCATCGATCAGCCGACCAAGCACCAGCAGCAGAGCTCGTGTGTCAATCGGAAGCTCGCCATCCTCCCAATGGCCAGCGAAGAGCTGCTCCAACGCCTTCCCAACTCTCTCGGCGTGCTCACTGGCGATGGCAGCCACGGCCTGTGCCGAACGCTGGCGATCGAGCAAATCGCTTCCTTTCAAGGCAGCCTCCTGCGCTCATGGCATAGGGGCGATCTCCGGAGGGGGATCGCTGATGCTCGCTTCCTGATCGATCACGGACAGTCCCTTGACTTCAGTGTCTGTCTTGAGCCGTAGCAACTTGTACTGATCTTGAATACGATTGTTCTTCATCCAGGCCTGAAAATTGGCCCCAGGATGGACGTTGTAGTGGTAGTCGCCATCCTCGGGCACCCCCAGGAAGGTCATCTGCCGCGTACGCAGCGCCACCCCGTTCTCGGCAAATGGCTGGGCGATGATGTTGCGGCGGTAGCTGGGAACGAACTCGAAGTAGTGCTCAGCATTGGACAAATACAGCACGCCGAGCTGCATGCCCGTGTCGCGCAGGGCAGCAGCCAAGTCGAGCATCGTACTGTCGGCGGTGAGATCACCACAGACGGGGAAGACGCGGTTGTTGGCCCATAACATCTTGATGTAGTCGAACTGCGCCTGATCATTGACAAAGGTCGCGATACCCAGCTTGTTGTATTTGTTGGCCACCGCGCGCAGTCGATTATTGACATGCGCCCGCCCAGATTCATAGGCCTTGGAGATGACTTTGGCGCGCTCAGGGTAGGCCGCCTTGATGGCATCGAGCATCTTCTCCTTCTGGGCATCGCCAAAGAGCTTGCGGAAATCATCCGGATTGTCAGCGAGCGAGAAGGCCACGCCATAGGCCCAGTGAAGGTTGGTGATCGCCTTGTCGAAGTCCAACGGAACGATGATGACGGCCTTTGACCATGCCGCAAGCATGTAAACCTGGTCCGTCCCCACCCCAACGAAAACACCCCCAATATCAGCAATGGGCTTGTTCCACACATAGTGGGCGTTCTCGTTGGAAATCCAGTAGTGAGAGTTGCGGACCAAAGAGTCAGGGTCAGGATCGTTGGGGATGGCCGAGAAGCGCTGTCGAATGCGCTCAGGCAAGGGCAAGCTCGGGTCGTTGCCTCGCCCAGCATACAAATAACCGATGCTGCCCGCGGCGAGGGCAAGCTGGAAGCGCGGCATGGCGGCGCGATAGAGCTCGACCTGCGCCGATAGATCAGGGACTTGTGCAAGCTCCTCTGGCTCAGGGACGGCGCGCAGCTCCTCAGGCGGCTCCTCGTCGACCTTGACAGCGACCGATGGCTCTCGACACGCCATCAGAGACGTCACGACCGTCAGCAGAACAAGAACACGAAAAGCCACTTCCGCAAAATGGCGGTTCAAGAACGTGCGATGCAAAGTCGAGACTCCTCATGAAAACGCGAAACGCAAACGACATGACCCGTTCGTGTCAAGGTCACCTCGAGAGACCAGCACGACAGCAGAACGAGTCACATCACGATCGACCGAAGATACTGAAAGAAAATGGGAAATCGAAAGTCATCGAGGAAAGCCAAATCCATGCGATGCAGACTCGCGGCAGGCCCGAAGGGTGACTGCCACGGATGGCCATCAACACGACCGTGAAGCCACTCAGAAGACCTCGTACTCGAGCTCCAAGAGCTGCAGCAGCTCGGCAAACACCAAGTCCGGCGAGCGGTTGGTATTCAAGACGCTGAGATTGTTCTCGCCCAAGTTGTCGTGCCACTGCTGCAGGTACTCGAACATCTTGGTGACGAGCTCGCCGCTGACCTCGACGTCAGGTGTTCCCCGCGCAATCTGACGTTTGACGGAGAGACCGATAGGGATGTCCAAACGCACGAAACGGTCAGGGATCAGAATCGAGTACTGGATCTCCTCCTCGTAGAGCTCCAAAAACTCCGTGTCCCCAATGACCTTCGAGTAGGCCCAGTGGACGCCCATGTGGCTCTCCTCGAGCACCAAGAGCGAGTGGTCCTTCGCCACGAGCTGGCGCACTTCCTCAGCACGGGCCGGCACCGCGTCCTTGAGCAACGCCGTCAACTTCGAGCGATCTCTGAGGATGTTGAGACCATTCTCACGAACCAAAACCGTTGTCAGCTCCGGCAAGATGTGCACCCGCCCCGGAAAGAAGATCTTGAGGAGGTTGCTCACTTCCGTCTTACCAGTCGTCGGTTTTCCTTCGAGAATGACGTGATTCAGCATTTCTTCCTCCGCAGAGTGGTTCAACAAGCGCCAGCCCAATGCGACGCTGGGGACGTGACCCATACCATGGCGCCCCGACACGGCTTCAAAGTAGCACAGGCCAGCAAGGCTCGAAAGCGACGAATCATCGTCCTCGTCGCTTCTCTAGACAGCGCCCATCGTCGCCATCGAAGGCGGCGAAAACATTGCACGCAAAGCTCTAGAGAGTGATTGGCAACCACGTGAAAAAAATCTATTTCTCACCACACTGTGACGAGCTTCAGGTCACCACCGTGCCCAAGCTCCTGCGTTGAGCTTGCTCGCTCCATGTTTACCGCTGCCCACTCTTGTGGTAGCAAATGGTGTGATGCTGCGCTGGCTCTTGTCAGGTGCTGCTGCTTCGCACGTCACCCGAACCTGAGCATGCACACCGCCAAGCAGACTTCTTGTTGATTGGGCGCTTGGCCTGTTTCCCAAGTTCTTGTCGATTGGGCACTTGGCCTGTTTCCCAAGTTCTTGTCGATTGGGCACTTGGCCTGTTTTCCAAGTTGTACAGCGACGAATCCAACACCCGAGCATCCGCGACGAGACCCACGCCATGATCGAAAGCACCGAGAGCCACGAGAGTCGACTGGGTACCACCCTCGACGGGCGCTATAAGCTCGAGTCCATCATCGGTGAGGGAGGCTTCGGAGTCGTCTTCAAAGCAACGCAGATCTCCACCAATCAGGTCGTCGCGATCAAGGTTCTTCACGAAGAACTCGTCGAGGACTCTGCGTATTCGGACGAATACATCAAGCGCTTCGTACGCGAGATGGAGGTGATCGCCAAACTCAAGCACCCCAACCTCGTCCGCCTCTTCGACACTGGAACCGAGCCCAAAGGCGACCTCTACATGGTGCTCGAATTCATCGAAGGCAAAACGCTGAGCGAGGTCATTCGCAAAGAAGGGCGTTTGAGCTTGCCCGAGACCCTTCATGTCATGGGCCAGGTGCTCGACGCGCTGCATGCTGCCCACAAGCTCGGCATCGTTCACCGCGACCTCAAGCCGCAGAACATCATGCTGACCAGCACCGGCTACCGTCGCAATGCCATGGTGTTGGACTTCGGCATCGCCGCCATCCTCGAAGGCCAACGCAGCGACGACTACAAGTCCCTGACGCGCGCCTCGGACATCCGCGGCACTCCCTCGTACATGGCACCCGAGCAGATCCAGGACAAGCGTCTCACCCCCCAGAGCGATGTCTACGCTTGGGGCCTGGTTTTCCTCGAATGCCTACTCGGTCGCCCCGCGGTGACGGGTGGTTCGCCCTTCGAAATCGCCATCAGCCAGGTTTCCAGCGAGCGTGTCCCCATCCCCAAGGACCTGCTCACCGACGACCTGCTCCCCATCCTCGAGCGCGCGGTCGCCAAGCCCCTCAACGTTCGGTACAAGCACGCTGCCGAGGTCTTCGAAGAGCTGGACCGCTGTCGCATCGCACAGCTCACCCGCGGCATCGAAGGGGACGACGCTTCTCAGACCATGCCCATCTCAGCCAGTGACGCCAACCGTTTGCTTGATCTGCAAAGCAAGACCCCGAGGCCACAGCTCGATCAGCGCACTGACGGGGCGCGCATCAACGACGCCCCTACCGCCATCTTCGACGACGCCCAGGTTCCTGCGCCACAGGCCCCTCGTCCCAGCACCCCTGCACAGAAGAGCGAAAAGATCATCGTCGATGACCCCACCCTCAACCCCGATGCCGCTGGTGGCTCCAGCAAGACCATCTGGATCATCATCATCATCGCCCTGCTCTTCGCCATCCTCAACGTCCTCGCCTGGCACTTCCTCAAAGCCTAGGCTCACCACTGGGCCAACAGAAGAAGCCGCGGCCCCTTGGCACAGCACAGCGATGTTCCAAGCAGCCACTGCGTCGTCTCGCGCTGCGGTTGCGCGCCACTCGTCCCCTTTTTTCACAATTGGTATCGTTCTCGCCGATACGACCACTTTCCAGTACCGTCATGCCGAAGCTCAGCTTTTCCCCCGAGCTGCCACCTGCGTTTTCGCTTGGTCTGCTCAGCGCCACCGTGTTCACCCCTGCTGCGGCCCAGCCAGAGGCCGCGCTTCACCCTGAGCTTGCCGAGTGTCTGGCAGAGATTGTGGCCCGCGGCGAGCGGGCATGGGCAGCAGAGCGCGCGAGCGAAGTCCGAAAGATGCTGCGTTTTGGGCGCTACCGGCCGAGCGGACGCGCGAAGCCTGCCAGCGAATTCCTCCTTCGTGCGGCGTTGGAGGGTACGTTTCCGGTCGTGATGCCCGCGGTCGACGTCAACAACCTGAGCAGTGTCGAGAGCGGCTATCCTTGTTCCATCATCGATGCTGGACGCATTGAGAAGGAGCTGGTGTTGCGACGAGGGCGAGAGGGGGAATGCTACAGTTTCAACGCGTCGGGGCAGGTCATCGCGCTTGAGGACCTATTGCTGGTTGCGGAGTCTGATGCGCTGGGCGGGCGCCCAGTGGCCAACCCGGTCAAGGACCCGATGTACGCCAAGCTTCAAGCCGACTCGAGGCAGCTTGTGGCGTTCGTCTTTGCCCCGAGGACCGAGTCTGCGTTGCAGCAGTGCTGTCAGCGTTTTGCAGAGCGCCTCGAGCGAATCTGCGGGGCAGTGAACGTTGCCTGGGAGATCATCGAAAATGGCCATCGCCACTGAGCTGCTGGGGATCGTGGCTGGAAGTTTGACCACGCTGTCTTTTGTTCCGCAGGTTCTCAAGGTGTATCGGGAACGGCGTGCGGATGATTTGTCGTTGGGGATGTTTTTGGCGTTCTGCTTGGGTGTTGCGTTGTGGATCGTGTATGGCGTGTTGATTGCTTCGGCGGCGGTGATCATCGCCAATGTCATTACGTTTTTTCTGTCTGCAGCGATTGTGGTGGCGAAGTTGCGCTTCAGCGCTAGCTGACCACGTTTGGCTCACCGGCAATAGAAGGGATTCCATAGGGCGAGCCCTTTGCCCACGTGATGCGCATCACCATGAACCCATTGAACCACCAAGGTTTTTCGGCAAGATCGACTTGTACAAACGAGCTTGGTTTTTCGGTCTTGTTACGATGAGTGTCAGGGTT
>JAVFAO010000235.1:0-10887 GCA_034002465.1 Myxococcota bacterium
CGTGCCGACGCCCCCTGCACTTTCCTCACCACTGAGGGCAAGATGATTTTGAGCGCCGCCGACCGGCCCGTGCCATCTTCGATGACCTCGAAGACCGCACTGGTCCCGCCTTGTCCAAGCAGCTTGAGCAGCTTGAAGCGTCCTACCTGTTCCCCAACTTTGGGCAGCTCATCGCCGAACATCGGCCCTTGCTCCACGGTCCCTGCGTCAGCATCCCCTGTTCTCGCCCGCTTGGCAAGCATTCGATGTCTACGCCGTCAACGCCCGCTCGGACGACGACGGTAGCTCAGGCGCGCCGCGACCAGCGGTTCGAGAGCGAGGACTCGAGTCGAACCAAACCATCAAGTCCTCTCTGCAGTCCATCGACGCCGCTGTCGATCATCATTTCGACAGCAGTGGCCGTATCAACCAAGCTCCCCTTCACCGCAATCCGCGCGGTTTCTCTAAATATTTCGAGACCATGCCTGACAATAGTGAGCCGATCGAGGCTGGGCGCGCGCGCGCCACCCGAGATCTCCTCTGCCGCCATGAGGAAGTTGCCCAAGGCACGCAAAGTGCTCGGCTCGATCAATGGGCCGAGCTGAGAAAAGGCGAGCCGGGCGAGCGCCGCCTCGTCTTGCCGGTCCAAGGCAAGACGATAGGCCTTGACCTGGGCGTGCCCCACGTAGCGCACATCAAAGCGCTTGCCCTGTGCGCTTGCATAGACATCCACGCGCACGTTGGAGGTGTTGGTGCCCCACAAACCGAGCAGCAAGAAGTCTCTGGCCACCTGCGTGGGCCGCAGGTCTGGCGCGTGTTGCGTCTCCAGGTATTGTCGCAGCACGAGGGCAAAGAACACCACGAGCTTGTCGATGAGGGCCCGAGAGCGGAGGTGGTGAGCGTGTTGGGGTGCGCCAAGCTCGTTGAGGGTGAAGCTGTCGACAAGCTTCTCTTGCTCCTCACTCAGGGGAGCCGCTGCGGGTGCCCCATCGATGACAATCTCCTTGGCGGATTCCGCCTGAACTGAGTCTTCACTCTCGAGGGGATGCGGCAGGTCTGGAGCGCAGGTGGCTTCGAAGAGCAGCAGCATCGTGGGCGGACGACGATACTCGCGGCGCGGGACGTTGCCCTCGGTGATGCCTTGCTTGGCGTATTGGCGAAGCACCGACTCCGCTGCAGCAAAAAAGGCGTCGAGCTCGTCATCGGAGAAAGCCGAGAGCCAACGCTCGGTCCAGCCCATGGCGCGAAAGTGAGCCTGGAGCTTGAAGTTACGTCGTGGGCTGGGGTCCTTTCCAGCGATCCCCCCGAGGACCGTGCTCAGGCCATGCGTCCAGAAGCTCGCGTGGGTTTGCGCACCCTGGGCGCCGATGGCCTCGAGGTCGAAGTCGGGGTGATCGTGGTGCACATCGAGCATGGCCTCGGCGAGCAGGAGACGCTGCGACTGAAGCAAGCGAGATTCCAGCGGGCCCAACGCCGACCCGAGCGCGGCGGCAAAGTGCTCGATGATGGGGGCGTTGTGCTCCTCGAGCTCGCGCCACTGCTCATCACCAAGGCTAGGATCGATGCAATAGATGACCAGACGAGGGTTGACGAAGCGAGTACGTCCTTGCTCTTCGAAGGCCTCGAGCAGCAAGGCGCGGGCGCGCTTCCATGCAAACCAAGGGTGTCGGGCCCCGAGCAACCATCGCATCGCATCGCGCACGCCTGCCGTGGCACGTTTGCTAAAGAAGGCACGCAGGCGCTCGACCATGGTGCCGTCCAGAGGATCCTCGCGCAGCCGCTCTTGAAAGCGTTGGAAGTCTTCATCACTGTGCAGAGGACGATGGAAGTGGTCGTCGTTCTTGAGCAACTCGACGGGCCCTTGCGCGCATCCCAAACGTGGCCGCAGATCGAGAAAGAGCAGCGACGGCGCGTTGCCAGAGGAAGAGGCGGAAGGTTCAGCAAGCAGCTCCTGGATAGCCGCGAGGGGATTGCTTGCGACCTGCTCACGCAATGGCCCATAGCCAAAGTAGGCACACTCACGTGCAGCCTCCACGGCCAGGCGACGCGCACGAGCTTGAGTGGGCAAGATGTTGGAACCCAAGGCACCGAGCATCTCGCCAATCAGCCACCGTGGGAGCACCAGCTCTACCCCGTTCAGGCGCAGGCGCAGGTCATCGAGGCGCGCAACGCTGAGCTGATAGCCTTGGCTCCAACGCTGCGCGAGCTCTGCGCTCCGTGCGCGCAGCTCCTCGTGCTCATTCTGTGCTGGAGCGAGCACCGCTTCATTAGAAATGGGCGCCGCTTGCCCTGCGCCGTTGGCCGCCGCGGCGAGCAGAGCGTCGAGCTCATCTCGAAGCCACTGTTCATCGAAGCGGCGGATCGACCACAACAGTTTGTCAGAGCGCAGTTGGGTGGCTCTCAGGAGCGCAGCGAGCAAGGCATGCTCCCTCCCCCGCGTTGGCGATGCCAGAGGCTTCTGTGCGTCTTCAGTGGCGACGGAGGACTGCTTTCGTTGCTCTTGTTTGGATGGCTTCGCCATGCTCACTCCTGGCCGTGAGGGCTGATTGTGAGGAGAGGTAGTAGCTGCTTGGAATACAACACTGGGCTTCTTCAGCGGGGTCTTCTCGTTGGCGGGATTGCTGTTTTTCCAGTGTCCTCGGGCAGTTTCCATCAGTTTCCGCGCAAACTCACACGAAGTAGCGCATGTCCCAGGGACCAGTCTGGCCCCAGCGGACTCTTGGATCACCGCCACGAAGTTTGACCCCTGGAACGACGAAGTCGATCTCCGGGCCAGCGCTCACCACGAAGCGATCGAGCGGCTCATAGACCTCGCCGTCTAGCGTGTAGCATTCTGGCTTGTCCAATCGGAATTCGACGGTGCGGGCGAGATAGCGATCGAAGTCGTCGATACGTCGCGTGGAACCGGTCCAGAAATGAGGGAGCGCCGTGGCGAATCTGGTGGCAGGGCCAGTACCGATGACGGTTTCGAAGACATTCGGATCCCAGCCTGCACGAGGAAAGACCTTGAATCCCAGCGCGAGCTCTTCAATGAAGGAGCAGAAGATGGCGCTTCCCGCCATGCGACTCCACGGGCCATGATCGACCTGCTGCTCGAAGGAGAACTTGGCGGCCATTTCAGCGGTCATCGTGCCGCCACGCACAGCATCGTAGGCCAGGGAAGCGAGCAGCTTGGCGGCGCCAACGGGAGTGGTTTGCCCTCGGTCATAGTATTCCTTGAGGAAGCGCGGTGCGACCCCCACGGAGAACATGAAGGAGTAGTGCTCATTGACCTTGAGCATGTTGCGACGAATGGTCCTGAGTGGGACGTTGTGGCGGTATCGGGCCAAGGTGAGCACCAGCGTGGCCACTCCACTATCTCGAATCCCAAAAGATTTCGGGACCATATTCTGTGTCCCCGTGGGCAGCAGCAGCACGGGTGGCAACGGCGTATCCCCGTAGACCTCGATCAGGACCTCGATGGTTCGGTGTGCAGTTCCGTCTCCTCCGCTGATGGCCACCATGTCAATTTCGAAACGCTTGAAGGCCTCAACGGCTTTGTGCGCATCGTCGAGCGAACCCGTCGAGGCGAGCTCTCCACCGCGGCCCAGCATGAAGGCCATACGATCCTTGAGCTTGGGATTGAGCTTGTTCAAGCGAGCGTTGCGATTGCTGATGACACCGATACCAGGCATGACCCCCCCAGGACTCAACGCAGTCGATTCAGTCCATTGAGCGCAGCAACCCGATAGGCTTCAGCCATGGTCGGGTAATTGAACGTCGTGTTGACGAAGTAGAGCAACGAGTTTCCTTCTCCTTCCTGCGCCATGATCGCCTGCCCAATGTGCACGATCTCCGAGGCCTGCGCGCCGAAGCAGTGTATTCCAAGGATTTGCAAAGTATCTCGGTGAAAGAGCAGCTTGAGCATGCCCGTGCGTTCACCAGTGATCTGGGCGCGGGCGAGGTGCCGGAAAAGGGAGTGTCCCACCTCGTAGGGCACCTTCTGCGCGGTGAGGTCTCGTTCGTTGGCGCCGACGGAGCTGATCTCGGGGATGGTGTAGATCCCGGTGGGAATCGACTTCGCGAGCTTGCCGCAGTGGCCCTGGACGAAGTGCGTTGCCGCGAAGCGCCCCTGGTCATAGGCCGCGCTCGCCAAGCTTGGGTAGCCGATGACATCGCCAACTGCGTAGATGTGTGGGTGCGCGGTCTGGAAACTGTCGTTGACGATGATAGAGCCACGGCTGTTCAGCTCGACCCCGATGTCCTCGAGACGCATATCATCGCTGTTGCCTCGACGACCTTGAGCCCAGAGCAGGTAATCGCTCGCGATCTGCTTCTTGCTCTTCAGGTGAAGCCTGACCTCTTGCTCGGCGAGCTCCACGGTATCGTATTCCTCGTTGTGTCGAAGGAGCACTCCATTTTCGCGCAGGTGGTAGGCCAAGGCATCGATGATCTCATCGTCGAGGAACGAGAGAAGCTGGGCGCGGGTGTTGATGAGGTTGACCTTGGTGTTCAGGCGTCGGAACATGGAGGCGTATTCACATCCAACGACACCAGCCCCGTAAATCGTGATGGACCGCGGATGACACTGCAGCGTCAAGATGGTATCGCTGTCGAGAATACGCGGGTGCGTGAAGTCGATATCTGGAGGGTGATAGGGTCGTGAGCCCGTCGCAATGACGAAGGCCTTGGCCCGCAAGCTCTGCATGCGCTCTTCGGAACTGAGCTCGATGCTGCACTCATCGATGAAGCGTGCCCGGCCATGCAACACAGTGGCTCCATTGCGGACGTAGAAGCTCTTGCGCAGCTCGACCTGCTGTCCGATGACCTCACTCGCATGGCGCAGCAAATCTGGGAAGCGCGCGCAGTGTAGCTGGCCTTGACCCAGGTGTTGCACGGCGTGTCGTAGGGCCTTGCTGGGAATGGTCCCCAGATGAGTGCAGCTGCCGCCGACCTCGGCCTGATCATCGATGACCGCAACCGAGAGCCCCTCTTTGACGGCCTTCATCGCGGCACCCTCGCCACCGGGGCCGCTGCCAATGATCAGCATGTCGTATTCGTGCTCAGTCATGGACCTTCCTCCAGACCAAGCAGCGCGTGCCGAGCCAGCTCTGCGAGTTGCGCATCGTCATTGCTGTTGGCGAGCTGCTCGAGCAGCGGGCGCGCAGAAACGCCCACCACGCCCAACGCCGCCACCACATCCTTGGCAAGCTGGGGATCGCTGAGATGGTCGCTCAAGGGCTGCAAGGCCCGCTCTCCAAAAGCCCGCGCCAAACCAAGCGCTGCCAAAGAACGCATCTGCGGCTCCCCTCCCTCGAGCTGTCGCAGGTAGCAAGCCTCGACCTCATCCGTGGGATAGAGGTACAAACTGGAGAGAGCGGCCCGACGTTGACGCTGTCCGACGGCTGGATGCTCGACAAGGGCGAGCAGCACCGCCGCAGGGTCTGCAGCGACCGAAGCGAGGAGCTCGGCGCTGGGAGGAGAGTCGATGCTGTTCAACAGCGCGTGCACGGCGGCCAGCTCCTCCAGGCTTGGCTCCTCTGCGAAGGAATACACCGGCATGAGTGTCACGAAGAGCGCAATCGAAAGCCAGCGAAGGGCACGCATCCTCTCGCCATTCCTCGGGAATTTCCGCTCGCGCGAGGTCGGTGTCCGAGAGCGAACGAATGCAAGCACGAACGTTGTCCTCGCCTTTTCGTATGCTGATCCCGCCCCTCTCATCGGGGACAGTGCGACAGGTTGAGGAATTGGCCGCATGGGCGCGGTCGACAAAGCATTGCACATGCGACGGCTCATGGCTGCACCAAGGTGTTGACGAGGATTCGTGAGCGCTGCGAATCGGAGAAGCTCGGCTCCTGCTCGGGTCGCAGCTGCGGGAACATGATGTTGGCAGCGTCAGCGCACGGGGCATTGGGATCGGCAGCCTCCGTGCACTCTGGAGTATCGGCGAACTCGTCGAAGGCGCTGGCATCGAGTTCAGACGTGTGAGAGAGCCCAAAGAAGTGACCCGCTTCGTGCAAGATCACCAGCGCCAGCTCACGGTTTCCTTCGACGTAGAGGAAACAGTCCGGTGGGGTTGGAAGGTCGAAGCACTCCGGCCTGGAATCATCGAGGACGGTCTCACCCACCCCCAGAAAGTCCCCTGCCGCCACCGCAATGCCACCCTTGCTGCTGCCATGGCCTGCAGGGATGCCCCAGAGTGGCGCGAGCCCTACCACAGCGCCTCCCAAATCGAAGTTCTGGATCAGAAAGACATTCAAGCGCAGCAGCTCACTCTCGCCTTGCGTTTCAGGGAATTGCGCAAAGCCAAGGAGCGCATCGAGATCCTCCTCCGACCTCAGCGTACTGTACTTGGCCGCTTCAGAAGACGGCACTGTGAAGTATCCAAGGTTCTCCCGGTCGAGTTCGATGCCATGCTCGAGCAGCTTTGCTTCGAGTACATCCAAGGTGTTGTGCCAGTTCAAATTCAGCGCCAGCGCAGCACCGCTCATGCCAATGCCGACCGCGTAAAAATTCATCGCCAGTCGCCGCCCAGGAGCATTCTGCTCGAAGACGTAGACACAGAACTCGCCTGAATCCGTCGAACCCTCCACTTCGTAAGCCCCCGGCGCAAACAGAGCATTCACCGATGGGTCCAACGCAGGCATCAGGATATCGAAGCCGTCACTCGTGATTCTCGCCCGCGCCCAGCGCGGCATACCCAAGTCATCCACAGCACCCGTCGGTGGCGTCAGAGACTGCAAGCGCTGCTTGACCCCAGGCGTGGCCGCCAGCACCGTCAGCCGCTGCGTATTCTCAACGTGAAAGCTCACCTTCGCACGCCCGGCCCCGCCATCACTCGTACGCGCACAATAACGCTGTGCATCGAAGCTTGGGCACTGCTCGCCGATACAAGGCGTCGCGACATAGCGCAAGCGCAGCTCTGTGTCACCTCCATTGACGGAGGACAGTAACAGCTTGACTTCCCCTTCCCCAGCGCGTTGAACCGTCAGCGAGAGCTCGACCGACACCGTCGCACCAGGCGCGATACCCTCCTCTCGCTGCGGCCACTCAAGCTGCACCGCAGCCTCCGCATCGTCGATGCTGAAGAAAGCCTCATCGAAACAAAGGGCACCGCTGCCCCCATTGTTCAGGTTGAGTTGCGCCTTCATGGCTTGCGTCGCCATTCCCGACAACTCGAGCAACACCGGCGCAGCCCTCAGCAATCCCCCGCCAGCCGGACATGGCTCGAGCTCCTCTTCGAGCTCCGCGAACTCCTCAATCTCCACCTCCGCAACCGGAGGTTGCTTTTCGTCATCACATGAAGTCGAAAACATGAGAAGCGCCAGTGCGCCTGTGCTCCACGCCGCCGCAAAACGCAGCCGCAAAGCAGCCACGCTCGAGCAAGCTCCCCCAAGATGCCTCGACTTCATTGCCACTCCCATCACCAAGGTCCCCCACCTCTCATGCCAGCGAAGATGCGGCCATCGCTCCCAACACACGCAACACAGCTTAGTGTCATCGCTGCATATTGGGTAGACTGAAGAAGAATCTAGCCTTGCGTTCCCCCAAAAATAGTTGCACACTTGTGACAATTCGAAGCGGGTGCAGAGCTTCAGCACGCGCCGAGAAGCTTCATGACCACGACGGCACCCACAACGACAAGGCCCGCATGACCCTCACGCGGCCACGAGTGGCAAGTGCCCACCACTGGCTGAATTCTGCTTGTCGAGCAGGAGCCGCGCAACGCCTTGAAATCCCCGACTCCCAAGGAACTTCCCCAGGTTGCGGCGTCAGCGCCGCTCGATGAGCTCGCCGAACACATCGGCGAAATGCTCGTGCTCTTCGGTGAACTGGGAAACAATCAGTCCTTGCGTCTGCTTCACGCCGCCAAGCTGAGCATGTCGCAAATGATCGCCCTCTTCGTCCTCGAAAGACACCTCGAACAGAGCGTCAGCCAGCTCGCCACCATGCTCAAACTCTCGCGGGCGGCGACGAGCCATATGATCGAGCGACTCGTTCGCCTCGGCTATGTCGAACGTCAAGAGAGTGTCGTCGACAGGCGGCGCAAGCTGGTCAGCCTCTCCGACAAGGGACGCGCGCTCCTCGACCGGCTCCAGCTCGCGCGACGAAAGCAGTTCGTCGAGGTCCTGCGCATTCTCGACCCCAAGGTGGTCCGACGCTTTGAAGAGGTGGTGAGCGAACTGGTCACACACCTGCGAGAGCATAGCCGCCCCCACGCCAACCGCTCACCACGAACCGACTGCCCCAAACACTCACCGTAGTGGCAAGAATGCAGCTCGTTCCAAAGCCGCTTCCGACACGCTTGCACTCCCAGGCTCACCCCCACGATCTCGTCCAGAGTAGCCTATCCCAGCAGGAGCGCAAGCAGGAAATCTGCATTCCTGCGCAGAAACACGGCACGATTTCTGCAGAACATCCGTTTGATATTCCGTAGGAATTGGGCGAAGAAGCGAGTGGCGAGCTGGCCACATCCTGCGGCAGCTGGGCGCCACGCGCCCCCTCCAGAATGCAAGCCCTCCCCAGCGTTCAGCTCGGTGAGGAAATCCGCAATCGGCTAGAGACAGATGCTTCGGACTTGGCTAGCATTCGCTCGCTCGAACCTTGGACGACACAGGAGGTTTCATGGCTCACGAGTTCATCTACAGCATGCGCGGCCTACGAAAGCACACGCCGGATGGAAAGACTGTGCTCGATGGCATCTGGCTCTCCTACTACCCCGGTGCAAAGATTGGCGTCGTAGGACCCAACGGGGCCGGAAAGTCCACACTCCTTCGAATCATGGCTGGGGTAGACCGTGAATACGATGGAGAAACCTGGATCGATCCAGGAGCCAAGGTCGGCTACTTGCCGCAGGAGCCACAGCTCGAGCCCTCCCTCGACGTGCGCGGCAACATCGAGCTCGGGGTCGCCGCCACCCGTGCGCTGCTCGATGACTTCGAAGCCCTGAGCGCGAGATTCGGTGAAGAGCTGAGTGACGAGCAGATGAACGCCCTCATCGAAGAGCAGGCAACGCTGCAGGACAAGATAGACGCCGCGGGTGCCTGGGACCTCGATCGCAAGCTCGACATCGCCATGGACGCGCTGCGCGTGCCGCCCGGTGAGCAGGCTGTGGAGACGCTCTCTGGAGGCGAGCGCCGCCGGGTTGCGCTGTGCCGCTTGCTGCTGGAGCAGCCGGATTTGCTGCTGCTCGACGAGCCCACCAACCACCTCGACGCTGAGACCGTCGCGTGGCTCGAGCGAACGCTGCGCGAGTACCACGGCACGGTGATCATCGTCACCCACGACCGCTACTTCCTGGACAACGTCACCCGCTGGATCCTGGAGCTGGAAAGCGGCAAGGGCATCCCCTTCGAAGGGAACTACTCCGATTGGCTGCTGCAGAAGCAGGAGCTGCTCGCCAGCCAAGAGAAGCAAGCCTCGATTCGCGCCAAGACCCTGGCGCGCGAGCTCGAGTGGGTTCGCATGGGGCAGAAGGCTCGCCAAGCCAAGAGCAAAGCGCGTCTGAAGCGCTATGAGGAGCTGCTCAGGGAATCAGGTAGCGAGAGCCAACGACGTCGCGAGATCGTCCTCCCGCCTGCCCCGCGTCTCGGGGACGTGGTGGTGGAGGCCGCATCGCTCGGCAAAGCCTACGGCGAGAGCTTGCTCTTCGAGGGACTCGACTTCTCACTGCCCAAGGGTGGTATCGTCGGCGTCATCGGCGCGAACGGCGCCGGGAAAACCACGCTTTTCAAGATGATTTTGGGCCTGGAAGCACCGAGCCAAGGCAGCTTGCGGGTGGGTGAGACCGTCCGCATCTCGGCCGTGGACCAGATGCGCGACAGCCTGCGCGACGAAGACACAGTGTGGGAGGCCATCAGTGGTGGCAATGAGGTTCTGCTCATCGGACGCCAGGAGATGAACTCGCGGGCCTACTGCGGTGCCTTTGGCTTCAAAGGGCGGCTGCAGCAACAGAAGCTGGCCACCCTCTCGGGAGGTGAGCGCAACCGCGTACACCTCGCCAGAATGTTGCTGAGTGGCGGTAACCTACTGCTGCTCGACGAACCGACCAACGACCTCGACATCGAAACCCTACGGGCGCTCGAAGAGGCGCTCGAAGACTTCGCGGGCTGCGCCGTGATCATCAGCCACGATCGCTGGTTCCTCGACCGCATTGCCACCCACATCCTCGCCTTCGAAGGAGATTCCAAAGCGGTCTGGTTCGAGGGGAACTATCAGGATTACGAGCGCGACCGACGGGCTCGCTTTGGCGAGGATGCCGATCAGCCGCGCCGCATCAAGTACAAGCGCTTCGAGCGCTGAGCTCGCGACGAGGGCTACGGTCGCTTGCTCGCTGCCCATGAGCACCCGAAAGCGCCCTAGCCGCTCTCAGTCGGCAGGGGGGAAGCAGATGCCAAAGGTGCAATCCCAGGTGTCAGGGCACTCGGGATCGTCGGTGCATTCGGCAGAGCAGTAGTAGTCACTCTCGTTGCGGGCAACGCAGAGTGCGGTCACGCAATCGTTCTCTGAAGTGCAGGCTTCGCCAGCGACGCCCTCGCCCCGAGCACCGACCACACAGCAGGCGACCTCGAGCTCCTTGCCGATGTCCTGGCAGCGCTCATTGCTTTCGCAATCGCCGTTGACCAAGCAGCCTTCCAGCCCAGCCTCGGTGCAGCTTTCTTCGACCTCGGGGATATCTTCCTCTTGGTCGAGCTCCTCGACCTGGTCGACATCTTCGACTTGGTCCACTTCTTCGACCTGGTCCACTTCTTCGACCTGGTCCACTTCTTCGACCTGGTCCACTTCTTCGACTTGGTCGACGTCTTGAAGATCCTGGTCCTCAACCACATCGAGGTCTTCGACCTGATCGACCTCGGGCTCGACCTGATCGACTTCCTCCTGGGTGTCCGTATCGCTGGTCTCGGTGGTGTCTGAGGGGGTCTTCTCCTC
>JAVFAO010000236.1:0-10824 GCA_034002465.1 Myxococcota bacterium
TCGGTGCAATCCCTAATGGGCTCCGGGATTTCAGGTTCCTTGAAGACAATCAAGCGGTCGTTTCTGCAGACCCCCACGGAAGCTCACGCAACAGCTTCGTACGGGAGCGATTCATCGCGCCCGCATCAAAACACGCTCGTCCCCAACGATTCGGTCGGCCGGCTGGAAGCCGGCCCCACCACGCTCTTCCCCACGATTCGGTCGGCCGGCTGGAAGCCGGCCCCACGTTTGCTCCTGCGCTTTCAGGGCTGCTCGAAGCTAGACGCGGGTTCCCCCGCCATGCGGGGAGAAGCTGGAGCGAGCGAAAGCAAGCGACAGCAACCCGCCCCACGAAACCCGAAACCCGAAACCCGAAACCCGAAACCCGAAACCCGATCTCCTCACACCTCCTCCCCCCTATGCTAAGCTGCGCGACGGCGGCCCATCGCCCAAACCGCAAGGAACACCATCATGACCCCCAAGCGCCTTGCACCCAGCTTCAAGATTCCTCTCGCTTACCAGAGACCGCTCGCTCTCGTACTGCTGCTGTTCACCGCCTGCGGTCCCAGCCAACGCATCGAGCCTCTGCTGCAGCCCCCACCAGAGCTCGACGAGCTCGCCCAGGAATGCAGCGCCGCCAACGGCGACGCTGCAGCCCTGCTCTGCCTGCAGGCCCTCAGCCGCGCCGTCGAGCGCGGCGACGCCCAGGCCGCCGGCCAAACCTTGCTCAGCCTCTCCAGACAGGTCCCTCCAGAGCTGCAACAACCCCTGCGCACCGCAGCGCTCTGGCTCAACCCCAGCCCCTGGCTCGTCGAGCATTGGCCCCTGCAGGCCAATGCCCTCGTCTCCATCGACGTCCCACCACGGCCACCACAAGACGGCAAAGTGCTCTGCTTCAAAGGCGCACAACTCCCCAACATCGACTGCCACCCTGTCGACCTCCCCATCCCCATCGCCCAGCACCCCCTCGCCGGATCACAACTCGCCAGAATACTGGCTGCGGCGCATGGCGCGCCCGCTGCCGTCCATTGGAACCAAGAGGGGAAGCCGGTTCTGAGCCCCGCAACACCGCTCTTCGACCGTATCCTAGGATTCTCGATCGATGGCGGCCTCGAGCTCGGCCAAGCCGACCACCTGCTGCGACAGGGAAAACGCCTCGAGGCCGACCAGGCACTGCGCGACCTGCGCCAAGCACTGCCCCAGGACGCCGCCCCCTGCTCCACCCGCGCCGCGCTCGAGTACCTCAACTACGTCGTCAACAACCTCACCCACGCCGACGCCGACACCGACCTCTACCAAGCCCTCGACGCCATCCCCAAAACCCACGACGACCCCAACGAGGCCAACACCTGCCTCTACATGGCCGAGCTCTGGCGACTCTACAGCCGGAACCCCAGCGCAGAGAGCGAAAACGCCCCTCCCGAGTGGAAAACCCGCCGCGGCCGCGCCAACGATTTTGCCCGTCTCTGGCCGCTCGCCGAGCAGTTCGACGGAAAACGCGCTGCCCTCTTGCGCGCCTATGTCAAACGCGCCGAAGCCTACAACCTCGAAAAGGAAGGCGACTGCGACACCGCCTTCGAAACCCGTCGAAAAAGGGCCATCGCCGACTCCGACCTCGAGCTCGCACAGCTCGGCCAAGACCACCTCAGCGTCTGGGGACGCGCAGCGAGCATCATCGACGACAACGGCCGCCTCGTACCGGCAGAGCTGCAAGCCTGGCTCGCCTGGAGCGAGCGCCCAGAAAACCGTTGGCTACGCGGACGCACCTATGAAGCCTTGCTCGCCCAGACCATAGGCAAACCCCTCATCGTCCTCGACCGCGCCCCCCTAGCCCCACTCTGCGAGCGCTTCTACGAGCTCCTCAGCGATGAGCTGCGACGCGACCAGAGCCCCCTGGTCAACGAACGAAACGCCGCTCGCATTGGGCTCGGATTCCAATATGCCTCGGTCTGCCGACAGACCCGAGGGGATGAGCTGCTCGACCTCGCCCTCGCCCAAGCCTTCACAGGCGAGCAAAAAGTGGAAAACGTCTTCGACATCCTGCTCTCCGTCGGCACCGCCATCGCCCTCGACATGCTCTACGGACGCACGGCACAAGGCTTTGCGTCCATCGCGCGGGTCAGCGCTGGCGCACAGCGCTTCCGCAAGCTCCTCGGCACTTCCGACGAAGAGCGCGTGCTCGACACCACCCTCTTCCTGATCGAATCCATCCCCGCCATCCTGCAGAACCCCTTGGGCAGTGGAGCACTGCTGGAACAAGCCCTGAAAAACATCGAGAACGTCGCCAAACGCCCTGCCGATCCCTCCGCCAGCTTGCCCGTGCGCCTGGCCCCTGCCATCAGCCTCCTCTTGCGGGTCGCCCGCGCAGGCCTCGCCACCCAAGAGGGCTTCTCCCTGTCCATGGTCGAACGCCTCAGCGCCCTCGACCCCCTGATTCGCGACGACCTCCAACGCTTGGTCATCAACTTCGGTGCCCCAAACCACGCCGAAACCAGTGCCGAGCTCGCCTCAGCTTGGCTGGCCGTGGCACTCTTCGTCGCCTCCCCAAGCCAGGACTCGGGCGAGTCGCTGCTCGAGCGCCTGCGTACCGTCGCCGCGCCAGGTGAGCCCCAGAGCGGATGGTGGGCGCTGGGCCTCGACGCGGGACGCTTTCTCGCCCTCGATGTCTTCGCACTCGCCGCCGCCAGCAACGGACTCAGCGCGCTCAGCGACGAGGCCAGCCTCGAAGCCGAGCGCGTCTGGATGCGAGGCGTCGACACGTTCATCGCAGAGCGCAACGCGCAAGGCAGCCACTGGGAGCTATTGGACCTTGGCCTGGTGCTCAACGAGCTGATCTTTGTCTTCATCCTGGACGATGACAGCAAGGAGTGCCCACTCTGTTCAGCCGCCCCGAAACTGGCGCGCCTGCTTAGGCAGAGCTTGAACAGCCTGGATGACGCGCACCGAGCAGGAGACCAGAGCCGCGGCCTCATCGACTTTGCCCTACAAAGCCTCCAGGCCATCGAACAAGTGGGGGTGGTCGCACTCATCGAGGGCGACGAGCAAGCCCAACAAAGCCTCGCCGAAGCCATGGCAAAGATCGCCCCTACGCTCGATGGGCTCCCCAGGGGCTTCGCGCTGCTCGCCAGCGCCTCCCTGCTTTTCCCTCTCGATGCCCAGACCGCAGCCCAGCGTTTCGGGGACGCCGAAGCGGCCTTCGTCGAGGCAGAGAGCGCTGCTGAGCTGCTCCCGCTCATGCTGCTGATGTCGAGACAAATGGCGGCTCAGCCGGAAAGCGCCGCGCAAACCATCGACACACTGCTCGAGCGAGGCCATCATGCTTTGGGTTGCCATCAAGGTCATCTGGTGCACGCCGCTCTGCCTGCCCGAGCATGGCTCTATCAACGGGACAAGAAGTACGAAGAGGCTCAGCTTAGCCTGCTGCAGTACCTCGACTTGGTCAGCAAAGGTTACTCTGGCGAGGGTCGATTGACCTGCAAGTGGACGGTGCAACGCGGCGCGTTCACCATGGTCGTAGACCTGGGTCAGAGCGTCACTGGCATGGCGGGACTCTCACCGACCAATGAAGGCACGTTCCAGCTTGGAATCGGCTTCGACAGCATCGAACGCGAGCGCGAGCTTCTGAATTGCACAGCCGAAGTACTCCCGGCCCCCCGTTTTGATCGCATCGCTGCCGCGCAGTATGCCTTGGGGGCCTACGCCGCAACCGGCGAGAACCTGACGCTGGCCTCGAACGCGCTGGAGAACGGGCGCTACACGATTCACTATTTGACCAATGGAAGCTACGCGACGCTGCGAGAGCACGCCTCGCTGCTCAATGAGTCACGTGAGTCCATCGATTTCGAGGCGCAAATCCAAGCACAGTTCGCCGCCCTGGGACAAGCCTTGCTCTGGGGTGGCAGCAGGGGCCTGGGTCAGCTCTTCGCAAGCCGCTCGCTGATTGCCCCGGAACGGGTCCAGGATCGTGCCCCCAAACAGCTCTCAGAGCTTGGCCTCGACGACTGGAAAGGCTGGGGTGCACTCGCCCAGCTCCCTGCAGATGCGACCGGGCCAAGCTTTGACGAGGCGCTCCAAGCGCATCTCCTCTCAGTCCCTGAAGCACAGCGCTGGGCCCACACCCTGGTCGCCTCGTTCATCATGGACTCTCGGCAGAACAGCGCAAAGGCCCTCTCGCTCTTGTCCGAAGTTCGCGCCCCCACTGGCCATCCGCTCGCACCGCTGGCCATCGAAGCCTGGTCGCTCTTCCTGCAGTATCGCATCGACGGCAGCGTCGACCAGGCTCGCGTCCTTGCGGTGATCGAGCAATATTTGTTGATGGGGCTACACGGAGAAGCGGTTGGCTTCGTCGAAGCCTTCATGAACGCTGCGTTCCGGGCCAACCACAACGAGCTGGCCTTGACGCTGGGAGATGCGCTGTTGCAGCGCATCGATACCCAGCAGGTCTCGAACACCTACGCAGAATTCGTCGCCAACCTGCTGCCCGTCTGGCGGCAGATGGGCGCAGTCGAACAGTATCTGCAGGGAGCGATGTGGGCCCTGCCGCAGCTCACGGGTATCTATCCCTTTGACATCGAGCTCAACCATCTCATCGAGCTCGCCACAGTACTTGCCGAGCAACGCGCCACTGACGTGCTACGCCAGCATATCGAGCGTGTGGTGTCGCTGCTGCTCTACGCCGCCCCCGAGCACGACACCACCTACCTCATCCGAGGGCTCGCCCTGGCCCTCGAGGGACTACGCGGCGATGAAACCAACACTGAAGCCCTCGCCTCTCAGGTCCGAGCTCTCCTCGAGCAAGACGCGCAGGCGGCCATGCCGCAGCAGGTGCGGGACTTCCTGAGCCAGTACATCGAGAGCTTGGAACAACGACAGAAGCGGGAGAGCGTTGCCCGCGCGTACATCGGGATGCTGCTGCTCGGCGGCACCCCTTACTGAGGTCAGCGCCGTCGTCGCTCATTCAAACGTGATACACCACGCGGCTGCCCGCCACTCGGTCATGCAGCGCCCGCTTCGACTTCGTCGCCCCCACCGCAGCCAAACTCAGCAGCCACGCGACGAGGAACAGGCCCTGCAGCCCACCGGAGAGGGAGCGCTCGTCTGGATCTTGGCCAATGTGGACCTGAGCCTCTCCAGACTGCTCTTCGGCGGGCTTCGTATACACCCCAAAGGAGCCCGCGCTGCTGAATATCATCAATAGGGCCACCGCCAGCGCTCCCCAATTCTGGACGAGGACGCGCAGCAGGCTACGCGGCCAGGACAGAGTCTCACCGCGCAGGTCCACCACCCGCAGTCGAAACAGCCACTTACCCGGCGTCCAGCCAATGCGTCTCCAAAAGAGGGTGAAGTAGGCAATGAAGAAGGCAAACGCGCCAAGCCACCCGGCGATGGGCCAGCTCACCTTGACGAGCACTGCAAGGATCACGAAATCCACGAAGTAGGCCACGCCTCGCACCATCACACCCGCACCCTGCAGCGCTCTTGGCCGCGCCTCCTCGAGCGCAGTGATGAGCTCGGCGTAGCTTGCGTAGCGCTGCTCGGGACGCTTGGCGAGCAAGCGATGGATGATCGTCGCGAGGCCCTCTCCAATCTCCGCGTTGAGGCTACTCAGGGGAGGCGGCTCGCTGCTCTCGTGGGCGCGAGCGAGCGCCAGCAAGCTCTCCCCTTCGAAGGGCGGGCGAGCAGCGAGCAGATGGTAGAAGCTTACCCCCAGGGAATACATGTCAGAGCGGTGATCCAGCAGCTCACCACGGAATTGCTCGGGACTCGCATACAGCGGCGTGCCTGCGAATCCGCGGCTGCCCGCTTCCGGCTGCTCGACCAGAGTCTGCGCCAAGCCGAAATCGGCGAGCTTGGGGTTGCCTTGGGCGTCGAGCAGGATGTTGCTGGGTTTGAGATCTCGGTGGACGATGCCAGCCTTCTCCGCGCGCTGAAGTGCCCGGCACAGCGACAGCATCCAGTCCACCGCCCTGCCGGTGTCGATGCGCGCCCCCGGCGAGCCCGTCTCGAGAAGGGCGTCCAGCTCACCCCCGTCGACGAGCTCCATCGCGAAGAACACTGACTCGTCTTGCACACCAATGTAGTAGATGCCCACCACGTTGGGATGTTGAAGCTTGGCTTGCGCCCGCGCCTCTTGGACGAAGCGCTCTGCCGTCCCTTGTCGAGCGCGACCGAGTGCGACCACCTTCAGGGCTACCCGCCGATCGAGTGAGATGTCGTGGGCTTCGTAGACCTTCCCCATGGCACCACGACCGAGCAACCTAAGCACCCGATAGTGATGCAGCATCGTACCGCAAAGATCGTCGTCGTCCGAGGCTTTCACCGATTCCGAGTCGATGGTCCTGCCAAGCAGGAGCAGACCGTCGGGATCGCTGGCGGTGGCACTACGCGGCTGCGCAGGGACGAGCTCCCCATCATTCGCGCGTGTTGCATCACGCGTCGACTCTGGCCCCAACGTGTCGTCGAGCGCCGACGACGTGGGCGCGGTGCCCTCGGACTCGCCCTCAGCCATCGTCTCTTGCAGCTCTTTGATCGTTCGTCGGGAGGTTTTCATTTCTCTGGCTCTCGTGCATCACTCACCGAGCGCTCGCAGCTGGCGAGATGGAGGGGTGTTGCAAAGGGGTATCGCCGCCCGCCAGCAACGTCAAGCTCGAGCTTCTAGCAAGAGCGGCGCGCTCCGTCGAGCCGCGCTGCGCCCTGCAGGACGCTCGGTCAATCCTTTCGATGCGCCTCGAAGCGCAACGCCCGACACTCCCCTCGCTCCATGTCCACCAGCAGAACACCGTCGCAATCATAGGCGAAGGCATACTCCAGGAGCTGGCGCCGCGTCGCGGCGGTCGTCAGTAGCGGCGCGAACTTCCCAGTCTTCACCTCTGCCACCCAAAGCTGCCCGTCGCGTTCGACCAAGAGATCTGCCCGCAGCTCGACCTCCAGCTCTTCCTCGTCCACCCACAGCGTCCAGCGCTGCCGCGCTTGCCGCTCGAGCACGCGATAGCCCAGCGCCTCGAGCAAGCCCTCGGCGTCTCGCTCTCCGCGCCGCGCGCGTCGGCCCTGTCGCCTCAAGCGCCAGCGGCGCCAAGCGCGCAGCAAACGCCACCACAGCCACGAGAACAGCAGCCCAAGCAGCAGCGCGCTCAACCACCAGGCTGCGCTCACTGAGGCGCCTCGAGCGGAGGAGATGGTGACACAAAGCGCCCTGGCATCGCCAGCGACGAGAAGGGTATCCAGCCCAGGCGCGCAAGCAGCGAGCCCTCACCCCAGACCCTGCGCAGCAAGCCCGCCAGCAATCCCTGACCATAGCGCGAGGTCGAGCGCCACATCAGCCGTGCCTCCTCTCGTTCGGCCTTGGCCTGCAAGGTGATCGCCTCGAAGGGTAGCGGCAACGAGCCCAGCATCTTCGAGAGCAGACTCGGCCAATCCGTCTGGTCGAGGAAGAGCACGCCGTAGAGCTGCAACTGCGCTCCCTCCTGCCGCAGCACCAGATCGAGCCCCACCAACGACGAGCTCAGCTCTGCGAACGCTGCGCTGCGCGCCTGAAGCTCGGCGCGAGACGCGCGCTCTGCCTCCTTGGCCAGCTCACAGAAGCGCTGTTCGTCCGGGCCACGCTCGGCTGGAGCCTGTATGCAAAAGAAGCGCTGTCCGCGCGCAGCGACGCGGTACTCGGCCAAGCGCGCCGACTCGGCCAAGTGCCAACGATAGTCGAAACTCGCCAGACGCGGCCCAAGACGAAACAGTTTGTTGCGCTCAATCTCCTGTCCTGCGCTCAAGCGCGCAGCCTCGCACTTCACGCTCCAACGCTCATCGCGCCCCACCAAGGCGCTCGCCAGAATCACCCGATCCCCAGCAATCTGTATACGAGTACCAAGAAAGTCCCCCTCGGCAATGATGAACGAATCTCGCTCGGGCTCAGGAAGCACACCCTCGGGCGCGCCAGCATCGAATTGCACGAAGAGGCTGCGCCGGAGCTCCTCGGCCTTCTCTGCGGACTGCAGACCCAGGACCACCTGCGGCGCGAGCTCGGGCAGCGGCAGCTCCTCGGTCCAGGTGTTCCAGGGACGCTGAAAACCCAGCTCGAGCTTGCCATTGTGCTGCGCGGCGAGCTGCCCCCCCAGCTCACCGAGCGCGGACAGCGCGTTGTCGATGTAAGCAGGCTCTTTCCAGCCCATCACGCGGGTCAGGAGGGCTTTGCTCGCTTGGGCATCGAGCTCGACGACGAGGCGCGCCTCGCTCGGCCAGCTCTGCATACGTGGGCTCCACAGCCCTTCGTGCTCTCGACAGGCGGTCCAGAAGGGTTGTGGGTGCTCCACCTTGCGCAGCACCGCGGCCTGCAACCAGAGGCCATCGAGGAAAGCCTCGAAGCCCACCACCAGCGCGTCGAAGTCTCCATAGAGAAGATCGATGTTGGCGCTCCTCCAACGCAGCTCTTCCAGCAGCGCGTCCAAGCTCGCCGGATCCATCTCCATGCTCGGCAAGCCATCGAAAGCCTCGGAGAAGGGGTCGTCGAGCTGCTCTGCAGCAGCTCCTTCTTCAGACTGTTCCGCCGCCCTGGCGAGCTCTGCCATCGCCTCGGCGCTCTGCTGCAGCAGCACCTGCGCGTGCATTCTCAAAGCTTCCACATCGACAAACACAGCAGCCAAGTGAGCTCGCCTTGCAGCGCCAACAGCCCTTAGAAATCGAGAGTCTTCGGCGAGTGAGGCGCTACGCTCTGTATGCTCGATACGGTGCTGCAGGCTGTCCATGCGCGCATCCGGACGAAGCCCGACGAGCAGATATCGCCACTCGTGTCGGCTGAGCAGGCGCAGCTCCCGCTTGCTGTAGGCGAGAACCTCTTCCAGGGCCAGCAGCGCCTTCTGGAACGCGTCGGGGTCTCGGAGGCTGAAGAAGAAAACCAAGACATCGTCTTGCCCATACCAGGCCACCCCCAGAGGCAGGTCCTCGGCGATGCCGAGGGAATCCAGACCGTTGTCCAGGTCTTGGCCAAGCCAAGCCCCTAGAGCCTCGAGCCCAGCGCGCTGCGCTGGACTCAGGCGCGAGAGCAGACCAGTGCTGGCGAAGGCCTCGGCGAGCTGTCGCACGCTCGACACCGCTGCGAGGGCAAAGGCACCAGTGGGTAAGGTGTGCAGGCCCATCTCTTGAGAGAATACGCTTTCTTGGGCCGGAAAGAGCGTCTCTGCAACCGGGCGCTCCACCCGCTCCCTCGATTCCTCGGCGCGACATGAACTGAGCAGCAGCGCCATGCAGAGGCTCAGCCGAGTCAGCCGCTGCGCAGCCCAGGACCGTCTGTGCTCGAGCACCGCCTCTCGTCGCTCACTCTTGGGGCTTGCCTGCCCTTCGCTCGCTGCTGCATGCTGTCGCCTCATCGCCACCTCCGAGCTGGGATTCTCGACTGCTGCTCGGCGCTTGACAAGGGCAATGCCTGCTTTTCTGAGGCCACCCCTCGACAAGGCTCGCCGTCTGTACTACGCAGAACGCAGGACGTCTGCGTATCCTGGAGCTGTCGACGCCATGTACCTCGTTGCCATCACGCAGCTCGCGAGCGCCTGGCCCGAGGGCTTGAAAGCCAGCGCCCGCACACTCTCCTCCACACCCTACGATCTGCGCCTCGCACTCGCCGGAGGGCTGCCCGCCATCGTCGCCACCAGCGACGATGCGGCGCGGGCTGCCGCCATGGCCCAAGCGCTGCGCGCTTGCGGCCACCAAGTCCTCGACCTCGACAGCCAACGACTGCTCAGCGGCGCCCAAATCCCTGCACTGCGCAGTTTCCAGCTCGAGACCCAGGCCATCATCGTCGACCTCATCCCCACCCACGATGCCCAAGGGGCCATCACGCAGTACCGCATTCCCTTCGCATCCATCGAAGCCATCTTTCCCACAGCCTACGAGCTGCGCTCCACTCAAACCACCGAACACCAGCACAAGAAGTTCTCTCCTGGGCGCGCCATGCTCAGCAGCGGCATGGCCGCCCGCAAGACCATCACCACCACCACCACCTCCCGCAGCACCGAGAAAGTGCAAGCCTGTTTCGTCTTCCTCCATCCTCGATGTGCCCTAGTCATCCGCAACGAGCACATCGATTACCGCGCCCTCGGTGAACGTATGGCACACAGCCAGGGTGCAAACTACGCGCTGCTCCTCGACCTGCTGCGTCGCGCCGCCCCCCAAGCCCTCTTCGACGACAGCCTGCTCAGCCGAAAGCTCCCCGACCGGCTCAGCCAAGTGGTTTTTTCAAGGCTTCCAGGCCAAAGCAGCGAGCAGCAGAGCGGGGAAGCGGGCGTGCTGCTGCTCGCCCAACTCGCCTTGCTCGGGGCGAGGGGCTCCCGCGTGTAGGAAGCGCAGAGAAGCAAGCCGCCGCCGCCACTTCGCCTTGCCAAAGCCCTGCCGATGTGTACTCTGCCCCGGCCGTCGTCCAAGCCCGCTCGACGTGCAGCAACAGCCAGCACACAAAGGATTGGCAGTGACAACGCCCACGAGCCCTTGGTCCCGCGCAGGCGAGCGCCCCTCCGACGCGTTTCGCCCTCTCTGCTTCGAGCTCGACTACGTCAAGCACCCCCTGGGTAGCGTGCTCATCTCCCTTGGCGACACCCGGGTGCTGTGCAACTGCACCGTAGAGAACAGCTTGCCTTCGTGGATGAAAGGGCAACAGCGGGGTTGGCTGACCGCAGAATACTCACTCCTGCCCGCTTCCACCCACACGCGAAGTCGTCGGGAACGCTCCTCGGTGGGCGGCAGAACCCAAGAGATTCAGCGCCTCATCGGCCGCTCGCTGCGCGCTTGCCTCGACACAGAGGCGCTTGGAGAGCGCACCATGCTCATCGACTGCGACGTCCTGCAGGCCGATGGAGGTACCCG
>JAVFAO010000237.1:0-10790 GCA_034002465.1 Myxococcota bacterium
CTGGTCCCGGTCGGTCTGCTGATGTGGATCTTCAACGTCCCGCTCTATATCTGGGGCGTTCGAGAGCTGGGGAGCAGCTTTGGAACGCGGACCTTCTACGCGTTCTCGGTCAACTCGCTGTTCATTGATTTGTTGCGGGGGAGCGTGCCTGGCTTGAGTGCTGTGCGACTGCAGGACGCTGAAGCAGTGCTCTACCTGCGAGAGCACGACTTCCTGTTCCTCGTCTTGTTGGGCGCCACCCTGCTGGGCGTTGGCTTGGGCATCGTTTTCAAGTTTCGCGGCACCACGGGGGGCAGCGATATCGTGGCAGCGATCGCGCAGAAGCGATGGGGACTGCGTCCGGGCCAGACCATCATGTTTACCGACTTTTTCGTCATTGTTTTCGCAGGCTTAATCATCGAGTTCAAGGATTTGGCTGAGGGAATGCCCGCCGCTGCACTCACCCTCTACGCCTTTCTGCTGCTCTTCCTCTCATCCAAGCTCATCGACATGGTCATCGACGGTTTCGATTACGCACGCAGCGTGTACATCATCTCCGACAGGCACGCGCAGATCGCCGAGGCCATCATGTCTCGTCTCGAGCGAGGGGTGACGGCGTTTCATGGCCGAGGTCTGTACCGCGGCATCGAGCGGGACATCCTTTTCACCGTGGTGCGACGAAACGAAGTGCGCGCACTGGCCGATGAGGTGCGTCTCATCGATCCCCAAGCCTTCATGATTATCTCCAACGTCTACGAAGTGCAGGGGGAGGGCTTTCGGTTACGCACGCAGCTCTCGCTGCCTAAGCTTGGCAAGGCGAACGGCAACGGCAACGCAGCCGAGAAGGTCAACGGCGGACCAGCCGAGACGGCAAACGGCAAGCCGGCTGAGACCTGAGCACGTGTCCTCAGGGGCGAGTCAGTTGGTTTCGATCCGAACTGTCTCGGCCTTCAGGATGGGGACGCCGATGACGTGTTTAAAGAAGAGCTGCGCTGCGGTGAGGATCACGAAAAAGGTGATCAGGAACGCGATGATCATCTCGAGCCAAGAGCGGCGGCGCACCAGCAGGGCGACTGCCGCAAGGGCGAGAAAGAACGAGAGCGCGGCGATCCAAGCCAGCAAGTCGCGGTCTGCCGTGACGAAGAGTCCCAAAATCGTCTGTCCAACGGCCGTCATCACTGTGCTTGATCCCGATTCCTCAGCGAATTTGGAACTCTAGGTGGCGAGTCATGGACTCCGAAAAGTCACGCTCGTCGCCTCTTTACTTCGCGCTTCAAGGACCTTTCCGTTGCTTCTGTTGCCTGCAGCGAGGCTTTGAAGCTCGCATCAGCCTTCGACACCTAGCACGGCCGCTCGGTTTCCGGTAGGGGGTCTGGGGCGCGAAAGCGCGCGAAGAGCACAATCCCATGCTCCGTTCATGCATCAACGCCAGCTCAGTAGGAGGTCATGTGGAAGGGCTAAAGACCGTTGCAGAACTCATGTGTGTGGCCGCACGCACGGCGCCCAAGAGCGCAGGCAGAGACTACATCGAGACTGTGATCCTCGAAGGGGAGGCGATTGCCCGCCTGGCCGCAGACATGTGCGCGTACGGCGAGGAGAGTGGAAAGCGCAACTTCGACCGCGACGCCGCCAATGTCGCCCAGTGTCCTGTGGTCGTCTTGATTGGCCTCGCGGACGTCAAGCCATTGGGACTCAACTGCGGAGCGTGCGGCGCAGCGCGATGTATCGCGTGCAACACCTACGAAGGCGAATTCCGTGGGCCAGCCTGCGCCTTGCATTTGCTCGATCTGGGCATTGCGCTAGGCTCAGCGGTCAAAACCGCTGCCATGCTCTGTGCCGACAATCGAATCATGTACCGGATTGGGGTCAGCGCTCGGCGCCTTGGGCTGTGTCGCTCGGATGTGGTCATGGGGATCCCTCTGAGCGCGACAGGGAAGAGTATCTTCTTCGATCGCTAGCTGAGGAGCACAGCTCGCTACTTCAATCGCCGCGCGATTGGGCCTAGCACGGCATGTGCCTGAGCCAGCTCCAGCACGGCTGTGGCCTCGACGTCAGAGCGGCGGCGTGCCGCCGCGAGCTGCCGCAGCGCGGTCAAGGCCGCGCCACGCGCCACCGAACTGTGCGGGTCCAAATCGAGCAGCGCCATGCATTTGCGCACAGCCACATCGAAACGCCGCAAACCCATGTTTGCAGCGATCTCCAGCGGCAGAGGGCGTGCATCTTGCCGGACTCTCGCCACTTGCTCCAACAAGCTCAGTGCTCGGGCGGGCGCCCCATCGAACAGGGCCCGTGAGGCCAAGAGCAACGCTCTTCCCGTCTCGGTCTCCGCCTGCGCCTCGCACGCACGCGCGAGCGCATCTTGCTCGCCGAGCAGCCTCTCGTGCACACTGAAGCGAAGATTGTCGCGGCTCTCGGGATCCCCTGCATCTTTTGCGATCAGCCCCGACAGCTCGGCCTCGGCTTCTGCGTATTGGCCTTGCTCCAAATAGAGGTGAATCAGCGTCTCGTGCGCCTCTAGCCGGGTGGCCAGCAGCGCTACCGCCTGCTTCGCATGCTCAATGGCCTCCGCGCTTCGTCCCTCGTAGGCGAGGGCAGCGGCGAGCAGGAGCTGAACCCGCTCGTTCTGGGGATGCGCGGCCTGCTCGAGCTCTCTGCGGGCTCGGCCATAGTCTCGGCGTTGCATCGCCAGCTCGGCCCTCTCGAGTGTCGAAAGCGCCGCTTCATCAAAGCCGCTTGCCCAGGATTTGTAAAGAAAGACCAGGGTTTCCGAGGGTAGCAAATCGTTGCGAAGTTGCATCGGCACGCCGAGTTCGCTGAGCCGACGTGCCAGGTCTTCGAATTCGCAGTACCAAAAGTCGTGCCTCAGGGCGCTCGGACCGTAGGCACTGAGGGCGCGTGCGGACTGAACATTGAAGCTCACCGCAAGATCTGAGGACTCATACATTTTTTCGATGAAGGACCAGCTCTGCTGCTCAGTCTCGAAACGTAGGCTCAAGCCGCCCGAGCAGAGCACCAGGTCGTAGCGCTGAGCTGACGAGGAGCCGAGGAAATCGACGCAATCGAAACGAGCATTGGGAAAGCGGACTTGGGCTTGCTCGATAGCAGCTTGGTGAAGGTCGATGCCGAAGTAGTCAACGGTGAGCCCCTGCTCGAGAAGATAGGCATAGAGCTCGCCGAGCCCACAGCCAATGTCGAGCAAGGAGAAGCGTTCGCGTCGTCGGCCGGGAGGAAGCGCCGTCAACAGGGCTGCAAAGCGGGCGCGCTGCAGCGCCTCGGATTCCCAGCCGACCTGCTGTGCGCGATCGTTGCCGATGCGCAGGCTTCGCGCATAGAACGACAGAATGTCTTGATTCATGGCTGCGGATTGGCGGGCGGTTCAGCCACGACGTTGTTCTCGACCTTGGCAGCAGGGTCCTTGGCGTCGGTTGCCGGTGCAGGCTGAGCCCTCTGCGAGGGTGGCGTGGCGTAGTCTTCGACGCGCGGTTGTTTGCTCGGTCGATTCAGCTTCAGTCCACGACGCATGGTGGCGCTGCGGCTCAGTGGCCCACTTGGCGTCGTTCTGGGGCCAAGCTTGGACTTGGGCGCTTCGCGATCGAAGCGAGAGCGTATCTGCGCCTTGCTTGCTGGCGCCTGGCTCGAGACCTCGAAGACCACGTCCTCCACGCTCGGGCTCGTCTGCGGGCTCGGTAGAGCCTTTTTCGATTCACAGGCCATCAGCCCGAACGCAACCAACCCAACCACCGTAACAACGGCAATGCTTCTCAACGCTGAGCTCTGCATCTGTTCTCCTCGCGATGGTGCCATCGGCTCCAGTCCTGCTCCGCGGAGGAGCATCTTCGGCTGAGCAACCGCAAAGGTGGCGCTAGGATTCCTGGGGAGCGACTTGCGAGAGCAATGAGCATCGCGGTAGGATGCTCTCGTCCCCTGGCTAGCTCTTCTTGCCACCGGGATGGCGACGCTGCAAGCCTCGAGGCCATTTTCTCAACCGACCCCAGCTCGAGGCCGATTTGCGAGACATGCACCCAAGCAGTCGAACACTCCAGACGTTGCTACTTCTCGGCACGCTGTGCCTCGTCATGGGTGCACCTTGTCTGGCACGGGCGCAATCCATCAGCATTGGGCAGGCGGTAGCCATCGCACTCTCGACCTATGTCGAGGAGGAGAGCTCCAGCGAATTTCGTGTCTTTCCCGAGCCCGGCTACTATCCTACGCTTCAAGAGCGGAGCAACGCCATCGGCACAGTCTATCTACGTTTGGTGCTGCTGCTCGATATCCCCTGGCTCTACTTCGATGCCACCGAGGTTCGCATCGAGCTTCTCGAATTTGGTTGGGACGAGGCGCTCACGACCCACACCGCCTGTGAGGCAATCGAGCAGGTCGACGGACAGTTCGATGACGCCAGCGCGCAGTACCTTCCCGCCGACTCGGCCTGGTGTTTGACCCAGGCTCCGCAGACCGTGTCGACGACCAAGGACATCTCCGAAGAGGAGCTGCCAGCGCTACAGATCATCAACATTGGGGTTGGGGGACGATACCTCTTCCTGAACGAAGAGGGCTGGATCCTTTACCACTCCCTCGCCGGGGGGCTGGCCATCGCCACCTTCGTCGATCCCAGCTCGCCCTACTTTTTCGGGGTGCAAGGCAGTACCGGGCTTGGCGTGGCGTACTCCCTGGGCTCGCTGGTCAGTATCGAGCTCGAAACGCGCCTCACCGGAATGCTGACCGAGTCTCCCGACGAGCTCCAGTCGCGCATCAACCATAGCGTGCAGACCGGAGGGCATATCCTCTCAACCCTCTTCGAGGGCTACGGCTTCTTCGATGTCGGGCTCGCCCTGCGCTTCAATCTCAGCGATCTCTAAGGCGAATCGTCGTGAATCCAGGTTCTGCATTCAAGAATCCGCTCGCTTTCAAGCGCGAGCTGCTCTCCCTCGTCTCCCTCATCCCCAGCGGTCAGGTTGCGACCTACGGACAGCTTGCAACCCTTCTCGGCTCGCCACGCCATGCGCGTCAGGTTGGACATGTTCTTGCCGGTCTGCGCTATCCAGATGGTGCAGGGGATCGGGAATACATTCCCTGGCACCGTGTCATCAACGCTCAAGGCCGAATATCAGCCCCCAACGACGCCCATCGTGCGCAAATCCAGCGCAGCATGTTGGAACAGGAAGGGGTGGACTTCGACCACACCGGGCGCTGCTCCCTCAAGAGCTATCTCTGGCGTCCCAATAGCGATCAGCTTCTGCTGCCCTGACGGGCTCGACCAAGTCTGTAGCAAAGCCCCAGGTCCGTGTGCACGAGCCCGTGCTCGTGAGAGGGTTGCATCAGCCCCTGCGATCACTCCATGCTCTGCTCGTGCTGCTCGGACAGAAAGAGTAAGCGCGCAAAGGTCTGCTCGAGGTGCCGCAATCGGCGCAGGCGCAGCTCCGGCTCCAGATAGTTGGCCTCTCCCGCCTCCCAGCGTCCAAGAAAACAATCGCGCCAATGTCGAATACGCTCCGAGTGTGGAAACGGCGCAGGGAAACGCTCGAGTAGAGAGAGTAAGATGGCAATGTTGGGCATGAACATGCTCTCGTTTTGCGACGCGTCCTGCATCGGCTCCTCTTCATCGCAGGCGTCATCGAGCTGCTGGCAAAAATGCTCCGTGACATCCTCGAGATAGCGCCGCGCTTCGGTCGCATCGAAATGACCAGCATCCCATCGAGACATGGGGCTCCTTTCTACTCGGGTAGGCCTCGTCGCCGACGCAGCGCAACATAATCCGGGGTGCGCGCCCCAGACTGGTCTCGGATGAAAAGCGGTGCTGCGTCTGGTGACGTGCTCTCGGTATTTGCCTGGCGGGCGAGAGCGGCGACGAATACATGGAAAAGCGGCGGCTTACCCACGCGACCATGAATCGCCTGCCGCTGCAGCAGCGTGAGCCCCGCCGCCTCCAAGCTCGCTGGTACACGCTCGACGGAGGTGTCTCCTTCACAGAAGACAAAACGACCGTCGGTCGCCAGGGCCAGCGCTGCAGCTTCACAATAGGCTTCGATGCCGCCCCGCAGCTCGAAACGACAGGAGTCGCACTGGCTGTGTCGCGAACGGGTACCCGTGCCGACAGGAAGGTAGGGTGGGGTGCCGGTGACCAGGTCGAAGCGCTCTCCAGTCCACCAGCGCGCGTGCTCTCGTAAGTCAGCGTGAACGACCCGCACCCGCTGCTCTGCGCCATTGAAACGCAGCGAACGGCGAAGCAGCTCGACGCTGCGGGCCTGCGCTTCGACCCCAAGCAGCTCAGCCTCGGGGAAGGACCAAGCCACCATCATCAACACCGAGCCGATGCCACACCCGAGATCGAGGGCTCGGTGCATCCTCTGTGGAGCGTGCGTGCAGGCCGTGTCAGCGGCGATCAAATCGTCCAAGGACCAGCGGTGGCCCTCTCGCAACTGAAAGATCGCCCAGTCACCCGAGAGCAGACTCAGGTCTTCGTCTTCTCTTGGGAAGAGCTGCGCCTCTCCCCTGGCGCCACGTGGCGCTGGTCCGGGCGGCTGCCAGTTTGCGGGCCTGCGGGGTGGGCGTGAGAGTGGAGGCGAGCGGAGCCAGTCGTGCATGGATCAATGACCGTAGAATTTGTCGAGAGTGATGGAGCAAAGTCACGCCCGAGAGCGCAGGGCGCGCACCCCGAACCCAGGTCCTGAGTTCTCGGGGCGAGAGACAAGCTGGGGCGAACAGGCCAAGCGCCCAATGGACAAGAAATGGGGTTGCCAGGCCAAGCGCCCAATGGACAAGAAGTGAGCGAAGCGAGGCACGAGCCAGCGTCCGTCGCGGGCGCATCCGATGCGCCTGCGCAGCGCTGCGAGGGTCTCGCGAGAGCGAACGAATACCAAGAAGTTGGGGGAACAGGCCAAGCGCCCAATGGACAAGAAATGGGGTTGCCAGGCCAAGCGCCCAATGGACAAGAAATGGGGTTGCCAGGCCAAGCGCCCAATGGACAAGAAGCGCCCCATCAACAAAAAACCTCAGAGAGGGACGGAGACGGGTGCGCTCGTTTTCTTGAGCGAGTACGAGAGCTCTTCGCCTGCTGCTTCCAAGGCCGCGGAGAGAACCTCGGACATCTCCTCCACGAGGACGAAGTCCAGGTCTGCTCGCACGTCTTCGGGAACCTCCTCGAGCTCCTCGCGGTTGCGTTTGGGCAAGATGAAGCGTTTGATACCCGCCCGATGGGCCGCCAAAACCTTAGCCTTGATCCCACCCACCGGCAGAACTCGGCCACGCAGCGTGCACTCTCCGGTCATCGCGGTGTCGCTGCGCACGCAGCGACCCGTGAACAGCGAGGTGAGTGCCGTCAAGATGGTCACACCGGCTGAGGGTCCATCCTTGGGGACCGCCCCAGAAGGGAAGTGGATGTGGACGTCGGTCTTGTCGAAGAAGTCGGTCGTGAGGCCGAGCTCCTGGCTGTGGGCACGCAGATACGCCAGCGCCGCCTTCGCCGACTCCTGCATCACCGAGCCGAGCTGTCCCGTGAGCTCAAGCCGCCCGCTGCCGGGCATCTTCGAGCTCTCGACAAAGAGGATGTCTCCACCAGCCGCCGTCCAGGCCACACCCACGGCGACCCCGGGTACGGCAGTGCGCTCAGCCGACTCAGCGTGAAACTTGGGGCGTCCAAGAATCTCATCGAGTTGTGGCAAATCGACCACATACGCTTCACTCTCGGTTTGCGCCTTGGCTGCCCGAAGTGTGAGCCGACGGCAGATGCGGGTGAGCTCGCGCTTGAGCTGACGAACACCAGCCTCACGCGTATGCTCATGGATGAGCTTGTGCAAGGCTTGGTCGGTGATGTGCCAATCCTCGGGTCCGAATCCGAACTCATCGAGCAGCTTCGGGATGATGTGCTTTCGGGCGATGTGCTCCTTCTCCTCTTGGGTGTAACCGCTGATTTCGATGATCTCGAGGCGGTCACGCAGCGGGGCGCTGACCTGGTCGATGTTGTTGGCGGTACACAAGAAGAAGACCTCCGAGAGGTCGAAAGCAACCTCCAGATAATGGTCGGTGAAGGTCCCGTTTTGCTCGGGATCCAGAACCTCGAGCAGTGCATTCTCAGGGTTCCCGTTCCACGACTGCCCAAGCTTGTCGACCTCGTCGAGCACCATCAGCGGGTTCTTGACCTGTGCTTTGCGCAAGCCTTGGATGACCCGTCCGGGCATGGCGCCGATGTAGGTGCGGCGGTGCCCCCGGATCTCCGCTTCGTCTTTCATACCGCCGAGGGCCATGCGGACCATGGGGCGGCCCGTGGCGTCGGCGATCGACTGACCCAGCGAGGTCTTGCCGACGCCGGGTGGGCCAGAGAGGCACAGGATGGTGCCGCGCGGGTTGCGCGCTCGCTGCATCACCGCCATGTGCTCCAAGATCCGGCGCTTGACCTCTTGCAGCCCGTAGTGATCGGCGTCGAGCTTGGCGCTGATCGCGTCCAGATCGATGCTCGTCTCGGCGCGTGCTCCCCAAGGCAGTTCGCTCATCAGCTCCAGGAAGGTGCGGATGACGTGATACTCCGGCTGCATGGGGATCATGTCGTCGAGGCGGCGCAGCTCACGCTCGGCGAGCTTGCGTGCCTCTTCGGTGAGCGGCACCTCTTCCAGCTTTTCGCGCAGACGCCCGGACTCGCTCTGCGAATCCTCCCCCAGGTCGCGTTTGATGATGCGAAGCTGCTCCCGCAGCAAGGCTTCGCGCTGACTGCGGTTGACGGTTTGTCGCACCTCCTGCTCGATGCGCTGCTTGAGCTCAGCCCGCTCGCGAGCTTGGACCAAATGGGCGAGGACCAGACGCAGGCGCTCCGGGACGTTGACCGCGGCGATGAGCTCGGCGGCCTCGGTGCCAGCGAGACCAAGGAACGCGGCCACTTGATCGGCAAAAGGGCCAGGACGGTGTCGCAGGGCCAAGACCGCGTCGACACTGCTGTTGTTGCGTCTGCCCATGTCGACGAGCTGTTCGGCCAAGGCTTCGGCGAGCAAGAAAGCCTCCTCGCCGTCGTCATCTACGTCCTCGACCCGCTCACCGCTCGCTCGCCAGTAGGGCTGGGTCTGCACGAGCATGCGCACCTCGACCCGCACCTCGCCCTCAATGGTGATCCGAAACGAGTCGCTGCCTGCCGATTCCACCGAGCGAACCACACCGAGCACACCGATGTGGTGAAGGTCCGAGAGAGTGGGCTGCTCCTGCTCGGGGTCACGTTGGAGCAGGGCGGCGACGACGTTTCCTGGTCGAAGGGTGCGCACCAACGCGACCGATTGGGGTCGGCCGATGGGGAGCGTTACCACCGCACCAGGGAAGAGCGCGCGGTTGCGCAAGGGCAGGATGAAATAGGGGGCTTCGCTGAAGCTCGTGTCCGAAGGGTTTGTCATGACCAAGGGCTCCTGCAGGTCGAGCGCGCTGTAGAAGTGGCAGCTCGACGTGCACAGGGGGCGCGGTGAAACGTCAACTGAGCGAGAAACCGAAGTATGATCGCCTCTCGTTACGAAAATGAAAACGGATTCCAAAGGGCTAGCCCTTTGGCGGGGTGTGGGGCAGCGCCCCACGAAAAGCCAAAGCTCAGGTGATGCGCATCACCTGCAAGTTGATGAAGAAAAAAGAGCAATTGCGGCACGAGGTGCACCTGCCGAGAACGGGGCTTTCTGTTGACGAAGGCCTTGGAGTCTCACGCAAAGACGCAAAGGCGCAGAGAAGAAGTGAGCGAAGTGAGGCACGAGTCAGCGTCTGTCGCTGGAGCATCCGATGCGCCTGCGCAGCGCTGCGAGGGTCTCGCGAGAGCGAACGAATGAAAACAAGTTGGGGGAACAGGTCAAGCGCCCAATCGACAAGAAGTTGGGGGAACAGGTCAAGCGCCCAATCGACAAGAAGTTGGGGGAACAGGCCAAGCGCCCAATCGACAAGAAGTCAGGGCTGAGGGAAGACGCCCTGGCGCACACGCAGGTACGCCCCTGGTGTGACGTCTAGAATGGTGGCAGTCCCTCATCCCAGAGGGTCAAATCTCCAGGGCTCAGTAAGGTCCAAAGCGAAGAAAAGACGAACACGAAGGGCAAGGAGTTTGGCCGTGCCTGTGCTCGCGCTCGATAGGCCCTCAGCGGCGAAGGCCATGCGGCAGGAAGGATAGGCGTTTGGCGAGCGCGGTCAAGCGAGAGGCGCTGCTTTGCAAGGATATTGCATTCGTTCGCTCTCGGGCAGCGACCATGCGATAGCAGCAATTCCTTGGGAATGTCGTGTGGATGCGTGTCTTTGTTCGGTTTCGATTGCCTCTTTGCTTCGGTGCTACCATCCTGCTCCCCAGCGCGACGCACTGTGTCGGAACGCGCGCTGGGAGGAGAGAGGCATTGTCTCGCAGCTCACATATCCATGTCTTGCATGGTGACATCGCCAGAATCCAGTGTGACGCGCTGGTCTTTCCAACTGGAGCAGGGCAGCGCAGTCGGGGGCTGGTCTACCAGGCGTTGGCCCGCTTCGTTCCAGGTTTTGCCGAGGCCTACGAGGCGCAACGCCGTCCCTTTGGCGAGCAGCCTGTCTACTGGCTCGAGCTTCCGCCGACCGGCACGCGTCGTCAGGTTCAGGGCGTGGTGGTGGCGAAGATCGTCGACAAGCGTGCGGCGGTGGCGACGGAGCGCACCATCGCCGAGGTGATGGGGCCAGCGATCCGCCTGTGTGCAGAAAAGCTGAGTCGCGCGCAGGTGTTGCTGGCGTTTCCTTGTCTGGGCACGGGCAAGGGGTCGTTGGGCAAACCGAGCCGCAACGCTGAGGCGCAGCTCAGGGCCGCCGCTGAGGCCTTGGCTGATTGGGAGTTGGCCGGCGAG
>JAVFAO010000238.1:0-10757 GCA_034002465.1 Myxococcota bacterium
AGCGCTTATGCTTCGCTGGTCGCTTTCGTTGGTGGATGGGTTGATGACACAGACACTGGCCCGGTTGCATCCCAACTGGTCTTGTTCCACCGAATCGAGCAAGTGTTTTCGGTCGTCGAGCTTGGTTCCGCCTCGCAGAGTGGTTTCGGCCACCGCCTCTCACTCTCTAGCGACGGGCGCTTCATCGCGCTCGAACTCGACGGTGTCGTGGTCTACGATCGAGTGACCCAGACCATGATTCCTGTCAGTGTCGATTGGGAAGGCAACTTGAGGCATGCCACCGCGCCCAGTATCTCCGGCGATCGCCGATTCGTCGCCTTTGCCTCGCCGGTTCCGCTCCTCTTTGAGCAAACCGCTGGCTCCGTACAAGTCTATGTTCGCGATCTCCTCGCAAACAAGACGCAATTGCTGAGCAGGTCTGAAGATGGGGCAATTGGAGATGGCGACAGCGGTGGCGGCCGGTCAGAGGGGTCTCCGCGCATCTCCCGCGATGGTTGTTTTGTCACCTTCTCGTCTCGAGCTTCGAACTTGGTTCCATACGACCTCAACCAGCAAGACGATATCTTTCGCGTGCCCATCGCTCTCTGAGAATGCCAAGCGCTGAGCCTGGCGCCATGAGCCGGGTTCCATAAGACGGGCGCGATGAATCGCGACCCTGATGGGTTGAAAGTAGGGGCGGACCTGCGTGTCCGCCCTCCCTCGATTCGGCATACACTCGAGAGACCGGCCTGGCGTGGCGGTGGCGGAGGGCACACCTCCCCGCACGCGACGTCGCACAGCAGGGATGACAGCTCGAAGCCCCCATGGCATGGTATCGCAATGATCCAGACGGGAGTCGGGGAATACCCGGCGAGTCGTATCCCGTCTCTGAAAAATGCGGTCGTCTCCATGCTCGACGCCACCGACCCCTCCAAAGACACCCTCTTTCGCCCGCTGACCCGCCAGCCCCAGGCGACCACTCTCACCGTGCGGGAGCTGATCCGCAAAGTGGAAGCGGGAGAGCTGCGCGTGCCTTCCTTCCAGCGGCCTCTGCGCTGGGACGGCGAAGACGTTCGCAAGCTGCTCGACAGCATCGTACGAGGGTACCCCATCGGCAGCCTGCTGTTCTGGAAACGCGCGGCACCAGAGGGTTCGATCCGCGTTGGCGGCGCCACCTTGCAGGCCCCCGCAGTGCCCGATGCTTGGTGGGTGGTCGACGGCCAACAACGGGTCACCGCCATCGCCGCGTCACTGCTCGAGCTCGACCACGCTGGCGACCGACGCTGGCTGGTCCGCTTCGATCCGCAGCACTCCACCTTCCTGCCTGATGCCCCGCCCCCCGAACGCGAGGGGCTGGACGCTCCGCTCTCGGTGCTCGGCGATCTTCGACGCCTGGGCAGGTGGATGAGAAGCTCGGCGCTCTCCGAAGAGGCCTTCGACACGCTCGAAGAAACCCAGAAGCGCCTGCTCGATTACGCGATCCCCGTGTATATCGTCGAGACTGAGGAGGAGGAGGCTCTTCGAGGCGTATTCGCCAGACTCAACAGCACTGGCGCCCGAATGCGAAGCGACGAGGTCTTCCAAGCCCTCTTCGGCTCAGCTAGCAATCGCACCAACCGGCTCGACCTCGACGGCTTGCAGGCCATCTGCCAAAAGGATGCTTTCGGCTCCCCCTCCAGAGCCGACGTGATGAAAGCCGTGCTCGCCATGAGCGGCGTCGATCCCACGCGCACGCTTGACGACCTGGGGAACTTTCGTCAACAACTGGTCAGCTACGATGACGCCGCCGACGCGCTACAACGTACCGTCGACTTCCTCCGCACAGACGGCCACGTTCCCCACGTCGCCCTGCTCCCGTACCCCGTCGTGTTCGTGATCCTCTCTCGCTGGTTCCATGTCTTTCCCGAGTGCGACGACTCCATTCGTCGCCGTCTCGCCCAGTGGCTCTGGCGCGGCGCCATCGGCGCAAGCCATCAGCGCGCCGCCGTCTCGGCGATGAGAGAGCAGGTTCGGGACATCGCCGACGGTGAGCAAGAAGCCTCTTGTGAGCGCCTCTTGAGCCGCCTTCGGCCCCCTCCCGACACGAGCTGGCAACTGGGTAGGTTTACTTCGGCCAGCGCGCGCAGCCGCATCGAGACCTTGGCCTTGCTCAGCCTCTCTCCGTCCGACGCCTATGGCCCTTTGTCTCTCAGCACACTCGCCAATGGCGAGCGCATCGCGCGTGAGATCTTCGCCTCGAGAGATTGCCGCAAGCTCGATCCCAACACCCGCCGCCTCTCGTTGACCATCGCCAACCGAGTGCTGCTCGACACGGTGCACACAGGCTTGCACTCGGAGCTGCGCAAGTGGGACCGGGTTCGGGATGCAGAGCGCTTGCGCTCGCACGCCATCGACGAGGAAGCCTTCGATGCTTTGCTCGACAAAGACCTTGCCCGATTCCTTCGACATCGCCACGCCCAGTTGAGCTATCTCGTCGCCGATTTCGCGCGTCGCCGAGCGGCCTGGGACGAACCCATCCTCCAGCCCATGGAGCTGTATCTCGACGCAGAGGACGAGGAGGGCGATTCGTGAGTCAGCGCTTCGAGGCCATCGTCGAGCTGAGCGGAAATGAGCTTGGCCGCCTGGAGCGGGATCGGTACGGCCGCACCTGGTTTCGCCCGTCCTCGGCATGGCTCGCTGGCGGACAATACCCACGCCTCGGTCATTCCTTTCTCCTCAACCCTGCGGCGAGGATGGCTGGGACGGGCTTGCTCCCTTGGTTCCAAAATCTGCTCCCAGAGCAAGGTAGCCCGTTGAGGCGCTTGCTGTGTCGGCGCGCAGCGATTCTGGAGCACGATAGCGAGGGCCTGCTCTGCGCGCTCGGCAATGATCTTCCCGGCGCTGTCGTGGTGCGGCCAGTGCACCGCGACACGAAGACTGCGCAAGCAGAGCAACGCACCCTCCCAGAGCAGACGCTGCGCTTCTCGCTAGCTGGTGTGCAGCTCAAGTTCTCGATGATTCGAAACGAGGACCGCTTTGCTCTGCCTGCTCGAAACGAGCTCGGCAAGTGGATCGTCAAGCTTCCAGGGAGCGGAATCCCGGAATTGCAGCCGAAGCACAAGCCAGCGAAGGGCACGTATCCAATCGGCATTCCACAGGAAATGCAGCTTGCTTTTGGTGCTTGCCCGAGAGCGAGCAAATCCGATCGATTTTCCTGCTTGACAGCTCCTCCCAAATTGGAGACCTTTTGCCGTCGACGACGGCTTGGTGCTCTCTAGCAAGCGCAAACGCTTCACCACCGGGATACAGAGGTCAGCACGCATGAGGGCCAGACGCGAGTTTGCGAGCAGGTCCGCGAGAGCCGCCGAAGTGGGAACTCAGGCGGTCTTGGTGGCCAGCCCACGCGCCGAATCCTGGCTTTCACGCCCCGGAGCAGTGCCCGCACGCGATGGACAGGGTGTTTGCACCCGGTGGACAGGTGTTTGCACCCGGTGGACAGGTGTTTGCACCCGGTGGACAGGGTGTTTGCACCCGGTGGACCATTTGTTTGCACGCGGCGGACCATTTGTTTGCACGCGGCGGACAATTTGTTTGCACGCGTGCAAACTATCTCCGGAGCACCGCCAACCAGTGGGGGGAACAGGCCAAGCGCCCAATCAACAAGAGGTTGGGGGAACAGGCCAAGCGCCCAATCAACAAGAACTTGGGGGAACAGGCCAAGCGCCCAATCAACAAGAACTTGGGGGAACAGGCCAAGCGCCCAATCAACAAGAAACTGCTCACACGCTCGCTCACGACCGTCGCAAAGGCGCTTCCTGCGACACAATGAGGGCGAGTTTCAAGGCGGCGGCTGTCGACCCATCCACAGCACGCCGCGCTCACACCTGGGAGGAGACATGAGTGGAGCCGATCTAGAGAAGTGGGCTGAGGCGATGCAGGCCGTCACGCCTCTGGGGCCAGATGCGTGGCGCATGCCGTTTGCGGTCTATCTCTTCGAAACCGAAGGCCTGGTGAGCTTCATCCGCGAGCGCTGGGATGCCAAAGACGGCGTGCCCGGCCTGAGTGAGGCCGCGGCCTTCCTCTCAGCCAACATCGCCGACGAGCTCGAGTCGCTCGCCCGCGCCGCCAGGGACCTGCACCTGAAGGCCGCTTTCGAGGGGGGCGCTGACAGCGAACGTAGCGCCCTGCTCAGCGAGGCCCAAGAACTCCTCAGCGAACTGCACCTCGCCTGTGAGTTCGTGCTGGACGACGGTGTCGAAGACGCAGACGACCACGCCTTGGCCGTCATCAGCGCCCGAAGCCAGAGCGACAGCACCCTGGCCACCACCGTCCAGGCGCTGAAGGACTACGCTGGCTTATCGGAGCGCCTGCTCAGCAAGCTCGAGCTGCTCTCCTCCTTCGACCCCAAGTTCATCGAGCGGGCCAAGCTGGTCGCCGCGCGCCTCGCTGAGATGGGGCTGGGAAGTGGCCGTCCTGCGTCAGCATACATCGAACAGCGCAATCGGATCATGGCCCTACTCTCTGAGCGCGTCGAGCGCGTCCGTGCGGCCGCTCAGTTCGTCTTCCGCAAGCACCCGAAGATAGCCCGTGAAGCTCGCTCGGCGTACCAACGGCGCAAGCGCTCGGAAGCCAAGCGGCGCAAAGTGAGCGCCCCTGAGTGAAACCACAGCGCTTGCGCGCACGGACCCCAGTCCGCCTCGCGCTGACCGCGCGCCATCCTCTCCTCGCATTGCGGGGGCAACCCCTCTGCAATCCTGGGAATACACGGCCAGGCGGTGCGACAAGCCGGGCGCGATTCATCGCGCCCGTGCTGGGCTGGATAGGTTGAAAGTAGGGGCGGACCTGCGTGTCCGCCCTCCATGGATTCAGAATACACTCATGGGATCTCTCACCGCCATCGCCTGCGTCAACCCGAAGGTGCGTGCGCGCGCGGACCCCAGTCTGCCTCGCGCTGACCGCGCGCGCCATCCTCTTCTCGCCTTGCGGGGGGCCACGCCGGGATTCTATTGAATACACCGCAGGGTCCGGATGAGCGCACCTCGAGCCGCGCTTCTCAAAACCGTCCACCGATTGACTTCCGCGCAGTTCCGCTGTTTAAGACAGGCAGCCCGTTCATCGGGCGTGGTGCGCGCCGCGCTCCACACCCTCCAACGAGAGAAGCTCTGAGCGACGAAGGAGACGAGCGATGAGCAGTAGGAGCAGCGCTCCGGCGCTCGACATTTTCGCGCTCCGAGACTCGGTCATCGACGAGTACAAGCGCTTCGCGACCTCTTTCACGACGATCCACGCGCCGGATATCCGAGCGCAGGTCGAGGCCATCTACGCCGAGGAGCGCTATTGGCCTGAGCCGCTCATCCAGCTCAACCCAAGCTACAAGTGCTCGACCGATATCCAGAGTCTCGTGAATCAGAGCGCGCTCGATCCCATCTGCGCGGACATCTTTCAAGTCAAGGGCAAGCCGCTCACGCTTTACAAGCACCAGGAACAGGCCATTGCGCTTGCCGAGGCGGGCGAGAGCTTCATCGTCACCACCGGCACGGGCTCGGGCAAATCGTTGTGCTTCTTCATTCCGATCGTCAACCGCGTGCTCGCCGAGAAGCGCAAGAGCGGCCAGGCCCGAACACGCGCGATCATCATCTACCCGATGAATGCGCTGGCGAACTCTCAGCTCGAAGAGCTGTGGAAGTTCGTCGGCAACCTGCCAGGCGCACCGCCCATCACCTTCGCCCGCTACACAGGCCAGGAGGATGCAGAAGAACGCAAGCGCATCGCCGACAACCCGCCCGACATCCTGCTGACCAACTTCATGATGCTCGAGCTGCTCATGACGCGGCAGGAGGAGGTCGATCGGCGGGTCATCGACAACTGTGTTGGTCTTCGCTTCCTCGTCCTCGATGAGCTGCACACGTACCGTGGCCGTCAGGGTGCAGACGTCGCGCTGCTCGTGCGGCGCGTTCGCGAGCGTCTTCGGCCTGAGAAGCTGCAGTGCATCGGCACCTCTGCAACGATGGCGAGCGAAGGTTCCATCGAGGACAAGAGCCGGGTCGTTGCACGGGTCGCCTCGAAGCTGTTCTCGGTTGCGATCCCCGAGAGCAACGTCATCGTCGAGACGCTCGAGCGGATCACAGACCCGACGGCGAGCTCCACCTCGGTGAGCTCTGCGCTCGGCGCAGCCATCGATGCAGGGCTCTCGCCCACGATCACCAACGCTGACCTTGCGACGCACCCGTTGGCGGTCTGGGTCGAGACGCGACTCGGCGTCACATTCTCAGAGCTCGATCAGCGGTGGCTTCGAGCGCGGCCGATGACGGTCACCGAAGCGGTCACGGCGCTGGCAAGCGACGCGGGGCGCCCAGAGCTCGCCTGTCGCGCTGCGCTTCAGGACCTGCTCCTCGTCTCGAGCGTACCGGAGCAGGACCGCGCCTCGTTTGAGGGGGCCAGCTCGCGCAGCTTCTTTGCCTTCAAGCTGCACCAGTTCATCTCCGGCGCGGGGCACGCATACGCCACATTGGAGCCTGCTGGTCAGCGGACGGTCACGGTGGACGGGCAGCAGTTCCTACCGAGCCAAAGCGAGAAGCGACTGTATCCGCTCCACTTCTGCCGCGAATGCGGGCACGAATACCACCCGGTTCGGCTGGTCGACGCGAACGCTCAGCGCCTCGTTCTTGCTCGCAGCATTGACGATGCAGCTCCCGCTGCCGACCCCACTGAGCCCTCTGACGGGGTGGGCGACGGACGAGAGCAGTTCGGCTTCGTCACGCTACATCCGCTCGGCGACCCCGACTTCTCCTTCGATGACCGCGACGAGGACTACCCCGAGACGTGGCTCGAGTACGACGCCAAGGGCAATCCGCGGCTGAGGCTCAACTACCGTGGAGCTCGCGTGACGAAGCTGCACGTCGCAGCCGATGGCCGCTTGGGCACGGGCGCGCAGGCCTGGTTCATCCCCGGCAAGTTCCGCTTCTGCCTTCGCTGCGGACACACACAAGGCGGCGCAGCGCGCGATCGTACACGGCTCGCGTCGCTCTCTGCCGAAGGTCGAAGCTCGGCAACGACAGTGCTTGTCGCCAGCGCGCTTCGTTGGATGCATGGTGAGCAGTCGGGGCTCGAGCAGTTCACCCGTAAGCTCCTCGGCTTCACCGACAACCGGCAGGATGCGGCCCTCCAGGCGGGGCACTTCAACGACTTCTTGTTCGTGAGCCTGGTGAGAGCTGGCTTCCTGGGGGCACTGCAGGCCGCTGGGGAACGTGGCCTTCGCAGCGATGAAATCGGTGCCGCGCAGCAGAAAGCCCTCGGCTTCGACCGTGCTGCCCCCGAGGTCCGTGCCGAGTGGCTACAAGAGCCCAACCTCAAGGGCTTCAATCTGCAGGAGGCTGAGGCGACACTCCGTCAGATCCTCGCGTACCGCGTGTGGTACGACCAACGCCGCGGGTGGCGCTACACCAACCCCAACCTCGAGCAACTGGGCCTCGTCCAAGTCGAGTATCAGGGCATCGAGGCACTCGCCGCCGATCAAGAGGAGTTCGAAAACGCTCACCCTCTGCTGAAGCATGCCACACCTGAAGTACGCGTGAAGCTCTACCGCGAGCTGCTGGACCACCTGCGCAAGTGGATGGCCATCAAGAGTCAGGTGCTCGACGCCACGGTCCTCGAGCAGATCGTCGCCCGCTCCCACAGCCGCATTCGTCCTCCCTGGGGGTTTGGCAATGACGAGAAGCCGCGGGGCTCGCGCTGGATGATGGTCGCCGCGCCGCGGCGCAAAGAGAGCTCGCTGCGCGACATGGACCTCGTCGTTCGTGGCGGCTCGCGCACCGCGCTGGGCAAGACCCTGCGCGAGAGCCGCCTATGGAACGGCGATGGCGCCATCCGGAATGTGAAGTCCAAGGACTTCGATGCGCTGATCGGAGACCTCCTGCGGGCAGCCACCGCACATGGTCTGGTGTCAGAGGAGAACACGCCCTTCGACCAAGCAGGGTGGCGGCTCAACGATGCGGCTGTGCTCTTCCGACTTGGCGAACCCGAGCCAGGTGTGCGCTCGTCGACGGAGAATGCCTTCTTCCGCGACCTCTACACGAACCTCGCCGCGATGCTCAATGCCCAACTCCATCCGCTCTTCGGCTTCGAGGCGCGGGAGCACACCGCGCAGGTTGACGGCGAGCGCCGTGCAGTCCGTGAGAAGCGATTCCGCTATGGGGAGAAGGAGCGCGAGGAGCTGAGCGCCGAGGACAAACGTCTTCGCGAGATTGGCGAGGCGAATCGCTTCCTCCCCGTTCTGTTCTGCTCTCCGACCATGGAGCTGGGTGTCGACATCTCCGCTCTGAACGTCGTGCACATGCGCAACGTGCCGCCGACGCCAGCCAACTACGCTCAGCGCAGTGGTCGCGCTGGCCGTAGCGGCCAAGCCGCGCTTGTCCTGACCTACTCCTCGTCGCAGAGCCCGCACGACCAGTACTTCTTCCGCGACCCCCGCGCGATGGTGCACGGCGAGGTCAAGGCCCCACTGCTCGAGCTGGCCAACCGCGACTTGGTGGACAGCCATCTTCAGGCCGTGTGGCTCTCCTGCGTCGATGAGCCCCTCGACCCGAGCATCGCTGAACTGCTGGTCCTCACGGAGCCCGGTCGCCCCCTCATCGAGAGCCTCGACACCGCCATGCGCAAAGAGCGCGTCGCTCGCTCCGCAGTCGAGCGTATTCGTCGGGTGCTCGAGCTCGTCGCCGAGGACCTCACGCTCGAAATGGCGCCCTGGTACACTGGCCGGGATAGCTACGCCGACTCCATCGCCGCGACGGCGCTCGACCGCTTCGACAAGGCCTTCGACCGGTGGCGCAAGCTCTTCGCCGCCGCGGAGGAGCAACGTGACGCCGCCCGTCGCACGATGGACGACTATGCCGCGCCCTATCAGGAGAAGCGCGCCGCACAGGTTCGCCATGCCCAAGCCATCGACCAGCTCAACCTTCTGCAGCGCGGCACGAGCAGCCTGTCCAGCGACTTCTACACGTACCGCTATCTGGCGACGGAAGGCTTCTTGCCCGGCTACAACTTCCCGCGTCTGCCCTTGATGGCCTACGTTCCGGCGACGATGGATGGGCACGGCAGGCAGACCTACCTCCAGAGACCTCGCTTCCTCGCGCTCTCCGAGTTCGGGCCGCGTAGCCTCGTCTATCACGAGGGCCGCGCCTACCGTGTCGTCCGGGCACTCCTGTCTCTCGGGCAGTGCGACGCCGCGACGCCGGAGGTGCAGTTGCCGACCAAGTCGGTTCGGATCTGCACGGAGTGTGGCGCAGGGCACTTCGATGACCAGGTCTCCATGTGCCATGCGTGTGGTGCCTCGCTCGGAACCGCTGAGATCATCAACAACGTCTACCGCATCGAGAATGTCGCCACACAGCCAGCAGAGCGCATCACGGCCAACGACGAGGAGCGCCAGCGACAGGGATTCGAACTGCAGACCACCTTCGAGTGGGCGGCGCGAGACCACGAGCTCGACGTACGGAATGCCACGGCCTCCGACTCCGACGGTGAGATCGCGCATCTTGCCTACGGACCCGGCGCCACGATCACCCGTCTCAACAAGGGTCTTCGTCGACGCGCCGACAAGAAGACGCTCGGTTTCAAGATCGACCCAGTCTCCGGGGCCTGGGCCAAGAACGAAGACGAGGACGAGCTCCAGGACCCGACAGCGTCTCCCCGGCAGTGGATCGTGCCGAGCGTCCAGGACCGTAAGAACGCGCTGCTCTTCACGCCGCTCGACGACGCCCTGACTGAGACCAGCATCGCGACGCTACAGCACGCATTGCTGCGCGGGCTCGAGGCCGTGTTCCAACTCGAGGAGGGCGAGATCCTCGCTGAGCCCATGCCCACTCGCGCCGAACGCAACGGCTTCCTCTGCTACGAGGCGACTGAAGGTGGTGCTGGCGTTCTGAGCCGCCTCGCCACGGAGCCCGTCAGCCTCGCTGCTGTCGCCCGCAAGGCGCTGCAGGTCATGCACTTCGAAATCAGCGACGACGGAGCGCTTCCCGACGACGCAACGCAGTTCGTCGACGAGCCCGGAACCGCCTGTGTCGCAGCCTGCTACCGCTGCCTGATGTCTTACTACAACCAGCCCGACCACGAGCTCATCGATCGGCGCGACCAAGGGGCCCGGCGGCTGCTTCTGCGCCTCGCCTCAGCGCGAGCACAGGGGCCGCGGACGAGCCCGCCGCCTGAGCCGGGGCCAGACAGCTCTGACGCCGAACGCGACTGGGTGGCGGAAGCCTCGCGCCGAGCCCTCCCGGCGGCCGATGCCGAGCCCCTCACGCTGGGCTCGCTTTCGCTCCCACTGGTCTGGCGCCAGCATTACGTCGCGGTGCTCCTCGACGAGCTGGCATCTGACGCCGCGACGCAGCTCGATGACCTGGGCTTCGAGCTCATCCGATTCGGTGAGCGCTCGACGTGGAACACGAGCTTCGGCCGCCTCGCAGCGCTCCTCGGGAAGCAGACATGAACGACGCCATCTTCAGCCCCGGTACCCTCGTCACAGCTCGCGGGCGCGACTGGATGGTCCTCACCGGGAGCTCAGCAGACACCCTTCGCGTCCGTCCCATCTCCGGCTCCGAGGAAGACCAGACCCTCATCTACCTCCCCCTCGAGCCCGAGCCCGTTAGCGAGGCTCGGTTTCCCAAGCCGGACCCGAGCCGCCTCGGCGGCCACGACGCAGCGCTCCTGCTCCGCGACGCGCACTTGCTCTCCATGCGACGCGGTGCCGGGCCATTCCGCAGCTTCGGCCAGCTCGCCGTGGAGCCACGCGCCTATCAGCTCGT
>JAVFAO010000239.1:0-10744 GCA_034002465.1 Myxococcota bacterium
CAGAGCAGAACAGCTCATGACCGCAAGAGCAAGGTACCTGTCGAGTAAGACTCCCCTGCTTGAACCTACCAAAATGGCGGCGTAAGCGCATGGGGCCGAACCGACGTTCGTTACACGGTCCCTCTTGTAGATTGGGCGCTTGTCCTGTATCCCGAAGATCTTGTAGATTGGGCGCTTGTCCTGTATCCCGAAGATCTTGCAGATTGGGCGCTTGTCCTGTATCCCGAAGTTCTTGTAGATTGGGCGCTTGTCCTGCTTCTCCAAGTTCTCTTTTCACTGACCGTGGTGACGGGACGTTGGCTGAGCGATGCCTTGACCCCTGTCGCCTGCTGGCTCCGCGCTCCAAAGGGCTAGCTCTTTGAAATCCCATTCGATTTTAGGTCGTTAGCGGCCGCGTCGAGGGCTTGGAGGCGACTGTCTGGAGCGCTCGCCTTGGCATCAGCACAGCGGCCCTTTGGTCGCACTCGAAGCGCAGCGGTCGTTGGCAGCGCGACTTGGTGAGCTTCTTGCAGACCAGGGGCGTCTGGTGAAGGAGGGCGGCTTCTTTCATCATTTTGCATTCGTTCGCTCCCGCGAGGCCCTCGCAGCGCTGCGCAGCCGCATCGGATGCGCCCGCGACAGACGCTGACTCAGGCCTCGCTTCGCTCGCTTGCTTGCGTTGAATCATCAGCTTGCGCTGACACTGTGCCTCAGAAAACTGGTGAGTGGTCATGGCAGAGAAGAAGGCATCCATCGCTGCGGTGCGTTGTTTTGCGCTGGTGCTCGTCGTCGGTGTGGGGGTCTTCGCTTGCGGCGAGGCCGTCAAGGACAACGGAGACCAGAAAGACCTGGTGGACATCAATGTGGACCAGCAGGAGTTCGAGACTGAGATCCACATCGGAGAGACCATTGAGGTCGACAACGAGCTTGAGGAAGAGACACCGCCAAGCGTTTTGGGCTGTACGCAGTGCTGGTGCGACGCTGAGCACAGCGTGCTGGCCTGTGCTGAGCAGTCCTGTGCGGATGCTTGTGTGACTGGCGGGACTACCGAGATGGAGGCCAAGGACCAGGCAGTGAGTGGGTGCGCGTGTCTCTGTCGCGACGGCTGGCAAGTACGTCCGTCGTCGAGCGGGAGCTGCGAGTACACGCGTTGCAATGTGGTCTGCGCAGAGCACTTCTCCTCGCAGGCTGCTGCATCTTGGGCAGGCAAATCCGATGCGTATTCCGGAATTTTCTGCATTGCCCCTGCGACCTTCAGCCCTGGGGCAGTGCACAGCAACAAGGCGGTGCACTTGTCTCCTGGCATTATTCCGCTGCACGAGAAGGGAGCGAGTCCATGAGTATGCGTGTCGTATGGACCTTCGCCTGGGTGCTTGGCTTTTTTGCGTTGTTCTTGGGATGTCTGGAGTCGGACAAGCCAGGCCCGGACGACGTCAAGCACGACTTCGTTGACGTCGGCCCCGATAACTCTGACCAGACCTCGCCTCCCGAAGGGTGTGTGCTGTGCAGCTGCACCGATACTGATGCCTGTCGTGAGGGCTGTGCGCTGGGGTTTTGCGGCGTCGAAGACACGTCCTGTGACAGCCTCTGTGCTGTCAACGAGTCCGCAGTCAGAGGGCCTTCGTGTTACTGCCCTTGCGCACGCGGTTGGCGGGAAGTCCCGTTCGAGCTCGGCTGTTCCGGTGCGGTCTGCGCGGCGGTGTGCGCTGACTTGTTCGTCGAGTTGGCGACTTCGGTGACCCAGACGAGCTCGACGAACAACAAGGCCAAGGCCACCCTCATCTTTGCTCCTGCTGTATTCTCTGGAACGACCGTCTCTACTGCGAAGGGACAGCACTTGGGAGGACTTGCCAGCTGGGGGAGCGAGCCATGAGTGTGCTGAGTCCATCGCTGTCCGAGCCCAACCCAAGCAACGAAGTCTCTGCTGCAACGGCAGCAACACCGCTGATCGAGGTGGCCGACGTGAGCCGCAGCTACGGTGAGCTGCTCGCCGTGGATGGGCTCAGCTTCGAGGTGCGGGCGGGCGAGATCGTCGCGCTGCTCGGACCCAACGGGGCAGGCAAGACCACCATGCTGCGGATGCTCGCGACCTTGCTTGCGCCAGACCGCGGAAGGGTGCGCGTACATGGCTTCGACACCGTGGAGGCCCCGCTGGAGGTTCGCGCAAGGCTCGGCTACCTGACAGGTGACACCGGCCTGTATGGGCGCCTGACGCCCAAAGAGTTTCTCTATTATTTCGGTCGTTTGCGTCAGATTCCCGAGCCGCGGCTCAAGGATGTCGTCAGCGAGAGCATGCAGGCTTTTGGCATCGATGACTTTGCCCAGCGACGCTGCGGCGAACTCTCGACGGGACAGAAGCAACGCGTCAGCCTTGCGCGCTGCTTGCTTGATGATCCTCGGGTGGTGGTGCTCGATGAGCCCACCTCAGGTCTCGACATCGTCTCCAGCTCCTTCGTCATGCAGACCCTGCTTCGCGCGCGAGAGGACGGTCGTGCGGTGCTCTTTTCCACCCATGTCCTGAGCGAGGTGGAGCTGCTCGCCGATCGTATTCTGGTGATGCACAAGGGGCGACTGCTGGCCGAGAGGACCACTGCTTCGCTCACGCTTCAAAGCCAGGCGCCGTCGTTATCCCATGCGTTTTTGCAGCTCATCCGAGAGGCCGATGAGGCGGAGCCAAGTTGACGGTGGGACGCCGGGGCAACAGGCCAAGCGCCCAATCAACAAAAACGTGGGGCAACAAGCCAAGCGCCCAATCAACAAGAACTTCAGTGGGCTTCTTCGAAGACTGCGCTGAGCTGGCGGTTGCGGTGTTCGATCATCGGGAGGATGCGTGAGCAGGCCTGCTCGAGAGCCTGCTCAGAGCTTTCTTCGGGGAGCATCTCGAAGAGCTCGCCCATGGCGACGGACAAACGATCCGAGGGCTTGAGATGCCAGGCTTGCCAATGTTGGGTGTACTTTTGACGTTCGGCTTCGGCGCTCGCGCAGTGGCGAAGCCGCTGAAGGTGTAGCAACAAGCGCCGGAACGAACGTGCGAGCAAGCTGAGCTGCGCCTCGACGGGATGAGGATGCTCGAGCAGATACGATTGCCACTCATCCTGCCATTGACGCAGAGCGCGGTACAGGGACAATGCGTGGGGACCATACAGCTCGGCCACCAGCACTGGTGAGGCTTTGGGCTGAGTCTGCCAATCATCCCACAGCCATTTTCTCACCCATTGCCACATCGCTCAGCCTCCGTGTGGAAGCCTCGAAGTCTGTTCGTGCACCAAGCACTGAGAGCAGGCGTTCGGGTACCCGCCATTCTCGGCGCGCACCCTTCGGCGTTGGTGTGCAGCGACGCATGGCCCCCTGGCTGCGGCGTCGCAATCCGTTGACGAGCAGTATGCGAATCCGGCTTCGAGCGCAAGCGCTTGGACGTGAGAAACTCGAGGACGAAAGGCGGCCGGACACTCTGGAGAGTGTCCGGCGGCAGATTGCAACAGGGTCGGAGTGTCGTCTGGGGAACGTCAACTCGCCTGCACGCAGCTAAGCAGAATTCGCGCCATGCTGTGCAAGTGCGCGTCAACAGTGGGTTTGCGAGGGTAAGAAGAGGGGGAAACGAGGATGCTTCCCGGTGCGGTTGGTCGTTGGCGCTGGGGCGTCACCTCATTCTCATTGTGTTCGGTATTTGATTTCAAGAGCTTAGCGTCGTTCTGAGGAGCCCTGACGCGTGGCGTTTGCGCAGCGAGCTGAGGGGACGACGAGAGGAGTCCGTGGCCATGTACGACATTGCTGTCATGTTGCCGAGTAGGGGACTGGCAAGGGCACGCTCCCAGCGACCATCGAGAGCCCGTGCTGCTGTTGCGGGGCAGTAGCGACGAGTGAAAGCAGGGCACCGAAAGAGAGCGCAAGGTGCTCTGTCCCGCAGGTCGTCAAGCCGAACGGGTGTCGGAACGCGAACGAATGCAAGGGCCCGCTTGGGGCGGCAGTGCTCTGTCAACTCATCTTGTCAGGCGGGCGTGCGAGGCGGAGCTGTCGACTTTTTGACCTGTCTGCGAGGCGGGTGTACGAGCTAGATGGCTGGTGTCGAACGCATGGCACCACAGCAGGTATGCTTGCACCGCCGCACTATCAAACGTTTTGAGATGGTGAGCTTTGCTGTGCTCTGTGTCACAGGCGGACCGGCGAGCTGCTGCACAAGGTGTTGGGATTGCCTTCATTGGAGTTGACGGCTGCGTGACCGCAGCCTTGGTGTCGCTGCACGAGCCTCTCGCGTGAGAGTGGCATGGAGCCAATCGACAGCCGAGACCAATCGACGGGATGAAATGGAGCTGGGTTGGCGCTTAGGAGTAGCGCTACAGCCTCTTGCCGGGGGCATTGTGCCTCGTTGACGGGGAGCGAATGGGCTGGAAGCTCGAAAGCCGGATGGACGACGTGAGTGATCTCGGGCATTGGTTGACAGTAGGGAGACGCGCAGAGGACGAGAACATGGCGCTCGAGGCTTTGCGTGCTTATCGGAGGGTTTTGACGTTCGATGGGCGGCACCTCGAGGCGTTGCTTGGGCTTGCGAGGGTCTGCCTGCTCCTGGGCGAGTTTGAGCGAGCCCTGGAGTACCTGACCTTGGTTTTGGTGCAACGACGAGATATGGCAGAAGCGTACCGCTTGCGGGGCATCGCCATGGTCAATCTGGAGCTCGTCGAGAGCGGTCTCGATGCATTCGACCGCGCCATCGAGTTGGCACCCGAGAACGCAGAGATGTGGTTTTCTCGGGGGACGAGCTTACTGGAGCTTGGCGTCTTGGGGCGCGCAGAAGCGGATCTGCAGCGTGCACACGGGTTGGCGTCAGCGGATGCAGAGATCGCGTTGCGCCTGTTGGAGGCGCGTCTGTGCTCGCGAGCCGGCCTCGAAGCTGGGGATGAGGCGCTGCTCGAAGTGGCCCGTGGCTGCGAAGAGGATCCCCTCTTTGCCCTGCTCGAGGCCGAGCTGCTCTGGCGCCTTCGAGGAGAGGAGAGAGACTTCCTGTCGATTGGGCGCTTGGCCTCTTCCCCCAACTTGTCTCTGCCACTCGAGGGCAGCGATGAGGCAGAGCTCGAAGAGCTGCTCGAACGACTCCACAGCGCTCGCCTGCTGCCGCCAGCGACTCGGCGAAACGCGATCACCCGATAGACAGTGCTGTGCTTTCGGGCACCTGCGCGAAAGCTGCCAATCCTTCGTAATGGCAATAGGATTTCAGCACATTGTCGAGAGCACCGATCAGCTCATCAGCAGCGCGACGGCATTCTGCATCTCATTTGCGGCCACGAGAGCGCCTGGTGTGGCTTCGAGCTGTTCGGTGAGGCGCTTGACCGTCTCCGATTGACGGTCCCATTCTGGAACCGCGAGGCGTTCGCTTTGCCTGAGCAGCAACAGAACCGCGCCCCAGGCTCGGCGCAAGAAGAGCAGCCGTTGAGATTTCTGTAAGTCTTCGCTGGTGGTGTAGCTCTGACTGCGATGCATGGGCTGATAGAGGGTCAGCTTGGGGCTTGCTGTTTCGTCGAAGACCCTAGGCAGATGGCGCTCAGGCCGCCAGTAGGCTGCGCTCAGCGCATGGTTGAGCAGCATCCGAGCGAGCGCTACGCGGCTCTCTCGACTGCCATCCGTTGGACGCATCGAGAAGCAGCATTCGCCGAGGCTGGGCAAACACTGTTCGCTGCCGAGCTCGAGCCAGCGGTTGCAGATCAGCCGGCAGGCATCCCGCTCCTCCAGCACATTTTCGTTCGTCTCGAGCTGGAAATGGCCAAAGAGTCTGTGGACGTAGAGCCACTTGCTGAGTGGGCTGCGGCTGAGCAGCAGGCGCATTGCTGGCGCCAGGGGGCCGTCGAAAGCCTGGGCGGCGAGGTCGACGCTGCTTTGCTCATCGGTGTGTGGACGACGGCGCGCGAACCAGTTGAGGTGCACCGGCTGGCCGTAAAAACGAATGGCACGTCGTGAGAAGCGAACGGTGGTGTCGAGTCTGAAGCTGCGCAAGAAGGGCTCGAGAATCAGGTGATTGCGCAGGATTTCATGGCGAGCAGTAGGGGGCTCCATGCGCTCTAAGAGTAGCATGACGTCTCGGCAGAGCGCTTCGAGGCGAGCGCGGGAGACTCTCCCTTGTTGGACCGACGCGTGGAATGCAAAGAGGAGCTGGTAGAGGGCGACGGTGAGCTCCAAGACGTGTTCATCGAAGAGGATCGGGCCAGGGCTCACGAAGTGTGCTGCTGCACGCTTCTGCAGAATGGCCTCGAGCTCATCGACGAGCGCTGGACGGCCCGTGAACCAGCTCATGAGGAGCGCGTACTCTTTGGCTTCGATGGGCAAGCCCACTTCGTATTCGCGGCCGAGCAGGTAGCGGCGAAGAAAGCGTGCAGCGAAGTCGGGGGTGAATTCCATGCTACGACTCACACGAGCAGGGCACCAGCGATGTTGCCGGTGAGGAAGCAGGCGAGCGAGCCTGCGATCATGGCGCGTAATCCGAGGCGGGCCAAGTCTGCGCGTCTCGAGGGGGCGATGCCACTGATGCCGCCAATTTGGATGGCGATGGAGCTGAAATTGGAGAAGCCGCAGAGGGCGTAGACTGAGATCACGACGGAGCGGTAGTGCAAGTCGGGGAGCACCTCCGCGAGCTTGAGGTAGCCTACGAATTCATTGATAACCGTCTTGATTCCAAGTAGTTGGCCTACAGTGTGGCAGTCTTCCCAGGGGACCCCCATCAGCCAGGCGAGGGGAAAGAAGAGCCAGCCAAAGAGGAATTCGAGCGAGATGAAGGGCCAGAAGGAGGGGCTCTCGAGAGGCGTCGACCAGCGTTCATCTTGACTGACGGTGAGGATGGCGCCGCAAGCGGCGATGGAGCCCTCTTCGCAGTCGCGAAGCGCCGGACTGCCTTCAAGCGGAGCGAGCGCCTGCAACTGGGGGACGAGCAGCGCCCCCAGCGCTTCGGTTTGCTCGGCTTGTTCCTCGAGCTCACCTTCGAGACTGCGAAGTTCCTTTGGGATTTCGATGCCTTTGGCGCTTGCGCTGTGGACCATGCTGCGATGGGTACAGGCGACGATGGCCTCATCAGAGTCGGGCTGCTCACAGCCTTCCGGAACGGGGAGCATGGCGCTGTTCATGTAGTCGCGCATTGCCGCGAGGGCGCTCTCGTTGTGGATTCGGCTCGGCAGAGAGACGGAGTAGTTGATGAGGGCGATGAGGGCGACGAAAGCGAGCAGCATACCGCCGACGTTGAGCGCGAGCTTGAGCCCCTCGCCAGCGCCTCGCGCCGCTGCATCGATGACGTTGGCGTCCAGGGATTCCTTGGGGAGGCTGACCTTTCCGAGGGTCTTGGGCGTTTCTTGTTCTGGGACCATGATCTTGGCCATGACCAGCCCGGCAGGGGCGCTCATCACACTTGCCGCGATGAGGTGTCCGGCGATGTCGGGAAAGACGGGAGAGAGCATCGCGACATAGGCTGCCATCACGCCACCTGCCACGGTCGCAAAGCCGCAGCTCATCACCGCCATGAGCTCGGATTGGGTCATGGTTTCGACGTACGGCCGAATGACCAGAGGCGCCTCGGTTTGACCGACGAAGATGTTGGCGGTCGCCGATAGGGACTCGGCTCCAGAGGTGCCCATCAGCCTGACCATGAGCATGGCCATCCAGCGCACGACGAAGTGCATGATACCGATGTGGTAGAGCACGGTCATGAAGGCCGAGAAAAAGATGATCGTTGGCAGCACGTCGAAGGCGAAGTTGGCCAGCGCCGGCTCGATCTTCCCGCTCGAAAAGCTCCCGAAAATAAAGGTGCTTCCGGCTTTGGTGAAGCCGAGCAGGACGTTCACCGCTCCGTTGAGCCAGGCGAACAAAGCCTTTCCCATCGGGGTCCAGAGGATGAACATGGCAAAGCCAAGTTGCAGCGACAGGCCAACCATGACGATTCGCCACTTGATGGCGCGGCGGTTCACAGAGAGCAGATAGGCGATGCCGAGCAAGGCAAAGACGCCGAGGATGCTGATCCCCCGGCTACTCCAGTCGCTCTTGGCCTCACTGCGCTTGGCGGCGAGGGTCGCTGCCACGCCCTGCTCCTCGGGCTGCTCGGGGAGGTACTGAGTGGCGTTCTGTTGGACGACGCCCTCCTCTCGAACGGCTTCCTCGCTTTGCGTGTCGGCGAAGGAGCTGTCGTTCTCGAACAAAGCGCCTGTGAGCATGAGTAGAACGCAGGCAATGACGAGTAGGATGAAGGGGAGGCGAGTCCAGCTCAGGAAGCCCCTGTTGCTGAATCGAGCGCTGACTTGCTTGGGCAGAGAAGGCATGCGAAGTGGCCTCATTGCCGGGACTTCGAGGGGTGGAATCCCTGGTGATCGACGTCGTGATTCGCTCAGCAGGTGACGGAGAAACGTCGCGTCGCCTGCGTCTTTCGTGTCAGCTCATTGCGATTTGCCGGGGCTGGAGGCCTCTTCGCTCGCCTTCGAAAACTGGGCTCGCAGCAGGCTTGGGGCTTGGCATGGCGAATCCTTGATGATGATGGCTTGGCGAAGCAGGGCCTCGGCCTGCTTGGCCTTGTCCTCGTCGCGATAGGCGATGGAGAAGAGAGGGGTTCCAGGATCGATGCGGTCACCGAGCTTGGCCAAGACCTCGATGCCGACGGCGTGGTCGATCTTGTCCGAGGCGGTGGCGCGACCGCCGCCGAGGATGCCGCACGCTCGGCCCACCTCAGCGCAGTCGAAGGCGTTGAGGTAGCCGCTGACGGTGGCTTCGAGCATGCGCTCGTGGGGGGCGCGGGGCATGTATTTGTAGGGCTCGTCGATGACCCGCGGGTTGCCGCCCTGGGCTTCGATCCAGCGGCGGCAGTGTTCGAGGGCTCTGCCCGAGTCGATGGCGGCGCGCAGTGAGGCGCGCGCAGCGTCTGCGCTCACGCCCAACGCGAGTTGGAGCATCTCGACGCCTAGGGCCATGCACACCTCGAGGTAGTCCTTGGGGCCTTCGCCGCGAAGCGCTGCGAAGGCTTCGACCATCTCGTTGCTGTGACCCACGGCCCGCCCCAGCGGTTGCTCCATGCTCGTTACGCAAGCTCTGGTGCGGCATCCCATGCCCTCGCCGATGGCGATCATGGTTTGGGCGAGGGTGGCGGCGTCGTCAAAGGACTTCATGAAGGCGCCAGAGCCGGTTTTCACATCGAGGACGAGCCCATCGAGCCCCGCCGCCAGTTTCTTGCTCATGATCGAAGCCGCGATGAGCGGGATGGAGGGGACGGTCCCCGTGACGTCTCGCAGGGCGTAGAGCTTCTTGTCGGCTGGAACGAGCTCAGCGGTTTGTCCGGCGATGGCATATCCGACGTCGGAGACACAGCGTTCGAAGTCCTCGGCGCTGAGCTCGACGTTCATGCCTTCGATGGCTTCGATTTTGTCGAGGGTTCCGCCGGTGTGGCCGAGGCCGCGGCCACTGATCATGGGGATGACCGGGCCGCAGGCCGCGACGAGCGGGGCGAGGGTGATGGAGACCTTGTCGCCAACGCCACCGGTGGAGTGCTTGTCGACCTTGTAGCGGTCCTTCAGTGAAGGCATCGAGAGGGTGGCGCCAGAGTAGAGCATGGCCTTGGCGTAGGCGACCAGCTCCTCGGTGTGCATCCCGCGAAAGTAGACCGCCATCAGGAAGGCTGCTGCTTGGTAATCAGGGACTCTTCCTGCGACGACGCCATTGACGAAGTCAGTGAGCGCTTCAGGGGGCAGGGGGCGGTTGTCCCGCTTGGCTTCGATGATGTCGACGGTGCGCACAAGGCCTCCTTTTCGATGGCGAGGGCCGATGACCGAATGACGAGAGCGAGCTCGCGAGTACTCGAGAAATGGAGCGCTGCGAGGTTTGGACACTGTGTTGGAGAGACTCAGCGCACACTTCTTGTCGAATGGGCGCATGGCCTGTTCCCCCAAGTTCTTGTCCATTGGGCGCTTGGCCTGTTTCCCCAAGTTCTTGTCCATTGGGCGCTTGGCCTGTTTCCCCAAGTTGTATCGATAACCACAGCCCCCGCATCGCCTCTTTGCACCCTACTCGCAGCGAGCAAGGAAGGGAAGGCTGAGGCGCGCCGTTGCTCAGCTTGGTGGGGTATCGAGGAGGTTTTCTGGGAGACCTGCGAGGCCGAGGATTTCGAGCCAGTGCAACTCGCTGAGGGGTTGGATGCTGAGTCGCTGTCCCTTCTGGAGCAGAGGCATGTCGAAGAGCAGCGGTCGGGTTCTCAGCTCGGCGATGGGCAGGATTCGTGGCAGCGCGCAGACGGCCTCGACCTCGACGGCGAACCAGCGGGGGTTGTGAGGGATGCTCTTGGGGTCGAAGTGTTCGGCTTGGGGATCGAAAGCGGTGGGATCGGGGAAGGCAGCGCGGCAGACCTTGGCGATGCCAGCGACGTGAGGGGGTCTGGTCGAGGAGTGATAGAAGAGCACACCGTCGCCGAGGGCGACCTGGTCGCGCAGGAGGTTGCGCGCTTGGTAGTTTCGGACCCCATCCCAGATGCTGCGTCGGTCTGGAGCGGCCATGAGCTGGGCGAAGGAGAAGCAGCTTGGTTCGCTCTTGAAGAGCCAGTGGCGGCGGGACATGCTAAGCCAAGGGTGGTACTGTCGGAAGATGGAATACGTTCGTGGGGCTCTGCCCCACGCCCCGCCAAAGGGCGGTACCCTTTGGAATCCCTTTGAGTTCAGGTCGTTGTTCGCGTGGACCCCGTTCGTGTGGGCGGTCGCACTAGACCTCTTCGGGGATGTAGGGCGGGACGATGATGGTGACCGTCTGGGTGTCGAGGGTG
>JAVFAO010000240.1:0-10743 GCA_034002465.1 Myxococcota bacterium
ACCCGCGCGGCTCATTGCCGGCCCGGCAGCCTACGCAGCGCTGCACACCAAGGTGTTCGCAGAGCTCGAGCTCGTCGAAGACGAGGGAGCTCAAGCTTGGTCACTTCGCTTCGAGAGTCAGGAGCTTCGACTCGACTTCGGGCTCGAAAGCCAGCTCGAAGCTTGCTTCGCTGCGCTCTGCCCAAGCGTCCGAGGCTGAGCGTATTCTTTCGCAGCTCGGAGAGCTTGACGACTCAGGGCTCGAAGGCTTCGTCGAGCAAGTCGTCAAGCAGCTCCGCTTCCGAGCGCGGTGGCGAGTCTTGCGCTGGAGTGGGCGCTGCGCCTGGGGAAACGGGGAGAGCTTTGGAGAGGGCAGCTCCTTCGCTATCGAGGCCAGGGTCGCGGCTGCTCCTTCGCTTCTTCGCTTGCTCTGCGCTCTCGGCGATGATGGCGTCGAGCTCGGCTGCTGAGCCGTAGGCCTCGCCCAGGGTGTCGCGATCACAGAGCGTCGGTGCGTGAGCGCTGAGATAGGGGAGTAGGTCGATGCCGTGGGCAGCACCCTTGTCATGGACGGCGAGGCTTCGGATCTGGGATAAAGGCCTACTATCCCAGTCGACCTGAGATGCTTCGAAGTCCTCGGGTAGCGCATAGACCTCGACATGGACCTGGTTCTGAATATGCTCACCTCGCAGACCAGCGCAGTTCCCAGAGCAACCAAAGGTGCCAATCAGCTCTCCGGCGAGGAGCTCGCTTCCAGCGCTGGCCCAGATTGAATCTAGGTGTGCATAGATGAACAGCAATTTTGGTTGTTCTTGGCGCAACACGAAGACGGTGTTTCCATAGGCCCCCCAATCGGGCTTTACGCTGACGACGCGACCAGCGATGATGGACGCGACATGGATTCGACCTTCGTTTCCGGCGGGAGGGAGATCGAGCACGAAGTCAGTCCCTTGATGCTTGCCCTTTTTCCGCCAAGCGGCCCAGGTTCCCAAGCCATCGATGACATGGACGTGCTCCCAAGAGAGTTCTCCGTACTCTGTTTGAAACAACGAAACGATGGCATCATCGAGTTGAGCCGCAAGCCAGGTGTCGGCCTCTTGGTCGACGTTGTGCGGGGTCTTGGCCCATGCTGGCGTGCACATCAACAGGAACCCAGAGAAAGACAGCCACCAAGCCCAAGGCGCTCGCATGCTCACCTCCCATCCTTGCTGTACCATGCAGACACGTTTGGACAAAGTTTTGCGCCCCCCACCCACGTTGGAGATCAGCAGAAGACGCGCATCTACAGAGCATTTCAGGGGAATTGTCGTAGAGCCCGAGAGTCGAATCTCAGGGAGGGTGAAACTTTCCACTCTCATCGAATTCATCCGTTCGAAATGGGAATAGAATGCCTGTGTCGTTCGTCCTTTTGCACGCCGCAACGGAGAGATTGCGGTGTCACTTTGGTTTGGGGCGGAGCATGCGACTTGCTTCCAGAGCGGGTTTTGCGACCTTGCTTGTCTTGCTCTCGTTCTCGTCGATGGCTTGGGCCGACGACGTGTCCGATCGGCAAGCCCTGATTTTTGCCCGCGCATTGGCCTATGATCGCAACCTGGCCGAGCGAGCCGGGGAGAAGCTCGCCATTGGGGTGTTGTACATTTCTGGCAACGCGGCCTCGGAGAAGGACCGTGACGCCATGTACGACGCCTTCGTGAAGGCATCGAAGGTGAAGGTTGCTGGCCTTGATGTGAGCGTCCACAAGCTCTCGTACCAGGACATCGCGACCCTCGAGACCCAGTTCTCGACCAACGGTATCGACGCGCTCTATGTTTGTGCGGGCCTCGATGGGGAGATCGCGTCGATTGTTGGATTGACGCAGAGCAAGAGCGTCTCGACCATGAGCTCCGTGCGCAGCTACGCCGACAAGGGCGTTTCTGTGGTGGTGAGCGTCGCTGACGACAAGCCGAAGATCGTGGTCAACCTCGAGGCCAGCAAGTCCGAGGGGATGAAGCTGAGCGGCGAGCTGTTGAAGATCGCTGAGGTGATCAAGTAAGGGAGCCGCGAGGGTGAGCGAGCAAGAGCCCAGTCTGGACTCGGTTGATGAGCAATTCTTCGAGGTCACGCCAGTTGCGCTCTTGACCTGCGGTGAGTTCTGGGTTGCCTTTCCGGTTCACGAGATCGAGGAGATCACCGAGTGGCGACAGCCGAGCCCGTTACCGGGCGTCGATGCGCATATTTCGGGGGTGCTCAATTTTCGCGGGCGGGCCTTGCCGTTGCTCGATTTGGCGGCGCTTCTGAATACGCGCGCGAGTCCGAGGGGTGCTTTTCAGCGCATCGTCATCGTCAACGCTGCATCCATGCGAGTGGGTATCGAGACCGAGCGGGTAAGCCGCATCATCGATGCCCGTCCCGACGAATGGCATGCGGTGGAGGCGGTCCAGGGCGACCGGTTGAGGGCGGTATGTGTTGCGGAGCTGCGGCTCAAGGAAGGGGTCGTGGGTGTCTTGGACACCGCGTTGCTTCTGGAGTTGGCTCGGGTTCGCTGAACCGCTGGGTTGACCGAGGGCAAAGCAGAATCGATCGAGGGCGAGCTGTTGGCGGCATTTCTTGTCAGTGAGATCGGACCCTATCACGTTGCCATCGAGGCGCAGCACATCGCCCGTATCTTGCGTGAGAGCGAGTTGACGTCCGAGCTGAATTGCCTCGCGCTGCCCACGATGTGGAGAACCACGACAGCGCCCGAGCCCTACGTCGTCGAGCTGCTCAGCCCTGAAAAGTGCTGTCTCATTCTGGGCGCCCAGACCCGTTATCTGCATTCGCAGCTCGTGCCAGAGCGTTTACCCACGTTTCTCGAAGGACTGCAAGAGCAGGGCTTGCTCGCCTTGCTCTTGCTCGAGACCGAGACGCTCTACCTGCTCGACCCAGCACGTTTGTTCCAGTGAAGACACGGCCCTAGGTTGCGGCAGCTCAGGGCGGAAGGATGGAGACTGAATACATCGCGACGCCATCGACTTCGTAGCGCAGGAGCAGCTCGTTGTCCTCACGTTCAGCGCCGTAGAATTCGGTGAAGGCGTCCTCGTAGCGCGGGTCTAAGTCGTCGTGCTCGAAGACGATGACCTGCGCATCGTGGACCTGATCCCTGAACTGGATGGGAATTCGTCGCATGTTTTCACGCAGGCTTCGCTGCAGAGCCGCTTCGCTTTTTCCTCTCATCATGAAGGCCAGCCTTGGAGCCTGTCCGCCGCTGTGCTCAGCGATCTTATCCAGTAGGTCGAGAGGGACAGGGCCCTTTGGGTAGCGCGGAAGAGAACGCAGGCGAGCGCCGTCAGGACCACCGACGAACCAGTTGTAATAGGCCTCGTAGAAGGGGTGCATACGCACAGCTTCGATGACCATCGGAGAGAGCAGGAGCATGACGACGGCAGTGGCGATACTGCCCTTGCTCAGGGCGCTCAGCCAGCCTGGACCAGCGTTGAAGCGCTGTACTCTTCTGAGCAAGTTCAGGGTGATGGCGAGCAGGCGCTCCGCCCCGGCGGCAGCAAAGACCAAGAGCCATGGGACACTGAGCGCGATGAGATCGATGGCGGCGAAATAGGGCGTTCGAAGCAGCAGCGGCAGTGACAGCGTGAGCACCAAACAGAACGCGGCGAGGCGCAGCGCCTCGCGGCGGCCTCGAGCGAGCGGCGTCAGGCCAGTGGAGCGCAGCGATGTGGGTCCTTCGGGGGCAAAGGGCAGGTGCCGCAGCCACCCAAAGCCGCGCCAAGCGCTGACCCGTTGGTACCATTCGGCAGCTCGCCATCCGAATACGGCGAGGACGAGGAGCGCAGGTGGAGTGGTGACGGCGAGCAGATACGGGCCGGCATGCCATGGAATACGCCGATGGCCCCACACCTCTCCAGCATAGCTAAAGGGCTCAGCGGCTTGACGGAGAAAATGGGTCAGCCAGATGTTCAGGTGCGCCTTGCTCTGGTGCCAGATGTAAGGGTAGGCCAGAAAACCCAGCAACAACCCGAGCGGGATGATGAAGAGCAGTCGCAAGGGCACAGGCGGGGTCTCGCTGAGCCCGCCGCGAGGCCAGCGGCCACGGATGAAACTGAGGTAGAGCCAAGGAACCCAGACGAAGAGGCCAAGCACACCGACGTGCACGCTGGCCGCGATGGCAAAGATGGCGAGTACGCTTGCAGTCAAGGAGCTTCGCGCTCGGTGCAGCAAATAAGGGCTCAAGGTTAGGAAGAACAACGCCGACATGCCGAAGTTGACACTCGCCCCCAGCCCAAAGATACGGGGCGTGAGTGCTGCGCCAATGGCAGCGAAGAGTCCGCCGATGCCGCCGCCGGCTTCGAGGCCCATCAGCCCGACGAGTAGGACGAAGAGTCCAAAGAATACGGCGTTGACGCTCATCGCAATGCGTGCATTGCTGGCCTCGGTCCAGGTCGAGGCTTTGGCATTGGCAATGATGGCGGGCATCAGCGAGGGGAGCCCGCCATGAGGTCCAAAGGACGCGTCGATGAAGGCCGGGTCCTTGACCTTGCCCTTGCTCTCTCCGCCCCAGAGCGCTCCGCGGTAGTATTCGACGCGTTGCTCAGAAGCGTCCAACATCCAGATCGCAGGAGGCGTAAGGGCGCGTTCGCGGCTGGCCTGGAAGGCGAGCAGGCCGCTGCCGGTGGCAATGCCAGCGAGCACGACGAGGGTGAAGAGGGTAGCGGCGTGCGTTTTGAGGAGCTGTGCGAGGCGCCACGTGCTTGAGGTCGCCTGTGGCAGTGCGGATTTTTCAATCATTTTGAGATCTTCGAGAATGGTCTAGGTAGTTGTCGTGGCGACCGCTGCTGCCTCTTGTAGACGTTGGCGCCGCCTGCTCAGCGCCCTTGGTGGATGAGCTCAGTGTCGAAGCAGAAGTGTCGTCGCCCATCGTTGCTCGAGGAAACGACGAAGCGCAGGTCGACGGTTTCGCTGGCGTCATCTTGGGCAGTGATGGTGAAGTGGTTCCAGCCGCTCTTGTTGGGGAGGACGCGCTTGACCCTCTCCTCGTCGTTGACGAGGACTCGGAAGCTGACTGGGCTGGCATTGCTATCGACGAGGGCACTGTCTGCGAAAGCGTAGCGGCCTCTGAGCTTGGCGCTGCCATCGACGTCAGGAAAGACGATGTGCAGCTCTGCTCCAGAGAGGGGATGGGCCCAGATGCAACGCTCAGTTCGACCGGAAACTTGGACCTCGGCCATGCCCATCCAGTTCCACTCGTTGGGTCCGCAAAAGGAGCGCCCGAAACGCCAACGCGAGCAGGGGCTGGAGTGGCCACTTTCATCGACATAGGACACTTCGGAACTCCGCAAGGTTGCGCTGAGCCAGGTGCTGCCGCTCAGCTCCTGACGCTGGAGCCGACGTAGACTGAGCGAGCCTTGATTGCTCAGCTCGTCGACTTGTACGTCATGGGGGATGCGAGGTTGACGGTTCTCGAGACCGACGAGCCAGCCGTGATCGCGACCAAGCTGCAGCTCGGAGTCGGCCGCCAGCATGCGGATCGCCAAGCGGGTTTGCTGAGCGTCGCTGCGCTTCGCCGGCCATCCATGCAACAGCAGCTCCGGACGGTTGATGAGCAGGGGTTCGAAGGCGTTGCCAAGCAAGAGCAGCTCGTTGGGAAGGGCGTTGTCTTCGAGCGCGGTGTCGAGGAGCGCTTCGAGCTCTTCGTGCTCATCACTTGGTCCCAGGCTCGTCAGAGAGAGGATGAGGCTGCTGAGCGCGACACCGGCGCAGATGAGGCAGGCCAAGATTTCAGAATGACTGGGCATTTCCATCAACTCGGTGGGGGCGGAGGGGTATTTCCTCCGTGAGGGGAGCATCATAGTCGAGGCTCGGCACGGCAGGAAGTGAGCGGCGGCGATGCTTGGCGCCATCCCGAGCCCGGCGCTGATGGACGACCGACTTGGGCGGGCTCCGGCCTCTCGAAGGGGAGAAGCGAGACCACAGCTCTCGGCGGGTGAAGCGGAGGCTTGATGTGCGTGAAGGCGTTCAAGCGCCCGCTCGCTGTGGCGAGACCCTCGTCGCTGGCCGTGCGCAGCGGATGTGCACGCGACAGACGCTGACTCGAGCCTCGCTACGCTCGTTCTGGGCGTGAGTTGGGAATCCCTTTGAGCTCGTCAGCGCGGTCCCACTCTCCTTCCGACCGGTGGCCCTGGGCGCATTGGCTGCTGAGGCTGCTGAGGGGGTTGCTCCTCGTCGTTGCTACTGGGCCAGGCGATCTGCGCCACCAACAAGAAGAGGATGAATTTGAGCGCGATGAGCCACTGCGGAAAGACGCTGTATTTGCCGAAAGAATAGATAATCTCAATGACAAATTCGACGATGATCAGGATTGCTGCGGCGTGTGCAGAATACTTAATCTCCTTGTAGATGGCAAATCCCAGCGGGCTGATGAGCAGGTAGAAGAGCAAAGAAATCCAACCGTAGCCAGAGCGTATCAGCCAATCGACTTTGGCTACGCCAGCGATGAGCGAGAGCAGAATGACGATGATCCCGCCGACGCCTGCAGCCGCCGCAGCGACGAGCTGCCGGTTGCTGGTGAACTGCTCGAGTTTCTGCTTGTAGGGGTCTAACTGTACTTGCGGTGCTCTCATGGACCTTCCTCACTAAGCGGCAGCCCTTAGCAGGGCCCGTGACAATGACAGCGCTGGATGGCTACTTGGCGAGCCCATGCAGTCTGCGTCGATGGCCTTGTCAAAGGCTCGTTTGCTTCGAACGTTGAGGAGTTCGAAGCGACGTCGTCATTCATGGTACCCTGTTCGCTCGGAATCGTGTACGATCCTTTTGGCCGAACCGTCTTCGCGCGAGCGCCAAGGACGCCAAGACGCACGAAGAGATGGAGAGATGAGGGCAAGGGGAGCAGGCAGGCTAGGCCTGACGTAGGGGCATCGATGAGCACTGTGATCACACCTGGTTCCTTGCTCATGGACGACATCGAGGTCGTGTCCTTGATGTCCGAGCGCCCTGGAGTGCAACGCTTCATTGCGATGCACCCCAAACAGCGAGGGCACATGTTGGTGCATGTGCTCACCCAGGCATGTGACGATGAGAAACGTTCCACGGCGTTGCGGGAGCTCGAGCAGGCTTCCCTCCTCAAGCACGTTGCGTTGCCTCCTCGCTTTGGGGTGGGCCGCGTTGGCGAACAGGTCTACTTGGTCGAAGCGATGCCTGTGGGCGAGCTTCTGAGTGAGGCGCTTGCCGAAGGACGTCGGCCCGAGCTGCCCTATGTCGTCAAGCGCTTGCTCGACCTGCTCGATGTGTTGCTGGTCGCCCACGATGCCGGCTGCTGGCATGGCGGTCTCGATCCGGACTGCATCCTGCTAGAGCGCGCCGAGAGTCGCTCTGAGCACCTTCTCGTGCTCGGCTTGGGCGTCGCACAGGCCATGCGAACTTGTGGTGCTGGGTTGCTTTCGGAACGACGCTTCGTTCCTGCTGATGCCATAGAGCGGGGGCACCCCGAGCCCAAGGATGACGTCTTCTCCGTCGCCGCCATGACCCTCGCCATGATCGCGGGTTTCGACGCCTTGGACCGGTACGCTGGCGCGTTGCCCAACGAGCTGCGCAGCCATCCCCTCGGTGAGCTCCTCGACCGCGCGCTCAATATCGATCCGAAAAAGCGATTCGCTTCCATCGCCGCTTTTCGAGACGCCGCTCAGGTCCTTCGTCGACTGCTCGCTCCCCTCGAGAGCAAGGGCAGCGTCGAGGCCGAAGACTATGACGGGTTCAGCGCCTCTCTCTCGACGGTCTTGGGCGGCATGGACGACGCCCTCGGCGACGTTCCCGAGGCCCGTGGCGATGAGGACTGGCTCAAGCTGCTTCCCAGCAGCGGGGGGGCCAAGGTGGGAGCGCTCGCGAGCCTCGAGGCAGAGCTTGCCTTCTCAGGGCTACGCGACGATGCGGTTCGACAACTGCTCGGCGAGGAGAGCGAAGAGCGCGACGATGAGTGCACCACTGTCTCGGGACCACCCGAGGACAGCGCCTCAGGCCGCAAGAAGTCGGGGGAACAGGCCGAACGCCTCATCGACAAGAAGTCGGGGGAACAGGCCGAGCGCCCGATCGACAAGAAGTCGGCCGAGCGCCCCATCGACAAGAAGTCGGGGGAACAGGACAAGCGCCCCATCGACATGAAGTCGGGGGAACAGGCCAAGCGCCCCATCGACGAAAAGCCCGAGATCACCGTACGCACCGGCATGGGCGCAGCCCAGAAGGTCAAAACCAAGGCTGCAAGCCCCGAGCCCAAAGCGCCCGAAGAGGTGACCGCCAAAACCGGCGCTGGCTTGCTCAAGAAGGGCAAGAAGAAAAAGAAGAAAGACGAGTCCTCGATGCCTGGGGCCGGGGGCAAAGGCTCCAAAACGAGACCCCTGGGACTGCGGCCCGAGGTCAGCGAGCCCAGCTCGAACGCCGACGAGCAAGAAAAGGCCCTGGCTGCAGTGGCTGCGCAAATGCTCGAGATGGGCGAGCTGGTCGCGAGCAAAGCCAACAACGAGGAAGAGGAACGTACCCTCATTGGCCCTCCGCCGACCCACCCCTCCGAAGACGAGTCCGTCTCTACCGATGAGAGAGAGCTCGAGGCGCTGACCACGTCGGAATTGCCGATTTCTGAAGCCGCTGAAGTCAAAGCGCTCGCTCAGGATGATGACAACGAAACAGAGCGCGACCAGGAAACTGAGGGCGACGACTTCGCGGCCAAGGAGAGCGCGCAACAACTTGATGGAACGGGCCAAGCGCCCAATCGACAAGAAGTTGGGGGAACGGGCCAAGCGCCCAATCGACAAGAAGTTGGGGGAACGGGCCAAGCGCCCAATCGACAAGAAGTTGGGGGAACAGGCCAAGCGCCCAATCGACAAGAAGTTGGGGGAACAGGCCAAGCGCCCAATCAACAAGAAGAGGATTCGTTCGAAGAGTTCGCCGCCCCCGAGCTTGGACGCAGCGATCCACTGCCCACCAACGAAGTCAGAACCTGTGCTCACACGCTACGACCCGATAGCTTCCAGGAGCCAGAACCGGAGGAGGACTTCGAGGAGGAGCCCGTCCTCGACGGCAGCTCTCGCCCCGTCCAAGTGCGCCCGCCTAGCATCCAGCCGCTGCTGATGAAAGTGATGGTGGCAGCCATCGTCGTCCTCGCTTTGCTCGCCATCTACCTCTGGGCAACCTTGGAACCCAAGCCTGCGACGCAAACCGAGCAAAGCGAAGAGCCCGACGTAGCGCCAAGCCCTATCGCCCCAGCCGACGATGCTACGGAGCTCAGCGATACCGCCATTCCAGCGGCATCTGAGCCCGATGCCAAGTCCAGCGCCGACGCAGCGCGGGACGTCGCCAGCGAGCGCCCCGTCGAGCCCGCCATCAGCGACGACGCGAAAAACGACGAAAAAGTCCCCCCAAAGGACGAGCGCGAACACAGCGATGATTCTTCTAAACCACCGAAAGACAAGAAAAAACCGACCACGAAGCCAACTGTGGATGCCGTCCCATCCGAGCCACCTGAGCTCCTCAATATCAAGATCGATTGACGATGAATGAAGGGATGCGCCGAGCCACGTTCAAGGACCTGATGAGCAACGCCTTCGAGACCCACCGAAGGGCACGCATCCTCACGGCATTCCCAGCTCTCCTCCACAGCCTGGCATGGCTCGTGTGCTTGTTCTTTTTGCTGCCGAGCTCCGCCTTGGCACAGTGGGATCCAACGCGCATCAGCCAAAGCAAAGACGCCGCCCAGGCAGCCTATGAGGCAGGCGATTACCCTGAAGCAGCCCGGGCTTACATCGAGCTGCGAAACCTTCTCAAGACCTCGCTCGAAAATGGAGAGGTGCCAGAAGCTTACGTCGTCTCCGTGGAGCAGGCGCTGCTCGCCATCAGCTATCAGCTCGGGCGTTCGAATCAGCTCTCGGGCAACTGCAGCGGGGCCATTACCGTCTTCTCCGACATCATCGTCGAACCCGCTGCAGACGCGGTGTTGCGAGCCAAGACCCACCTACGATGGGCAGAGAGCGAGCTGTGTGTTGCGGGCCAGCTCGAAGCCGAGGGGCGCTACAAAGAGCTCTCTGAGCATCTCGGCCAGTTCCGTGCGCAAGTGGAGGCGCTCCAAAGCATGGCGCAAGGGGAGCCGAGCGACGAGATCGTCGAGTCTCTCGAGCAGCTCGACGAGCTCGAAGTCCGCAGAGAGGAGCTCAACACCCGCGCCGTCAGCGCCCTGCTGCTGCGGGCGGAACGCCTCCTCGAAGCTCAGCAATGTGAGAACGCCGCACAAACCATGCAAAGCGCAGGGGAGCTCTTCGAGCTCGGTGGCGCCAACCTCGGTCTTTGGATGGACACGCAACAACAATGGAATCAGCGCTGTGCCGAGCCCGCTGTCGTCGACGAGCCCGCGCCTGTTGTCGACAACGACAAGGGCGTCGATTGGCTGCCCTGGACCCTGTTTGGCGTGGGTACAGCGACACTGGTGGCTGCGGTGGTCTCGGACATCGTTGTCTCGTCGCAGATCAACGACTACGAGTCTCTCCTGCGCGGCTGCAAACAGGGACTCGCAGACCGTTGTGACGATGCAAGCAGAGAATACGATGCGCTGTCTGGACGCCCTACCCTGGTGGCTGCTCTGTACATCAGCGGTGGTGCGTTGACCACAGGGGTTTTGGCCTACTGGCTGATCGATTGGCTGCTCGCTGAAGAAGACAGCGTTGCCAGTCCAGCCGTGAGCTGGACTGGCAACGGCGTGCAGGCATCGATCTCGATTACATTCTAGAATACTTGTCAGCACGACGTTCCGTATCC
>JAVFAO010000241.1:0-10720 GCA_034002465.1 Myxococcota bacterium
CTGCGCTCGTCGAGGAGTGTCTCGACGCTGGTTTCGGTTGTGATGCGATGAGCATCGCCCACAACTCCAACCTCTCGAACGGGAGGGAGTTCTCGGACGCCGCCGATGCGGCCAGCTACGCCGAGCTGCGAGCGCGTGTAGAACCGCTCGTGGAGGTCTTTCAGCACAAGGGCAGCATGGAGTGTCGGGAGGGCTTCAGTTTGGCCGCCGAAAGCAGCGATCCCGCTTGTGCTTTCGAGGACGTCTGGCCGGCCGATGCCGTGCCATGCGTGGACGAGGAGGGGAGTGGAGGGATGCGACTGCAGGGCTGTCTCTCGAAGCGTGATTACGTGCGCAACGTCCTGCTCGAGGGTCTCCAGATAGAGCAGGAGTACGGGATCAACCCGATGCGCCTTGGGGTGTTGGCTTCCACCGATACGCACAACGGCACGGCGGGATTTGTCGAGGAAGACGATTTCCTGGGGCATGTTGGCGTGGTGGACGACACTCCGATGCGGCGCTTGGGGGCGGGGGACACTGCGACGCACGATACGATCATCAACAATCCTGGAGGCTTGGTAGCAGTCTGGGCGACCGAGCGAAGCCGTGACGCGATTTTTGACGCGCTGCGGCGCCGAGAGGTCTATGGCACCAGCGGTCCGCGCATCGCGCTGCGTCTCTTCGCTGGCTTCGACCTGCCCGAGGGCTTGTGTGAGGCCGAGGACGCCGTTGCTCAGGCTGACGCGAAGGGAGTGCCGATGGGGGCGATGTTGCCTGCGCAGAGCGAGGGAAAGCCGCGTTTCTGGGTGTGGGCGCAAGCGGACGAGGGGACTGTGGAACATCCGGGGCTACCGTTGCAGCGTTTGGAGCTGGTGAAGGGCTGGCTCGACGCCTCGGGAAGCTTGCACGAGCGGGTGATCCTTCTGGCGGGCGACCCCGACAACGGGGCGTCGGTGGAGCTCGATAGCTGCACACCAGTCGGGGACGGGGCGCAGAGCCTGTGCGCGAGCTGGACCGACGATGAATGGACCCCACAGCAGCGCGCTTTCTACTATGCTCGGGTGCTCGAGAACCCATCGTGCCGTTGGAGCCAATGGGAGTGTCTGCGGCTCGCTCCCGAGGAGAGGCCAGAGAACTGCGAGAACGGCATTGTCTCTTCGGTGATCCAGGAGCGCGCCTGGAGCTCGCCCATCTGGATCGACTGAGCACGCAGATCTGCGCCTGAATCACCTGTTGACGTTGCCCGAGCAGACTTCTAAGCTGGAAGGGGTCGTTCTGTCGAGCCGGAGCGCTCATCGGAAGGGGGCGAAGATGCAGGCCAGAGTTTACGCGTGGTATTTGATCGGGTTGTTCTTTCTCGCTTGTTCGGGGAACGCGACCACCGGACCTCAAGATACGGCCAAGCCAGACGAGGATGTGGTCGAGGACAAGGTCGAGGACCTCGAGCCTGAGATCGACCTGGTCCCTGATGACGAGGTCGAGCCGCCGCAGTGCTTCGATAAGGACAACGACGGTGCCTTTGCAGGTCCGGGTTGCGAGAACCCCACAGACTGCGACGACGACAACGACAAAGTCTACGAGGGAGCGCCCGAGCTCTGTGGCGACCGCATCGACAACAACTGCAACAACGTGATCGACGAGGACTGCCCTTGTGGCTTTGGTGAGCTGCGCCTGTGTTCGAGCGCCGGCTCGCCTGAGTCGTTGACGCCGGACATGCCTTGTCGCGCTGGCTATCAGCGTTGTGTGGACGGTGTCTGGGAGAGTAGCTGTGTTGGCGAGGTGGGGCCTCAGCCTGAAAGTTGCAACGGCATCGACGACAACTGTGATGGCCGAGTGGACGAGGGGCTGCTCAACGCGCTTGGGGAATGCGATACCGGTCAGGTGATTCCCGATGAGTATTGCGGTCCTACTGATGAAGGCAACGGCCTCGACGACAATGGCAATGGAGAGATGGACGAGGGTTGTTCGAGCTGCGTGCTCGGCGGCATGCCGCGCCTCGATCAACCTTGCTATTCGGGCATTCCGTCGACCTTGGGTGTGGGCGAGTGCCGTTCGGGCTTGCGCGACTGCCAGATGGATGGGGCGTGGGGGGCCTGTGAAGGCGAAGTGACGCCAGCTCAAGAAATCTGCGGCGATGCTCTGGACAACGACTGCGACGGCGAGGTGGACGAGACCTGTGGCGGCTGCGTTCCCGATGGGGAAGAGCGCTGCGATGGTCGCGACAACGACTGCAACGGGCTGATTGACGAGGGTGTGCGCAACGCCTGTGGTGGTTGCGGCCCTGTGGCGAGCATCGAGATGTGCAACGGCATCGACGACGACTGCGATGGCCAGGTCGATGAAGATTGTCCCTGCACCGAGGGCGCCACGCAGGCCTGTTATCCTGGGCCGACCGAGGCGAAGGGCAAAGGCATTTGTCTGCAAGGCGAGCAAAGCTGCGTGAACGGTCAGTGGTCGGCTTGCGAGGGCTACGTGCTCCCAGCGATCGAGCTCTGTGGCGCAGAGGGCCGTGGCAACACCCTGGATGACGACTGCGATGGCGCGACCGACGAGAACTGTGGCTGCGCTGAAGGCAGCATTCGCCCGTGTGGGGTGAGCGCTGGTATCTGTGAATACGGTACTCAGACCTGTAGCAACGGTGATTGGAGCGATTGCAGCGGCGGTGTCGGACCACAGGATGAGGGCTGCGACGGCCTGGACAACGATTGTGATGGCGTGGTGGACGAGGGCTTGCTCAACGCCTGCGGCACCTGCGGTGAGTCCTGCTACCAGGCGCAGCTCGATCCAGCGGGGCAAGGCAGCTCCGATCCGAACCTGGTATCCATCGATGGCAGCGACCCCAACAACCCGACGGGAGAGCCCGGCTTGACCCTGTCGAGCGCGGCGATCATCCCGCCCTTCCTCTGGGCAGCCAACCAGGACTATGACTCTGTCTCCAAGTTCAACGTGGAGACACATGAAGAGGTAGGGCGCTACTGGGCAGGCGACAACGTCAGTCGCACCGCCGTCGACCTCGATGGAAACATGTGGGTTGGTGGGCGAGACGACGGCCGCGTGACCAAGGTCGCTTGGAAGCTCGAGAGCTGCATCGACCGTAACGGCAACGGCACCATCGAGACCTCCTACCGCGATGGCTCGGGCAACGTCATCCAAGTCAACAGCGCGGCCAACCCCTATGCCGACGAGTGCGTCATCTACAGTGAGGTGATGAACCCACCCTGCACCTCCGTGCGCGGTGTCTCTGCTGCCCCCAATGGCAAGATGTGGATTGGCTTCTCCTCTTGTCAGGGCGGTGTGCAGTCCATCGATCCGGTGACCTTGGAGGTTGGTCCCTACTATCCCCCGGTCAACATTCCCTTGTGGGTGCCCGACTCCAATGGCGTCTACTACGAGACCTCGACCCTGGTCAGCGGTGGCTTGGTCTACGGTCAGGTGGTCGACTCGGAAGGCCAGCTCTACTATAGTTCGTATGCTCGCAACTACCTGCCCCGCTTCGACACCTACAGCGAACAGTGGATCGCGGTCTACCGCCGCGATGGCCAGTGCTCCTACGGCATCGCCGTGGACGGCCGAAACCGGGTGTTCACTGGAGGCTATCCTGCTTGCAGCGGTGTGACCATGTGGGATCCGGCGCAGCGGAAAATGTATACCTTCGGTGTGCCCACCACTGTCGGCCCCACCCCCGGTGAGACCTCTGCTGTCGCCCTCATCCCCAATGCTGGTCCCATTGGACCCGGGCATATGTTCACCACTGGTGTGGGCGTCGAGCCTGCCACCGGCGATGTGTGGTGCTCCTTCTACCCCATCGGCTACAACGGGCGCCTACACCTTGACGAGAACAACTACGCCAACAGCCAGTGGACCTTCATCGCCACCAGTCGTGATCTCACGACCAACGCCTACCTCCCTGGTGTTGGGCCCGATCTCCGAGGCATTGGTTTCGATGGCCATGGCTATGCATGGACTCTGGGGCTTGGCAGCGACCGTTTGTGGAAAATCGACCCCGCCACCAACGCCCGCTCTGCCGACCTCCCCAACGGTCAGCCCATTGGCCCAGGGACGCACTACACCTACTCGGACTTCACCGGTTCCACCACCCTCTCCTTCACCGCTCCGCGTGGTTTCTGGGGATACACCTTCAGCGCTGAATACCCCAACACCCAGGTCGACGGCATCGGCCTCAAGGCCTTTGCGCCCCCGGTGACCTCCATCGGCGTGCGCGTGCGCGTGGTCGATGGGGCTGGCCAGGGCGTCAGCCCTTGGTATCCCGCCGAGCAAAACGGTTCCCCGCAGTACTTTGAATACCCCACCGGCGAACTCGAACACATCTTCGAGCTCGCCCCCTTCGGTGGACCGCTCTTCGGCCAGCACTTCGAGGTGCAGCTGCGCCTGAGCACCACCGTCCGCACCATGCGCCCCATCGTCAACCAGCTCTGGCTCGAGTGGCAGCGCCCCTAAGCTTCAGACCGAGCTGCGTACCGCACTGAAAACAAACGGGATTCCAAAGGGCTCGCCCTTTGGCGGGGGGCAGAGCCCCACGCGGCCGTTCCCCGAGAAGTTGAGGGAAACTCGCCAAGCGCCCAATCGACAAGAAGTCGTAGCCAGGAGGCGAAGACTCGCTGCGAAGCAAGCCCGAAGGGTGCGCGCCACGGACGGCGCGCAACCAATGAGGATCTTGCTTGCGCTCGACGCGCGCCGACCCCATGATCTCGACGTCGGCTCGCACTCGCAAGTGAGCGAAGGACGCACATCCTCGCGCCAATCTCGAGGAATTGCGGCTGGCAAAGAGGCAGCATGGCTGAAGATGACGACAAACTGGGTTCCGTTGGAAAAGGTGGCCGCTTCTTTCGGCTTGCCGGGATGACCGCCGCCGTCGCCAGCCGTTACGCCAGCACGCGCCTGCGCACTGCCTTCTCCTCCAAGGAGGACAAAGAGAAACTGCGAGAAGACAGCCACCGTGAGATGGGCCAGCGCATTGCCAAGACTCTGGGGGAGCTCAAAGGCGCCGCCATGAAGGTCGGGCAGATGGCCTCACTCAATGCCGATCTTCTCCCGCGAGAGCTCGCCCAAGCGCTGCGTGTACTACAAAGAGAAGCACCGCCGTTGCCTTTCTCTGTCATCGAGAACATGATCGAGAAGGAATTTGGCACCTCCCCCTTCGTGCTCTTTCGCAGTTTCGAACGAGAGCCCTTCGCCTCCGCCTCCATCGGCCAGGTCCATCGGGCCGTCGTCGACGACGGCCGCCAGGTCGTGGTCAAGGTGCAGTACCCAGGCGTCGACAGCTCAGTGGACTCTGATCTCTCCCATCTCAAGCTCGCCCTGCGCGCCAGCGGTCTCTTGCGCATCAACCGAAAAGCCCTCGATGCCGTCTTTGGCGAGCTTCGGGACAGGCTCCATGAAGAGCTCGACTACTGTAATGAGGCGGACAACGTCCGTACGTTCCGTGATTTCCACAAACGTCACGATTTCGTTCACGTTCCCGAGGTCGTTGGCGAGCGCAGCTCGAAGCGAGTGCTCACCCTGACCTATGTCCCAGGCGACAACATCAACGAGCTCGATGAGCTCGACTATCCTCAAGAAATCCGCGATCAGCTTGGCGCCAACCTCTATCGCCTCTTCTTCGAGCAGGTCTTTGTCCTCAACGCCCTCCACGCCGACCCAAACCCGGCCAACTTCGCCTTCCGAAGAGACGGTAGCGTGGTGCTCTACGACTTCGGCTGTGTCAAGCGCCTCTCTCCAGAGTTGGTTGCCCTGTTGGCAAAGATTTTGCGCCAAGGGGTGCTTGAAGAATACGAGGCGCTGGACCAGAGCCTCTTCGATCTCGGTGCCAGGGTTCCTGGCACAGCGCCTATCGATGCTGCGTTCTACGCCGCCTTCAGAGATCCCATCGCCAAGCCCTTCCTTCCCAGAGCCCGCTTCGATTACGGTTCCGCTCACATCAGCGAGGATATCGTCAAGCTCTGGCCGATGGCCTTGCGCAAGCTCACATCATTCCAGCCCGCCGTTGACATCATGTTCGTAGATCGGGTGGCCGCTGGTCACTATGGCAACCTCAAGACCATCGCACCCCGCGGCGATTTCCTCACCCTCATCGAGCCCTACCTCGGCTTGTCCGGAGATGAAGGCCAACGGCTTGCCGCGCTACGGGACGCCGCCGATGCGGATCCCTGAGCTTCTTGTCGATGGGGCGCTTGGCCTGCTTTCCCCCAACTTGTTTGGAGCTTGCATAAGCGCTCTACGAGCGGCTCGCCCGAGGAACGGTGGGCTCTGTTGAGTGGTTTTTGTGGAGCGCTGCCCCACACCCCGCCAAAGGGCACGGCCCTTTGGAATCCCTTTCTATTTCGTATTGTTGCTGATGGGGGTCTGCTCAGGGCGCGAGCTTGCCGAGCTCGCCGAGCTGCCCGCAGGCTGCACTGGCGTCCTGTCCACGGCTCTCGCGGATGCTGGTGGCGACGTTTCGTGACAGCAACTCGGCCTGGAAGCTACGCACTCTCTCATCGTCTGCGCGCTCGAAGCCGCACCCATCAAAGGGGTTGAAGGGGATGAGATTGACCTTCGCCGGAATCGCACGCAAGAGCCGCGCAAGCTCAGCAGCGTCCTCGTTGCTATCGTTGAGCCCCTTCAGGAGCACGTATTCGAACGTAATCCGCTCGCGAGGGCGGATGGGGAAACGTCGCAGCTCATTCAGCAGCGCCTCGAGCGGATAGGCGCGGTTGATGGGCATCAGCCTGCTGCGCAGCGGATCATTGCAGGCATTCAACGAAACGGCGAGCTTGACCCCCAAATCTGAGCGCGCAGCGAGCTTGCGAAGACCAGGGAGGTATCCTGCGGTCGACACGGTGATGCGTCGACGCGACCAGTCCATGCCGAGAGGATCAATAAGAATTTCAATTGCTTTGATGACCGCGTCCACATTGTGCAAAGGCTCGCCCATGCCCATGAAGACGATGTTGTTGATGCGTGCCCCCTCGCTCGTTTGCGCCCATCGCAGCCGTGCCCGCGCCACCTGCTCGACGATTTCGCCTGCATGCAGGTGGCGTCCCAGGCCCATGCGAGCGGTGCGGCAGAAGAGGCAGCCCATGGCGCAGCCCACCTGACTCGAGATGCACAAGGTGACGCGCTCAGGCGTGGGGATGATGACCGATTCGACGACGGCGTCGTCATGCAGCGCGAAGGCGAGCTTGATGGTGCCGTCTTCGGCGACGCGCTCCTCGGCGAGGCGGCAGGCCTCGAGCTCGAAGATGCTGTCGAGGCGCGCGCGAAGCGGCTTGGAGAGCTCTGTCATCTCCTGGGCGCTGCGGGCGAGGCGGAAATGCAGCCAGCGAAAGAGCTGACGCGCTCGAAAGGCCGGCTCCTCGAGCTGCTCGACGAAGAAGCGTTCGATCTCGGCTCGGGTCATGGCGAGGGCGGCGATGCGCTCCTTGGGCAGCAGGCAATCGAAAGTCAGCGAAGGGCACGCATCCTCTCGACATTCCTTAGGAATTGCTGCTGTCGAGAGGTCGGTGCCCGAGAGCGAACGAATGCTATCGTTGGGCTGCTCTGACATCTGTTTAGCCGTGAAGCCCGCGCAGTTCGAAGTCACTGAAGAAGTAGGCGATCTCGACGGCCGCGGTTTCTGGGGCGTCGGAGCCGTGCACGGCGTTGTGCTGCATACTGCTGGCAAAACGTTTGCGCAGCGAGCCTTCCTCGGCGAGCTCGGGGTTGGTGGCGCCCATGAGCTTGCGATAGCGGGCGATGGCATCGTCGCCTTCGAGGGCAATGACGATGACCGGGCCGCTGGTCATGAACGCGCAGAGCGAGGGGAAGAATGGGCGTTCTCGGTGGACCGCGTAGAAGCCTTCGGCCTGGGTTTGGGAGAGGCGCAGCGACTTCAGGGCAAGAGGACGCAGCTCGGCTTGGTAGAGGGCGTCGATGATCTTACCAGCGTGTCCAGCCGCGACGGCGTCGGGTTTGATGATGCAGAGGGTGCGTTGCATGGTCTATCTCTCGATGAGGGCTGGCGCAGAACGACGCCGAGCCGTGGAAGTTGACGTCTTTTCAAGCCCGGCGGCTCGCTCTTTGAGACGTGTTCCAACAATGGCGCGCGCTCAAGGGCGGGCGCGTTGCTTCATGACGATTTGCATGATGTCGCCGATGGCCGACGGATTGGGGGCGATGGCGACGCCGGCGGCACGCAGGGCGGCGATCTTGTCGGCCGCCTTGCCGGAGCCACCGGAGATGATGGCACCAGCGTGCCCCATTCTCTTGCCTGGTGGGGCGGTGACGCCTGCGATGAAGGCGACCACCGGTTTGCTCATTCTGGAGGAGATGAACTCAGCGGCGAGCTCTTCGGCTTGGCCGCCGATTTCGCCAATCATGACGACGCCGTGGGTGTCGGGGTCTTCTTCGAAAGCGGCGAGGCAGTCGATGAAGTTGGTGCCGTTGATGGGGTCGCCGCCGAGGCCAACGCAGGTAGACTGGCCCATACCGAGGCGCGTGAGCTGGTCTACGGCTTCATAGGTCAGGGTTCCCGAGCGGCTCACGACCCCGATGTGGCCGGGTTGATGGATGTGGGCAGGCATGATGCCCAGCTTGCACTGTCCCGGACTGATGATCCCTGGGCAGTTGGGGCCGATGAGGCGAACCTCTGGGTGGTCATCGAGCACGGCCTTGACCTTGATCATGTCCAACACGGGGATGCCTTCGGTGATGGCGATGATGAGGCGGATGCCCGCATCCACGGCCTCGAGGATGGCATCGGCGGCGAAGGGTGGCGGTACGTAGATCACGCTGACCTGCGCGGAGGTGGCCTGTACGGCGCCCTGCACGGTGTCGAAGATGGGGACCTCGTGGATGCTTTGTCCGCCGCGTCCCGGCGTGACGCCGCCGACGATGTGGGTGCCGTAGGCGAGCATCTGTTGGGTATGGAAGCTGCCGGCAGAGCCGGTGATGCCTTGTATGATGGCGCTGCTGTGTTGTCCGACCCAGATGCTCATGGGCTCACTCCGACGGTAATGGCTTGAATGGTCTTGATCGCGCCATCGGCCATGGTGTCGGCGGGGATGATGGCGAGGCCGCTGTCGACGAGGAGCTGTCGCCCCTGTTCGACGTTTGTGCCTTCGAGTCGGACCACGAGGGGCAGCGTGAGGCCGACCTCACGGGCGGCGGCGACGACGCCTTCAGCCAGCATGTCGCACTTGACGATGCCCCCGAAAATATTGACGAAGATAGCCTTCACCCGGGGATCCGCCGAGATGATCTTGAAGGCTGCGCTGACCCGTTCTTGGGTGGCGCCGCCGCCAACGTCTAGGAAGTTGGCCGGCTCGCCGCCGAACTGCTTGATGATGTCCATGGTGGCCATGGCGAGGCCGGCGCCGTTGACCATGCAGCCGATCTGTCCATCGAGGGCGATGTAGGAGAGTTCCCATTTTCCGGCTTCGATTTCGGCAGGATGCTCTTCGTCGAGGTCTCGCAACTCGAGCAGCTCGGGGTGTCGGAAGAGGGCATTCGCGTCGAAGGAAATCTTGGCGTCGAGGGCCATGACCTCACCGCTTTGTGTGACGACGAGGGGGTTGATCTCCGCAAGGGAGGCGTCTTTTTCGGTGAAGAGTCGGTACAGACGCATGGCGAAGGCGACGGCTTCGCGCACGCTCTTGCCTGTGAGTCCGAGCGCAAAGGCGAGTTTTCGTGCTTGGAAATCGGCGAGCCCGAGCTTGGGGTCGACAAGCTCCTTGAGGATGGCGTCTGGTCGTGTGCGAGCGACCTCCTCGATGTCCATGCCTCCCTCTGCGGAGGCGATGACGGCGATGCGTCCACTGTCTCTGTCGACGAGCATACCGAGGTAGAGCTCGCGAGCGATGGCGACGCCGCCTTCGATGAGGAGTCGGCGAACGGTCTGACCTTGTGGGCCTGTCTGGTGGGTGACGAGGGTCATGCCAAGGATGCTCTGCGCATGGGCTCGCAACTCGTCGAGGGAGCGGGCGAGCTTGACGCCGCCGCCTTTGCCGCGTCCTCCAGCGTGGATCTGGGCCTTGACGGCCCAAATCGAGCCACCCAGCTCCTGACCGCGCTGCACCGCCTCATCGACAGTGAAGGCAGGGAATCCTGGGGGGACCTTGATCCCGTAGCTGCGAAACAGTGCCTTGGCTTGGTACTCGTGTATTTTCATGCTGTTCTCCAGAAAGCACCGAAGGCCATCGAGCGACCTGGTCGAGCTCCAAGTGGCGTCGCATCCGGAGCGAAGGCTGCCCGTAGCGAAGCCGTTTCGAAGTGCTCGGGATGACGGTGGAAGAGGCCGTCCTGTCGACCAAAAGTACGAGAGTCCACCGTTCTCGTCAACCCGGGCTTTGTCTAAGGCCCGCAGGAGCATTCTGCAAGCGCTGGATGAGGGCGCAGCGCTCGAAGAAGGGGCTTGCTTGTCGCTCGAACCCGGCGGTGTCATACTGGCGGATCGAGCTTGCTTTGCAGGCAAAGTAGGGCTCGAACTCGAGAAAACTCGGCATTGAGGGCGTACCGTCCTCTTTCGAGTCTCGAGCTGCTCGGCTTGGATTCGCCTGTGCACACTGCTTTTTGGGTGAACTTGCTGTTTCTTCGGTGTTCTCGAGTCGTTTTCGTTAGATTCAGCGCAAATTTCAATGAATCCAACACAGAGCCATCAACCTTTCCGCCGTCAGCTCGCAGCGCAGCGAGACTTTTTAATCATAATCTCTGAGGTTCGGCTGCACGTCGACACCATGAACCGCGAAAACGACGCACCCGAGAA
>JAVFAO010000242.1:0-10670 GCA_034002465.1 Myxococcota bacterium
GCCCTTCTTGGATACATGCAAGGCGTTGTGGAAACAGGCCAAGCGCCCAATCCACAAGACATTTCACGGAACTGGCCAAGCCCCCAATCCACAAGTAGGGGCGGACCTGCGTGTCCGCCCTTCTTGGATACATGCAAGGCGTTGTGGAAACAGGCCAAGCGCCCAATCCACAAGACATTTCACGGAACTGGCCAAGCCCCCAATCAACAAGAAGTCCCAACCGCCCATTTCGCCAACAAGGCATCACCCCAGCCTATCCAAGAGCTCTCGATGCAACACTCCCCTGCGGCCCTTTTCTGCCTTCTCGTCGTCGCCTGCGCAGCGCCTCCGCCAGTGGAGCACCCGAGCGCACCACCTGCTGGGACTGAGGAGGCGGCTGGTGTCGAAAGTGCCCCGCTCGAAGCCTCCAAGGTGAAGAAGAGCTGGTCGTTTCCAGAGCACGAGGCCTTCGCGTTGATGGTGTCGATGGACGAGCTCGTCGCGGGCTGCACACCGTGGATTCAGGACTTCCCACGTCCTCTGCGCTATCGCTACGAGAGCGATGATGGGACGGTGATGAACTACCAGTGCGAACAACGTGACGGACAGCTCATCAGACGCATCCACGACTACCGCGAAGGGGCGAGCCCTGGAATGGAGCCCATTGCTGAGGGTCCGGAGGCCGAGGAATACAGTCAGGTGCTCGATGCGCAGGGGCGCGTGGTGGAGCGTAGCATCAAGAACTCGTTGATGGCTGGGGGGCTCGATGTTCGTTGTACCTTCCAGTACGAAGGAGAGAGCGAGCGGGTGAGCTGGCGGGCCTGCGATGACAGCGACCGGGGGGCCCACTACGAATACAACGATGCTGGGCGACTCGCCACCTTCTACGATGCAGAGAAGAAGACCTCGAGCATCGATGAGCTGCGAGCCTGGGCGCCGCCCGATGGGTCCGGCTTCTGGTCGTTTGTTCACCAATACGAATACGATGAAGACGGGCGCGTGAAGCTGCACCGCAAGTGCAACGGTCAGAAGAAACGCTGGTGCTATTTCGAGGAGTATCCTGAATACGACGCCGAGGGACGGCTCGTTCGACTCGAGCGCTTCGACTACGAGGATGGAAGCTACCAGCTCCCAACAGAGCCAAGCTGGGTTCAGTTGTGGCGCTATGACGCGCGAGGATTATTGACCTACGCCGAGCAGAAGTGGACGAATCAGGCGGGCTCACGCATCACCAAGCTCGACTACGATACTCAGGGCCGTCTGCAGACGCTGCGCCTCGAGCACCGCGACGCCCATGGCGTGCGCGGCTATACTCAGCGCTTCGTGTGGTGAGAACTGAACGCGACGATTTGATATCACTTCGAATCAAAAGGGAGTAAGATGAGTCTCTGCCTGCAGCTACACGACGCAACAGCGTTGGGCTGGCGGGGCTGAGGTTGATGATGCGCGGCGTAACGTTCAAACGACTGGTCGTCTTCACGGTCTGCTTGCAGATGGTGTCGATGCTGGCCGTCGACGCCCACTTTGCGCTCATCCCCCATATGCTCACCGGCCATGGTGCCGAGTGTTTGCACGCGCACGGTGAGGACCACGGCGAGCTTCCTGAGCGCGATGCGCTGAGCACCGAGGAGGGGCAGCGCGGGTCACATGCCGCCGACAGCTGCACCGTCACTGTGCTCTCAGAGGCGCAGCTGCACTGCCTCGTCGATGCGGGGTGCCCCGTATGGCTCGAGCCCTGCAGTCTCGAGCAGAGCGCGTTGCGCGCGCAGCAAACGCCCAGTCTCGAGGCCTGTGTCGACTTCGCACCCAAGCGCTCCCCTCCCCTGCTGAGCGCCTAGGTACCCAAGCGAGACGATGACAGACGAGCCTCCTCGGCGAGGGGTGGGTTTGCGTCTTGGCAGTGCTCTTCCTCGACTTTCCTGGGGGACTACAGCCATTCGCAGGCCCACACGCGGAGGGATTGACCTTCTCTGGCGGTCAGGCGTTGTCTACGTTCGTCGTCGCCCTGTATTCGCGTGATGTCAAGCCGAGGGATGGTGCTTCGCTCTCGGCTAGCACCTACGGTTTGGTCAGGAGCGGGCGAAAGGCCCAATGGAGTTTCGTACATGAAGACTGCTGGATTCAGACGACAGCTACCGCTGCTGCTCGGGTTGATGTGCTCGTGCTTCAGCCTGCTCGTGTGGAGCAACTCGTCTGCGCAAGAGCTGAGCGAGGCGCTCCCAGCTGTGAGCGTCGAGGGCGCAGAGGGTGAGGAGCTGCGATTGCTGCGAGAGGAGCTCGCTCGCCTGCGTAGCGAGTTCGAAGCCTACAAATCGGCGCAGGAAGAGAAGGCGCTGGAGCAAGAGCTGGAGGCGTTGCGACAGGAGGCGGAGCAGACCGCCGAGCAGGAGCCGTCTCAGGAGCTGAAGGACAAGAGTTTCATTTTCAAAGGGTTGGGGCTGCAGAAGCTGAACCCCGAAATCAGCGTCGTGGTGGATACTCTCTTCACCGGGCGCTGGATCGACAGTGACGAGGACCCTCTGGGGCCAACGGCGCGGGACCATTTCGACGCCAATCTGCGAGGGCTGAACGTTCACTTTCAGACCTATCTCGACCCGTACACCAAGCTCTTTGCCGCTTTCCCGGTGATGCCGCTGAAGGCGGTGCTTGGGGAGGCCTACATCACCCGCTTTGGCGTGGCGGATGGGCTCTCGTTCATGGTGGGGCATTTTCGGCAGTGGTTTGGCGAGCTCAATCGCTGGCACCGCCCTGCCCTGGACCAGACCGACTTCCCGCTCGCGCTGAGGCGCATCTTCGGTGGCGGTGGGCTGGCCCAGACTGGGGTCTCGATGGAGTACCACACGGGCTCGGCGGCGGCATCACATGCTTTCTTCGTGCAGTTGACCGAGGGCAGCAACGGCGCGCTCTTCGAGGGCAACACCCGCGGCTACCCTTCCCTGCTGGGACGTTATCTCCTGTATACGGATCTGTCCGACAGCACCTATTTGGAGCTCGGCTTGAGCGGGCTCGTGGGCTTCTCGGACAAGTGGAAGGTGGCTTGTGCCGAGGGCAGCACAGAGAGCGCTTGCTTCACCTTTGAGGCCCTGCCTGTCGCGGTCTATGCGGCGGAGCTGCACCTGCTCTGGGAGCCGACGGACGAGATGCGCCACCACAACTTCGAGTGGCGAAACGAGGCGTACTTGCTAGACCGCAGTGTCCTGCGACCAGACACCCAAGAAACGGACCACCTCTATGCATGGGGGTTCTTCTCGAGTGTGCAAGGCAAGCTAGTGCGCACCCTGGACCTTGGCCTGCGCTTCGACGGCTATCAAGCTGCGGTGAAGGACTATGACGTGTCGGGCTTTGGCGGCCACGCCGTAGGTGGCGACTTCGACGCCGAGTTCGAATGGCAGCTCTCGCCCTACCTTACCTGGTACCAGAGTCCCTTTGTGCGGGCGCGGCTGCAGTTCGACGCCATCGGCAGTCTGGAGCTTCGCGATCCTGAATACGCGGTCAGCTTGCAGCTCATCGTTGCTGGCGGCCCCCACCTTCATGAACGCTATTGAGCGCGCGCAGCGCGCGAGGAGAGTTACAATGAAATATCGAGTGATTTCGGTAGTATTGGCGTTGGGCCTGGTCCTGAGCGCGTCGACGGCGTGGGCGCAGCTCAAGGTGGTGGCGACGCTGCCGGACTACAAGGACTTGGCGGAGCGCATAGGTGGAGACCGGGTGACGGTTCAGAGCCTGGTCTTGGGCGATCAGGATGCGCACTTCATCCGCCCCAAGCCGTCATTCATCGTGACCCTGTCGGAGGCAGACGTGCTGATTTCGACGGGCATGGATCTCGAGCTCTGGCTGCCGACCATCGTGGACAAGTCTGGCAACGAGAAGATTCGCAGCGAGCAGGTGGGTTATGTCTCGGCTTCCGACGGGATGAGCCTGCTCGAGGTACCCGAGAGCGTGAGCCGCTCCGAGGGTGGTGTTCACCTCTACGGCAACCCGCATGTGACCACCAACCCGCTGAACATGAAGGTGGCGGCGCGCAACATCACCGCGGGTTTGATCAAGAACGATCCCGACGGTGAGGACGAATACATGAAGCGGCTCGAAGCCTTCGAGGACGAGGTCGACGAGCGACTCTTCGGCAAGGACTTGGTGCGCATTCTTGGTGGGAAGACGCTGACGAAGCTGGCGTTGAAGGGGACGCTCATCGAGTTCCTCGAGAAGAAGGAATACAAGGGCGCGATGCTCATCGGCAGCCTTGGTGGCTGGATGGGTGCGATGATGCCGCTGCGAGGCAAGAAGATCGTCTGTTACCACAAGAACTGGGTTTACTTCTCGCAGCTCTTTGGTCTGGTCGAGGCGGAGTACATCGAGCCCAAGCCAGGCATTCCGCCGTCGGCGAAGCATGTGGCCGAGGTGATTGAGCTGATGAAGGCCGAGGGTGTGAAGGTGATCCTGGCGGCGAGCTACTTCGACCAGGAGCAGGTCAAGGACGTGGCGTCGAAGACGGGGGCCGAGGCGATCATTGCGCCCTATTATGTGGGCAGCTACGACGACGTCCCGGACTATTTTGCGCTCGTCGATTGGTGGACCTCGGAGTTGCTGGCTGCGGCCAAGAAGCAAGGGCTGATTCAGTGACCTGCACGTTGGCAGCGAGCGCTCTGGGATTGCTCAGCGCGCACTCGTTGGGGGTGTGGGGCACCCTACCCTCTTCTCTCCAATCTTCAATCGCCGTGTGGCTCTGGCCGCGCGCGAGTTGACGGAGTCGTGGAATGTCGTTCTCCGACATTTTGATGATGATGGCGCCAGCGTTGGCGATGTGTTTGGTGCTGGTGGGGATCCACTCGTACTTGGGATTACACGTGATCAAGCGCAAGGTGATCTTCATCGACCTGGCCTTGGCGCAGATCGCGGCGCTGGGGACGCTGGTGGCGTATTTGTTTGGGATCATGCCGCACACGCTGGCGGCGTATTGGTTTTCGCTGGGCTTGACGGCGATGGCGGCGGGCATCTTCGCGATGACGAGGCTGCAGCGCAGTCGTATACCACAGGAGGCCATCATTGGCCTTGTCTACGCCATCGCCGCAGCCATGGCGATCTTGCTCATCGACAAGGCGCCTCATGGCGCTGAGCATCTGAAGGACATCATGACCGGTCACATCTTGCTGATCGGTTGGAAGGCGGTGGGCACGGCCGCCGTGGTGTATTCGATCGTTGGTGTGTTTCACTTCATCTTTCGGCATCGCTTCATTCAGATCTCCGAGGATCCCGAGGCTGCCTGGGAAGCTGGCGTCAATGTACGGCTCTGGGAGTTTTTGTTTTATCTGAGCTTTGGCGCGGTGATCACGCTGTCGGTGTCTTCGGCGGGTGTCTTGATTGTCTTCGTGTTCTTGGTGGCACCGGCAATCTTGACGGAGATGTTGACCACGAGCTGGCGTCGCCAGCTCTTGATTGGCTGGGTGGTTGGCGTCCTGGTGTCGGTGGTGGGCTTGACGATGTCGTATGTGGCGGACCTGCCGACGGGTCCGGCGGTGATTGGGACCTACGGGGCTGTCTTGTTGACGGTGGCGGCGGTGCGCTACGTTCTGGCGCACAACAGCGCGGTGCTGGCGCTTCGCAACATCTTACTGGTGTTGTTGGCCTTTGGGGCAGGCTTTGCGGTCTTGGTGCAGACGGGGAAGTGGCTCAAGCCGGCAGTGCAGCACGAGGCGGTGGTGCATCGGGAGGCGGCGCGACTGCCCGGCGAGCGTGAGGACGCGCTGAAGAACCTCGACACGGCCTCTTTCGAAGAGCAGCTCACGGCGAGCGAGAGCATTGAGGAGTTGGAGGCGCTGTATGAGCGGGTCGAGGATCCGGATTGCCTGGCACCGCTGGTGGTGCGGGCCTTAGACCTGGACGCCAAGCGCGGCGCTACGCTGGCCCTGCGCTATCTGCAGACGGAGCCGCCAGCGTTCTTCTGTGCCGACGTGATCGCGAAGCTCGACGCGATGATGGGCTCTCCGACGGGCTATGATCCCGACGAAGACTGGTCCTCGGAGAAGAACCGCAAGGCGGTGGCGCTGATGCAAGCGCATTTTGGCGTCGAGCTGAAGTTGGAGTGAGATACGCACTTTGTGTGGGGCGCTGCCCCACACCCCGCCAAAGGGCCTTGGCCCTTTGGAATCCCTTTGATCTTTGGATAGATAGGTGAGCGGAGCTGCTGCGCTCGAGAAGGAGAAAGGATGGAGGACACGGTGCGGGTGCAAGACGAGCGTGTGACGGCGCTCCTCGACGAGCTTCGGGCCTTGGGCAGCGAAGCGCATCGCGCTGCCATGCTGCGCTTTGCTATCAAGGTTGAGAATGCCTTTGGGGTCTCGGTCTATGCGCTTCGTAAGGTGGCCAAACGCCTGGGGCGCGATCATGCGTTGGCGCTGTCTCTGTGGGCCACGGGCAATCACGAGGCCCGATTGTTGGCGTGTTTCGTCGACGACCCTGAGGCCGTCACCGAGGAGCAGACCGAGGCCTGGGCGCGCGACTTCGACTCTTGGGATATCTGCGATCAGGCAACCACCAGCCTCTTCGACCTGAGCGAGCACGGCTGGTCCAAGGCCCGAGCCTGGGCCACGCGCGACGAGGAGTGGGTCAAGCGTGGCGGCTTCGCGCTGATGGCGGGCTTGGCCGTGCATGACCGCTCTGCCGAGGATGAGCGCTTTCTGGAGCTTCTGCCTTTGCTCGAGCAGGCTGCCTTCGACGAGCGTCACTTCGTCAAGAAGGCGGTGAACTGGGCGCTGCGCAACATCGGGAAGCGAAACCTAGCGCTCAACGCCGCAGCCCTCGCCTGCGCCTTCCGGCTCCGGCAGAGCGCGAAGAATCGCCCACTGGTGCAGGGCCGCGCAGACAGTGGGGCGCGTAGCGCCCTCTGGATTGCCAGTGACGCCATCCGTGAGCTCAGCTCGGCCAAGGTCCAGGCGCGGCTCGCCGCGCGCCTGGACAGCAGGAGCAGCCGGAAGTTGACACCAAACAAGACCAAAGCCAGCGATGCCAGCGTCGAGGCCTTCCTCGACGCCCTCAGCGATGCCCAATAAGTTGTGGGGAACAGGCCAAGCGCCCAATGGACAAGAACAACGCGACGCGAAGGCTCTGGACGCGCTCTTTCGGGCGATCAGCGGGCATGAGCCCAAGATGTGGGGCGAAAGCATCGTTGGTTATGGTGTCTATCACTATCGCTACGCGAGCGGTCGTGAGGGGGACTCCTTTCGCCTTGGCTTCTCGCCGCGCAAGCAGAGCATGAGCGTGTATCTGATGTCCGGTTTCGAGGACCATGCCGAGCTTCTCGAGCAGCTCGGCAAGTACAAGCTCGGGAAGTCTTGTCTTTCTGTGAAGCGTCTGTCCGAGGTGGACCTGAGCGTGCTGACCGAGCTCGCCCGGCGAGCTTGGGATGAGATGCGGAGGCGCTATCCGGAGTGAGAGGGACGGACGCTTGGGTTGTGGTTTCCATCTTCGTGGGGCGCTGCCCCACACCCCGCCAAAGGCTCGCCCTTTGGAATCCCTTTTATTTGCGTTTGGATAGGCGCACGGCTTGGTTCACCTTGTGTGCAGCCTTGCGCTCGATTCCAGGGCACCGAATCGACGGCGTGGGGCTTGGGTCTCTCTTTGAAAGCGAGCGAAGCGAGGCAGGAGTCAGCGTCTGTCGCGGGCGCATCCGATGCGCACGAGCAGCGCTGCGAGGGTCTCGCGAGAGCGAGCGAATTCTGAAAGGTGGCAGCACGGTGTGACGTTTGGAATTCTGAGTCGTGGCTTTGCGGATTGTTGTTGACAGTGTCGGCAACACGGGTTAGAAAGCCGTCCGTTCGTCGCTTGAAGCGACGGACGTGGTCCGGAGTAGCTCAGTCGGTCAGAGCGGGTGGCTGTTAACCACTAGGTCGGGGGTTCAAGTCCCTCCTCCGGAGCCATTTTACCCCACCGCGAGTCATCGACGGTGGGCGGTTTACAGAGAGCCTCGACGGTCATGCCGTCGGGGCTTTCGCCGGTTTTGGCCCTGTTTTTCCGGGGCTTTCGCCCGATGCGGCGTCGGCGACGAGCGGCCGCAGTGCTCTCGTCGAGAGCGCGCGCGTCTCGTGTGAGACCCTCGGCGAGGCGCTCTCGGGATCGATCTGGGCTCTCGCGGGTCGAGAGACGCCCGGAGACGCCTCCGCGGCGCTTAACACCAAAGAGCACCTGGTTGACTCTGGCGAGTGGGACACGCGGCGGGCGGAAATCCGACGCCGCGCGTCAGTGGAGCGCTACCGGAAGTCGCGCGCGCTGCACCTCGTCCTCGTCGATCGGGAAGCCGTCCTCGCCCACGAGCCACGTGCGCCAGCCATTCGCGTCCTGCTCGACGTGCGCGAGGCGGACGCGCGACCACGGCTCGCCCCACCCCGGCGCGCTGCCGACCACGACCTCGAGCGGCACGTTCATCGCGAGCGCGGACCGCTTGAGGTCGTAGAGCATCGGCTCGTCGCGGTGGACCCACGGCGCCGGGATGCGCTCGTCGAGGAAGCCCCAGCGCAACAGTACTGCACCGTGGAGGCGGCCGTACTCGTACAGGGCGTAGAGCGACTTCACGTCGGCTTCGAGCCGGCGGCGCAGCTTGGTCTCGTCGCCCTTGGCCAGGTACTCGGCGAGCTTCTTCTCGTCGCCGAACGGCTTGCCAATGCCGCACGAGCCCTGCACGAGCAGCGCGGTGGTGATCTTCAGCGTGCGCCCGCGCTGGTTGAGCTTCTTAGTCTTCTGCGGCGGCCCGAGCTCGGCGAGCCGGCGCTCACCAGGCTCGAAGCCGAGCGCGCGCAAGAGCCCGCGCACGTCGACTGCCCCGAGGATGTCGTACGCGGCGAGCCGCGACGGCAGCGACGAGAGCTCGTCGCCGAGGAACGTGGTGATCTCGTGCTCGCCGACGTCGAGAAGCGCCACGGCCTCGGGCCGAACCGCAGGGAACGCGACCAGCAGCGCTCGCGAGAGGCTCGCGAGCTCTGCCCCGTGTGCCGCGCGCTTCTTCTCCCACTCCGCGCGCCGTTGCTCGACGACCGCCGGCTCGGTGCGCACCGTCGCGTACCGGCGTGCGAGGGCGACGCGGTCGCGAACGGCGGTCCGCGCTTGCTTCACGGTGGGGGCTGCATCCGCTGCGATCGCCCAGCGTCCGTCCGCGAGCACGTCGACAGCGCTGCCGCGCCGCTTGAACTTGGCGGCGTCCTCCTTGAGCCCATGCCACTTCGTGCGCGCGGCGACGGCCGCCACGACCTCGGCGGGCGTGAGCGGCCCGCCATGGGCGTCGAGCACCGCGACCGCCAGACGCTGGGCCGACCAGCTGAAGAGGCTCGCGTCGTTCCACGCTTCGTCCAGCTCGCTGATGGTGAGCGCGGTGTCGGGCCCGGGGAGCGGCGCGGCCTCGACCGCCTTCGGCGGAGTCCGAGCGACCTTCGGTGGGCGCAGCCCGAGCCGGAACACCCAGAGGTCGAGCTCGTCGTCGTGCGGGTCGAGGTGGTAGAGGTCGCCCTCGCGGTAGACCGGCGGACGGCCCGGCTTGCAGCGCTGCAGCGAGAGCAGCGCGCGCGAGCGCTCCGCGATGCCGGCCTCCTCGAAGCGGGCGGCCACGTCGGCCAGCGTCATCGGCTCGCCGCGCTCCAGCAACGCCACGAGCAGGAGCGCGAACGTGTTCGCCTCGCGGTGGGCTGCGACCGCCTCGAGCTTCGGCGGCGAGATGCCGAGGGTCTGGCACCAGTCGTTGGAGGTCATGGTGGTCCCCAATGCAGCGAGGTAATCACCGCGGGCACGTCGGGATCGTCCATGTCCGCGACGACCACGAGCTCGATCCCGCCCGACGCGGAGAACCCGACGAAGTCCACGCCCTCGAGCTTGAGCGAGGTCGGCCGACCCGCCTCGTCGAGGATCTCGCAGACCGTGACGCGGTCGCCATCGAGGAGCCCGACCCGCGCGCCGAGCACGTCCCCGTCGCGGTAGGTGTCGCGGGAGTCCTCGGCACCGGCGAGGAACACGACGCGATCGTCGGGGAGCGCGCTCGCGTCGGTGAAGCCGAACGGCACGCTACGTACGTGGCCAAGATCCACGCGCGTGACCGAGGCGAGCTGCGGCGGCGCGGCGCCGTGGTCGAGCCACGCGAGGAAGGCGTCGAGCTCGAGGTCGCCGACCGCGTTGCTCGGCGCTCGCCCGTCGACGACAGCGCCGTTGCCCCGCTGGAACAGGCGGAGCAGGCCGCCGACCACCACGGCGCCTTCGAGGTTGAGCTCCGAGCCGGCGAAGTCGCGTCGCGACCTCAGGTGCTCGAAGATCGGCGCCGCATCGACGACGCGCACATCGTGGTCTGCGGCGACGACCACCACATGCTCGCGCGCGGGGGTCGAGCCGGAGCCGATGGCGAGGAGGCGCCCGTCGGGGAGGACGACGCACGCCTCGAGATCCATCTTGGTGGCCTTGTTGCCGCTGTGCTCGCTGAACTGGCGCCGTCCGCCTACACCCGCGGGCAGCACGAGCGGCGCCACGGTGCCGGCCCGCTCGTCGAGCAACGCCAACGCGTTCACGTCGTCCTGCACCACGACGACGCGCTCGCCCCAGCGGCGGAGTCCGCTCCCAGCGCGGACATGCGCGGGTAGGTCGCGGGCCTCGTCGGCCTGCCCGAAGTGCAGCGGCCTCGGCGGCCCGAGACGGGCGACCCAGTTGTCGATGATGGTCACCTT
>JAVFAO010000243.1:0-10664 GCA_034002465.1 Myxococcota bacterium
GCTCCGAGGGCTGCTCCGCAACGGGCTCCGAGGGCTGCTCCGCAACGGGCTCCGAGGGCTGCTCCGCAACGGGCTCCGAGGGCTGCTCCGCAACGGGCTCCGAGGGCTGCTCCGCAACGGGCTCCGAGGGCTGCTCCGCAACGGGCTCCGAAGGCTGCTCCGCAACGGGCTCCGCTTTCTTGGCCGCAACTTGCGGCTTCTCTGCTGGCTTGGGCGAATTTGGCGCAGCGATGAGAGCGACAACTCCAAGCGCACAGAGTATCAGCGCAATGCTTGCCAATCGACGCGAGCCTGGATCTCGAATGACACCATAGACGGCGACGAGAAGGCTTGCAGCGAAGGTGAACAAGCCTGCCAATGTAAGGAACTCTGCCATGATCTTGCCTCGTTTGACTCGGTCTCGCCTCTGCGACCTGAGCGTTGGGCAGTTCGTCGCAAGAAGCAACAAAGTACAGCATACCCTGCCCTTCTGCTCGATGACAAGGGTCGTCTCGGCCCGGCCCGTACGCTGCCAGGCACGCAACCCGCAGCTTCAGCTCACTTTCTCAGGCCCCGTGCGGCGATGCAGCTTCATGTGCCCCCTCTGGATCCCCTCGTCGGCGAGCGCCCGCAGGGCAGCAAGGTTTTGCGCCAAGCCCACGGCTGCGGCAAGCTCGGCCAACTCCCGAGCGCTGTGCACCTCGGCCAGATGCAGCGCCGCACGCGCCGTTGGATGAACGCGCAAGGCCCCCCCTACGATGCCCACCGCCAGCGGCAGCTCCATGCTCCCAATCAGCTTGTCACCGCGTACCCGCCAGCGGCTCAGCGCGCGATAACCGCCCGAGCGTGCCGCCCAGGCGTGGGCAGCCGCCTCCACCGCTCGCCAGTCTTGACCCGTAGCCATCAACACGGCGTCAATGCCGTTCATGATTCCCTTGTTGTGGGTGACTGCGCGCGCCTCGTCCCATTCCGCAAACAGGGAGGCTGCCTCGATACGCTCAGCCAAGTCAGCGGCAGAGCAATGCACCCCTTCGCCGAGGCGCTGTAGCGAGAGCTCGCCGTGGACTTTCACGAGACGCTGTTCGGCCCGATTGGACAGGATCCGCAGCAGCGCGCGCCCACCGAGCAGCCGCTCGAGCTCTGGGGCCAGAGCCTCAACCATAGTATTGATGGCATTGGCCCCCATGGCGTCAAGCACATCGACGAGCAGCTCAACGATCGTCATCTGCTCCCAGCGCGGCCTGGAAAGCGCCAGCTCATCCTCATGGTACGCGACCTCGAGACGGCGAAGCTCGAGCGCCAGCGCCCCCCCTCCGGCACGGCAAAGCGCTGGATCCTGCGCATTGGCAAGCGCCAACAAGCGCGCTTGATGTGCTGCCAAGCGCTTCTCGGGCTCAGCATCGGCGGGCAGTTCGAGAATCTGGATCTGCCCCCGCATCAGCGATCGTCCACCACGGCTAAGAATACCCTCGCCATCCCTCAACATCTTCGCGGCATGGCTTGCAGCAGCTACCACAGAGGGTTCCTCACTGACCATGGCGACCAGACGATCTTGACCGTTGACACGAAGATTGGTGCACACCCCCAAGGGCAAGCCGTAGACGCCAAGAACGTTCTCGAGCATCAGCTCTGCGGTGTCCACCTCCAGTGACGAGGCGCCAAAGAGGGGCTCCAGAAGAGAAGGGCTACAGCGCGAGCGTTCGAGCAAGCGCTCACGCCGCTGCGCCACGCTGAGCCGATGAAAAGCAGGCAGACGACTGTCGATTTCTTGTCGATTGGGCACTTGGCCTGTTCTCCCCATTTTCGCGCTCATTCGCTCACTCAGAGGCTCAGCGTCTGCTCAATCAGAGCGAAGCCCTCCACCGAACTGCGTTGCACGACGAGCACGAGCCGTTCACCGTCGCGCCAAGCCCCCAACAGGGCGTCACTGTTCCCCGGAGCGCCCCACGCTTCGCTGAGCAGATGCTCGCCCTGCGTGTTCATGCGTTCTCGGTGCCACGCCTTGCTATCCCCCCGCATCTGTGTTCCAAAGACATCCAGCTCATCGGCCTGTAGCAGCAGCATGGGTTTGCCTGCGCTCTCTGGAAGCTGTGTTTGCCAGCTCTGCGGCTCTGCTGCAGCGACATGGATGAGGCTGAGCGCCCCGTCCTGACGCAGGGCGACGTAGAGCTGCTCCAGGTCATCAACCAGGAAGCTCGCCTCCAGCAAGCTCTCGTCGAGCTCCTCTTGCCCCGAGAGCTCAACGACCAGCTTGGATTGGGAGAGGCTGCCATCGCTCTCGATGGTGGCGCAGATCAAGCGCTGCGTCGCCTCGAGGGTGTCACGATCCACGTAGAGGGCCATCAGGCCGAGGCGCGCGTTGAGCCGCAGCTCTTGGCCCAGGTAGGAGTGCTGCGCCGCGCTGAGATCAGCATGCAAGCGAATACTCCCATCAGGCTCCACGATCCACAGACCGATTCCGTCATTCTCAGCTCCCTGCACAGTCAGAAGCGCAGCGACAGTCTCTGCTCCTGCAAGAGAAAGTCGAACATTGAGAATACTGGCACCCGCCTGCTGAGCCTTGACCCAGCTCAGATTGCCCGCGCTGTCCAGGCGAAGCCAGAGCAGCACGGCGTCCGAAGCAGGGAAAAGCTGTCCACCAAGCTCGACGCTCACTCCCTCGACCACCGCCGCCAGCGTGGTTTCTCCTCGCTCGTCGAGCATGACCCCGAGAATCCGCAAGCCCCCTTGCTCTGTCCCAAAGTTGAGCGCATAGCGCTGTGCCCCAGAGGCATCGAGGAGGGCGACCCAGGCCGCTGCCGAGCCGACGGAGGAGCGTGCGAGGAGCAGCTCGTCGTTGACGTTTCGGCTCAGCCATTCCACTTCCTCGTTGGCCAAGACCCGCTCCTGTGGCTGCCCCTCGGGCGCTTCGAAGATGGCGGCCAGTGTTTGGATGGGCGTGCGTTCATCGAACGTGAGGCTGGGCTCGAGGTGGATGCCGAAGTTGCTGCGCCAACCCACGAAAGTGTAATCTTCTGCAGGACTTGCAACCAGAGACTGGCACCAGTAGGGGTTCAGTGTACACATGCGTGAGCTGCTCAGCTCTTCGAGACAGACAGGCTCGCCGAGAGTGAAGCCGTGTTGTGGATGTGGCTGCTTCGACTCGAAGCGGCCGTTGTCAAAGACCCTCATCTCCACCTGTGCAGGGGCTTGCGGACAAGCACCCGTCTCGTCTTCTGGGCACTGGAGCTGTATGCAGTCTTCGGCGGTTGCGACGACATCTGGACAGAACCAAGCCTTCATCTGGGCGCCGTCACAGTAGGGAGGCTCCACGGCGCAGTCGTTACAGCCGTCGTTGGCCTCGTAGTTGCCGTCTTCGCAGCTCTCCCCGAGTCGCGGCATCACGGTGCCATCGCCGCAGGCCTCCCACTTGCATTGGAAACACCCGTCACCTCGATTGTAGTTGCCATCATCGCATTCTTCGCCTGCGTCGAGGTCTACCGAGCCATCACCGCAGACAGGGGTGGGGTCCACGGGCGGCCCCTGTGTTTCCTGGGAAGTGGCGAGGCTCGCCGCGAGCCCTACGCTCAGCGCCACGCCCTCGAGACAGCGCTGCAGAGCGCGCTTGGGAAGGGAGCGGCTGGCCCAAGGGTAGAAGAACAGGTGAGAAACGGCGAGCATTGGTAGGGCAAGCAAATCACTGGGATCGCTGACGAAACGGGAGGGGATGGAGAGCATCCCGAGAAGCGCCGTCCAGAGCTGCGCGAGCGCAGGCGAGAGCTGCAGCAGCGTGAACACCAGCCCGACCGCGAGGTGCGCGAAGGCCCAAGTCGCGCGTCGACGCCAGGGCAGCAACGCCGCGAGCAGCGCAGGAGCAACGACCAAGCCCGTAAAATCACTGAGCTTTCCAGTGACCATCCCAGGCAGTAAGCCGCTGCCCTTGAGAAAATGGTCGTTGAGAACGAGCAGCACCAAAGCAAGCAACCACAGCGGATGCAGAAACACGCGTTCAGGGCGCAGCGTCCGCTCGCCACCGTGCGGTGCGGAAGGATTGGGCATTGCTGACATGTTCGCTCCACTCGAGAAGGCATCTGAGCGCTACGACGCGCGACAGGCAGGAAGGAGACCTACTCCTTACGCTAGGATCTCCGGGACGCGCTCGATTGCAAGCCTCGAGCGCATCCTCACTGCGCACATCCGCGCGCGTGTGGCGGCTGGAAAATTTTGGCGAATGTGATTATCACTGGTTACCAGGTGCCAGAGACCTGGCCCAGACGAGCTTTGGTGGGATTCTTTTGCAGCGCTCGTGAATCAAGATGGGGCCTTGCTTGTTCTCTGGCTGGATTGGCATCTGGGCACGGATGCCATCGAGGCAGCGTCCCAAGCGATGCTGACAATGTGAATCACAATGCGCTTAACAGTTGACAAGATGTACAAGGAACAGAAGTCTTACCCGCTGGAGGGGGCCTTTGCGCTGCTCTCCGAAAGCGATCGCCAGCTGCTCGACGCCATGCGTCAGAGGAGTATCGACATATACGGCCCCGCCTTGGGGCGCCCTGAGGTCAGCACACGTTTCGACCGCTACTTCGACGAGGAGACCATCAAAGTGTGGGCAGATCTCTCGATAGAGGAGAAGGCTTCGCAGTTGAAACAGTTCGACGAAACGTTGCAGCAAGAGGTACGTGAAGTGTCCGAAGAGGCTTTGGTCAAAGAAGCCGTCAACGATGACGAAGGCGAGCAAGAAGAGCTCGAGGCCGCAACAGTCGACGAAGTGAAGGTCAAAGCCAAGAACTTGGGGGAGCAGGCCGAGCGCCCAAGCGACAAGAAGTTGGGGGAGCAGGCCGAGCGCCCAAGCGACAAGAAATCAAGAAAGCGGTCTCGGCACGACGTCGATGATTTTGAAGACGACGAGGACTACGAGGAAGAGCTGGCTTTTTTCGATGACCTGGGTCCCCTTGACGAGGAACCCATCGAGGACGGGCCCTCTGTCGAGGGTTTTTTGATCAAAGGACATCGGCCGCGCACGCGCTCCGAGTGCCCTCCGTACCGGCCCTGTCCGTACGTGACCTGTCGCTACCATCTCTATCTCGACGTCACGCGTCGAGGGAGAATGCGCTACAATTTCCCTGATATCGAAGTGACCAACCTGGACATGTCCTGTGCGCTCGACCTGGCAGAGCGAGGACCTCGCACGCTCGAGGAGATCGGCTCGATCATGGGCGGTATCAGCCGAGAGCGAGTCCGACAGATTGAGCAGGCTGCGTTGAATCTCTTGCGCATGCGCGGCGGTCGCGCGCTGGCGGAGTTCCTCGAAGACCGAGAGGCTCCCCCCCCACCGACGCGCCCCGCCAAGAAGGCTGCTGCAGGACAGCCCCGCGCCAAGAAAGCTGACGATGCCGACGAAGGCTAAGCGCCGAAGGCCACTGTCCGAGAGCACTAGCGCTCAAGCTGCACCGCACGCATCGTCATCGGGAGCCCCCTCGGAGACCCTCGCGCCGCGTCAAGCAGCAGCGCAGCCTTGTTCCGACGAAGCCCTGCTGGGTACGCTGATCCGCATCGAGGGACCAGAGTTCGTCGTCGCCATCGACGGCAGCGAAGATGTGTTCAACTGTGTGCTGGCCGGTCGCCGACTCAAAGGGGGCACACCGGTCGTCGGCGATCGGGTGCGTTTGCTCCGAGCTCAGCCGCGCCCAGTGCTGACCCAGCTCTTGCCTCGGCAGTCGAGCTTCGAAAGGCTCAGCGTTGGTCAGCGTCGCACGCAAGCCCTCGTCGCCAACATCGATACGGTGGTGATCACGGTCAGCTGCGCGAATCCGCCACTGCGCCCTGGCCTCATCGATCGCTATCTGCTCGCCGCTTCCCAAAGAGGTCTCTTCCCGATCCTGCTGTTCAACAAGTGGGACCTGGCCTCGGAGTTCGAGCTCGAGCACGCTAGCCTCTACAACCAACTCGGCTACCTCGTGCTCTGCGCCTCCGCTCAGGATGGCTTTGGCATCGAGGATCTGATGCGGGTCTTGGCCCATCGTCGCAGCGTCTTCGTCGGGCACTCGGGGGTTGGCAAGTCATCGCTGCTCAACCGCATCGCCCCCGATGCAGGACTCACCGTGGGTGAGCTGAGCCATGGGCGTGGCGCACACACCACATCGCAAGCGCGCCTGTGTCGAGTCGGCAGCAGCGGTTTCGTCATCGACACACCAGGCGTGCGGGAGTTTGGCGTCACAGGCGTGCCATCGAGCGAGCTCTGGTGCCATTTCCCAGAATTCGCAGCGCGCGCGGAGGCGTGCCGCTTTCGTCCTTGCATGCACATTCAAGAGCCGGATTGTGCGGTGCACGCCGCCGTCAACGAGGGACTGATCCACGAACAGCGCTTCGCTTCCTACTTGCGGCTCTATTCCGAGCTGAAGCAAGAGGAAGAGCAGCGTTTCCGTTGAAAGCGAGCGAAGCGAGGCGCGAGTCAGCGTCAGTCGCGGGCGCATCCGGTGCGCCCGGCCAGCGCTGCGAGGGTCTCGGGAGAGCGAGCGACTTCTTGTCCATTGGGCGCTTGGCCTGTTCCCCCAACTTCTTGTTGATTGGGCGCTTGGCCTGCTTCCTCAACTTCTTGAAGTCAGGAGAGCGAGATGTGCAGCGCGAGTTCTTGTCGATTGGGCAACTGGCCTGTTTCCCCAAGCTCTTTGCACTTCGTCGGTATCGCTGGGGCCGGAATGAGCAGCCTGGCGCGATTTGCGCTGCAGCGTGGACTACAGGTGTCTGGTTCGGACTGCGGCAACTCGGCGGAAAAGAAAGAGCTTCGAACAGCAGGGGCTAGGGTCTTCGACGAACATGATGCCTCGCAGATCGATGGTGCCGATACGGTGGTGATCTCCTCGGCCATTCCTGCTCACAATGTCGAGTGGCAGGCGGCCCTGCGAAGCGGTACGCGGGTGCTCAAGCGGGGTGAATTGCTCGCTGAGTGGCTCAATGCGCATCCTGGGGGCATCGCTGTTTGCGGTACCCACGGCAAGGGCAGCAGCGCGAGCTTGCTGATCGACATGCTGCGGGCTGCCGGTCATAGGGTCAGCTTCGTCTTGGGTGCCCGGCGTCGAGATGCCTTCGGTGATGCACACTACGAAGAAGATGCTGCCTTCTTCGTGGCCGAGGTCGATGAGTCCGACCGAACACATCTCGCCCATCGTCCTCGCCACCTCCTGCTGACCAACATCGAGGTCGACCACCTGTCGACCTACGCCTGTGCAGATGCCATCATCGAGGCCTTCGAAGGGCTCGCGCTGGCCTTTGAAGCTCGGCGACGCGAAGATGGTCTGGGGCATTTCGTCTTGGGCAGCTACAGCCCGGAGAGTGATGAGCTCGAACGCCGTTTGAGGGGTCACTGCAGCTGGCGGAGCTGCTCCACACAACGTGCCGCGTACTATCACGGTGAGCTGGAGGGGGCCGAGATTGTTCTGCACCGAGGAGGCGAGCGGGTGGGGGCCTTCTCTCATCCGCTTTGGGGTGAGCTGCACGCGCGAAACGTGGTGGCAGCCGCTGCAATGGCCATGGAGCTGGGTGTGGGAGCAGCGGCGGTGGCGGCCGGCCTGGCCGAGCATCGAGGACTTCGCGATCGATTCGAGCTCTTGCGCCGCGAACCGCTGATCGTCACTGATTACAGCAGTCACCCGACCTGCTTTTCGGCCAATCTTCAAGAGCTTCGGCAGCATTTACCTGAGGCTGGGCGTCTTCATGCGGTGTTCCACCCGTATCGCTACAGCCTCTTGCACCATTTTTGGGGCGCCTACATCGAAGCGCTATCGCTGGCGGACGCTGTCTATTTGCTGCCGATGGACGGTGCTGGGGAGCCACCGCTTCCAGGCATTGGCGGCAGCGAGCTGGCGGCAGCGCTACGAGAGCGAGGTTTGAGCCTATGCGAGGTCTCGCAGCTCGATGAGCTACATCGCCTCTTGGCCTCTCAACTCAGTGCCAGCGATGCGCTCATCGTATTTGGCGGAGGCCCGCTCTTCGAGCTGGCGCGCTCGTTGGCGGCTCACTTTGGGGTGAGGGTGGCGAGGTAGCTTCGTTCGAACTGATCTTCGAAGGTGATCTGCTTGCTCCAGGTCTCGAATCCTGGTTTTCGGACCTCGACGTCCATGGGCTGGGTGGCATCGATCCCCTCGATGGTTTGCGGGGTGATACCGATGCGCTGCCACTCGCCCTCGACCATGCGCCAAAGCTCTGCGCTTGGGGAGGATTTGATGGTGACGGAGGCGATCCCCTTCTCGAGCTCTGCTTCGAGCTCGACCTCGCTGTCGAGGGTGGGGGTGACGCTGCTCGCAAAGGAGCGATAGCCGGGTTTGCGGACGTAGATTTCGGCCTCGACGTCGACGGGAAGCATGAGCTCTCGGCGCGTCCCCTCACCCTCTTTGATTTCGCCGTCGACAGAGAGTTCGGCGTCGCCATCGGGCAGTGTCACGATGACCTTGGCGTACTTGATCTTGGGCGTGCGCATCTCGACGCGGACGTTGCTCGCTCCCTGACCGAAGCTGACCTCACGCTTCTCAGTCTCGAAATCGGGGTGTTCGACGACGACGAAGTATTTTCCTGGTTCGAGCTCTGAGGCCTGGAGCTTGCCGTTCTCGCCACGCGGGCTCGTGGCATCAAAGCGAGCGATGGGTTTCTCCGTGTGATCGAGGATTTGGACCACGAGCTCCGGGTTATCGGGGATGACCACGATACTGGCGCTTGCAAGTGGGTTGGGCTGGTGGGCGACGCTCTCAGGCGCGTTGGTGGAGAGGTACCAGTAGAGTCCAAAGCTGGCGCTGGAGAGCGCAACGAGGACGATGAGGGCGATGAGGACGTTGCGGGAGGTGTTGGACTTGGGTGGCGGCGAGAAGGCATCCATCTGGTAGATGGACATGAAGAGGGGGTTTTCGGGCTTGGGTGTTTCGCCAGCCCCATCGCCAGATGGGAGTTTTGGGAGCATGGAAGCGGGCGGTCTGGGGGCCGCTTCGGTTGGGGCAGAGTGGTGTTGCTTCTGCTCGGGCGTGGGTGAATGGGGTGGGGGGCCAGCAGTGTGGGCCAAAGATGGCGCCGGAGGGCTGGGCGGCGCAGGCGTTGGCGACACGAACGCGGGCGGCGCGAGTGCTGGCGGCGCAGACGCTGGCGGCGCAGACGCTGGTGCTGCGGGCTTGGGTGGTGCGGTGACGAAGTCGGGGACCGCAGTGGGCATGGTGGTGTCGACCAAGCCTGCGGGCTTGAAGGACATGGACGGTGGGCGGGGGAGCTTGGGCGCACCCGTGGAGATGGGGCGATCCACCCCGGTGTCACCCGCCTCGAATCCCTCGGCCTCAACGGATTTGAAGTCGAATTCTGGGGTGAAGACCTGGGTGCTGGGCGACTCCTCGATGTCGTTGAGCTCAGGGATGGGGTTGCCAAAGTTGTCGAGCAGCGGCTCTCTGGCGGCAGCCATCTGGGCGCGCATCTGCTCTTGCGCTTTGTCGATCTGCGATTGGTTGTAGGCCCGGACGTCTTCGATGGTGTTGATGACCTGAAAGACGGGCAGCTTTTCCCATTCCTTTTCAAGGTCTTCGGCGAAGTTGGTGCACATCCAGTTCTGAAGGTGCCACTGCGTATAGGGGGGGTTGCAGGAGTTGAGGAATTCCCACAACTCCCGAACCATCTCGCCAGCCCATTGGTAGCGCTCTTCGGGGTTGGGTCGCAGCGCCTGCATGACGATGGACTCAACTTGAGCGGGGACCAAGCGGTTGAGCTTGGATGGAGCCTCGACGTTGCATTCACGCACCATGTCGAGGGTGGCAAACTCGTTTTCACCATGGAACAGGCGCCGACCTGTGAGGAGCTCCCAGAATACGGTGCCGAGGGCGAAGATGTCTGAGCGATGGTCGACCACGTCACCGTCGACCTGCTCGGGGCTCATGTACCCAAATTTGCCTTTGAGAACACCGGCTTGAGTTCGCGAGTTCTTGCTCGCGGCCTTGGCGACGCCGAAGTCGATGAGCTTGATGAGGCCTTCGTAGGAGACGAGCGCATTCTGCGGGCTGACGTCTCGGTGAATCAAACGCAGGGGACGTCCTTGGGAGTCGACGGCGCGGTGTGCGTAGTCGAGGCCCTGCGCGACCTGCGCAGTGATGAAGCATGCCTGGCTCACGGACATGATCTTCTTTTGGCGCCGATAGCGGTTCTGCATGGCCAAGAGATCACGCCCAGGAATGTATTCCATTACAATGTAATGGGAATCCTCGAGGCGACCGAGTTCGTAAATCTGACAGATGTTGGGGTGGTTCAGCTCGACGGTGATCTTGGCCTCGTCGATGAACATCCTGATGAATTCATCATCGGCGGCGAGGTTGGGGAGAATGCGCTTGATCGCAAGAAAGCGATTGAAGTGAGGGGCATTGAGCAACTTTGCTCGATACACCTCAGCCATTCCGCCCACACTGATTCGCTCGAGCAGAACGAATTTCCCAAATACAATCGGGCGAATCACTCGCCTACCTCGCCTCGGATGCGTTGACCTTCGAGCACGTTTCGCCGCTCGAACAGTCCTGCTGGTGTTGCGCCAGGCCCAAAGCCACTCGGGCCCACTGGAGGGCTCTCGAGACTTCGCCGCCGACAGTATAGAAGGCCCTCTAGGGCGGCGGCAACCAAGGAATCCTGCGCTGTGCGCCTTCGCCCATGTCGCGGCAAAGCCCATGAGCACGCCACACGACCAAGCG
>JAVFAO010000244.1:0-10647 GCA_034002465.1 Myxococcota bacterium
CATCTCCATCAGCTTCATCTTGAGCCGCTCACGGATCGCCTGTTGTTCCTGTTCTTCGCGGTCGAGCACTGGCTGGTTCGACATGATTCCGCTCCGGCGACACAATAGAAGGACACTTACTTCGTTTGCGGCAAGCCCAGGACCACCGTCGGGAACAACGGCAACTCTCCGATGCCGGTCTGTCCATCAATGGTCTGCTCTGCCCGGACAGGACGTGCGTTGTTGAAGACGGTCTCGTCATCAATCTTCACACCCTTATCCATGTCCTTGACTTCCGTCTCCGGCCCCAGCTGGAAGCGCGCCACATCCATCGCTTTCACGACGACGCCAAACGGTATGTCCGACTCCGCAGCGATCTCGATGTTCGTGTGCTCCCGAAACTCACCCGCCTTCAGATCCATCAGCAGGTTGTAGAGCTCCAGCCAATCGTAGCGGAGCACCACATTCGTCTCATCGGGCGCCTTCAAGCAAATCGACAGCCCACAACGGCCCGAATGCGCCGGCACCGTCGGCACAGCCATCTCATTGGTGATCACCCAGAACCCTTCCTTGCTCAGCATCACCTGCAAGCGCTTCGGCGGGTCCGTCACCGGCCCTCCGCCAACCGGCCGCTGCGGCATCGTCACGTCCATCAACGACAGCTGCATGAAGACCGTGCTCAACAACAGCAAGGGGATGATGATCAAGACCAGGTTCATGACCGGGACCAGATCCAAATCGATAATCGTCGCCTCTCGCACCTTCGCCATCGACCGCCCTCCTCTGCCGACGCAGGCTCAGTCTCAGTCCCATCCAGCGTCTTAGTTGCCGCCACCCTCACCGCTTCGCGCGCGGGTCGTCAGCAGGTTCGCAAGCTTCACTGAATACTGATCGATGTCATCCAGGATCTTCTTCGTCGTGGCCGACAACAACATGTGCACGAAGAGCGACGGAATCGCAACAATCAGACCGAACGCCGTCGTATTCATCGCGAGCGCGATACCGCGAGAGAGCATCTCCTGCCGCTTGTCAGGGGTTGCCGTCTCCAACGCCGAGAACGCATCGATCAGACCGATAATCGTACCCAGAAGACCAAGCAACGTCGCAATGTTCGCCAAAGACGCCAAAAGCGCAGTGCGCTTCGTAATCAAAGGCACCACCTCCAGACTCGCCTCTTCAATCGCATTCTGAATCTCGAGCTCGCCCTTGTTCGCGCGTGTCAAGCCAGCCTTGATCACCCGCGGCAACGCCGCCGCTGGCGCCGCGTTGCAAAGCTTGATCGCGCGATCGATGTTGTTCGCCATGACCAGCTTCTGAATCTGCGCCATGAACGCATGCGCGTTGATGTTGTAGCGGAAGAAGATGAACACGAAGCGCTCGATCATGACGCCGAAGGCCAGGATCGATATCGCCAAAATCGCATACATCCAAATACCGCCGTCGACAAATGCTTCTTTGATCCCCGCCATGTGTCCGTGACCTCCCTTCTGCGGTCAAAATGCCAAAGCAGTATGCCCAAAGATGGCTCTCGTGCGTCGCTTGTCGGATCGCGCCCGGACGATGTCCCAGCAGAGCTGCTGCGAACCGAGCAACCTCCTATATCACGCTTCCTCTCGCACGCCAACCCCTTTTCCAGAGCTTGTCGCCTCTATCAAGGCATTCGTTCGCTCTCGGCCAGCGACCTCTCGACAGCAGCAAATCCTTCGGATTGTCGAGAGGAAGCGTGCCCTTCGCTCACTTTCGATTGCCGACGCTGCGCATGTTCAGCACCCTCGCGGATCGTTCAAAAGGGTTCCTGCTCCACACTACGATACAACTCTGGCAGAAAGCTCTTCTTCGCATCCAGACTCTCGTAGTGCAGACCGCGGAACGTCAGAAACAAATCCACGCTCGGGATGTCCGCCTCCACGTCCACCTTTTCTTCATCCAAAAAGATGTCCACCGCCTCGCGCCCCGAATCCTGCGCCATCGCCGCGGATCCCCAACACGACAAGAATAGAGACAAGATCAATCCAGTACGCAGCTCTCGTCCGATTCGCATGCCTCATCGCTCCTCGTCTCAGGAAAACACAGCTACGATTCCCATCCAAACAATCAGGCCACGCGCCTGCTTACTCCCAGCCATCGTCGTCAGACGGATCCGTCAGCTCTGGGGTCGTGCCATCTGAGCCACCGCCATCTGAGCCACCGCCATCACCCTCAAAGCCATCACCCTCGAAGCCATCACCCTCGAAGCCATCACCGTCAAAGCCATCAGCTTCGGGCGACGCGTCACCAAAAGGATCCTCCTCCGCAAAGGGATCAGTGCCTCCCTGCTCCATCTGCTGCAGCTCTATCTCAGCCTGAAGGATGCCTATCGCTTTCTCGGTCTTGGCCAGAAACTCGGCCACCTCTTCTCGTTCGGCCTCATCCTGCGTGTCGCGCGCAAGCTCGAACTCGGCCTTGGCTTTCTCGAGACGAGGCATGCCGCTGATGCCGGAGAGCGGGATAACATCGGCCAAGTACAACATTCCCAAAGAGAAATGAGCATCCGCCCAGCCCTCTTCAGCCTTCAATGCCTCGAGGTACGCCTTCTCCGCCTCATCGCCACGAAGCTGTGCCTTCAAGGTATTGCCAAGATTGAGCATCGCCTCCTTGAAGCTCGGCGCATACCGCAGCGCCGTACGAAATGCCGCCTCTGCCTCCTCGAACTCTCGCGTCTCGAAGTAAAACAAACCCATCGCGTTCTGCGCCTCAGGATAGTCAGGCTTCAAGCTCACCGCCAAACCCACCTGCTCACGCGCCTTGGGGCGAAGCTCCAACGACAGATACACCTGCCCCAACAGATAGCGCGCTTCAGCGTCGTCCGGATTTATCTCCAAGGTCTGCACCAAAATGAACTCAGCCAGTCGCTCACGACCCGCAAGATAGTGCGAGAGCGCCATGTAGTAACGCAATCGCGTGTTCGCCTCGTCCTGGCGCATCAAGGTCTGGCACAGACTGACTGCATCCGAGTACGCACGCATCCCGATCAACGCTTCCACCTTCGCGTACTGCAACTCCAAATTCTCCGGCCGCTGCGCAATGTAGCGCTCGGCCGTGCTCAACGCCGATTTGCCCTCGCGCAGCTCCTGACGCACCAAATTCACCAGCGCCGGTCCAAACTCTGGCTCAATCTCCAACGACCGCTCATACATCGCCCGCGCACGTTGACTCTGACCCGACTGATCGAGCAAGACCCCAAGATTGAAAGCCGCCAAGAAGGCTTGCTTGTCCGAAGCCAGGACCGCCTCGAGCGCCGCAATCGCCTCATCGTTTCGGCCCTCGCGGGCTTGCTCCAAAGCCGCCTCAATCGCTTCGCGGCTCTCCTGAGTCGCTTGAGCCGTGTACACAATCTCCACCGGAGCCTTGACCTCGACGGGTGCCGCCTGGCTGTTCTCCTTCACCGGCTTGAGCTCATCGCTTTTCACGGTCTTCGGCGTCGAGGAACAGGAGCAACCCAACAGCACCGAGAGGGCCAACAGCACTCGCAAGAATCCGCTGCGCTCGACCTGCATCTACTTGCCCTCCGCATCGAAATCCTCGTCCTCGCCTTCCTCGAGAGCGTCTGGCCCAGCTTCCGGCTCGACTTCGGCAGGCACATCTTTGGGGGCCTTTGCCCGCTCCAAGTCGGAAGGAGACAACGTGCTGCGCGGGGACATCGTACTCGTCGAGTATCCGCTACGCTCACCCTCGAAGACAGGGAACTCCTTGGGTGCGATATCATTGAGAGCGTTGAGTGAGCTCTTCGTCCAACGGTTCGAAACGCCGTTCTGGCGCCCAAACTCCAAGACCGCCTCATAGTACTGACGCGCCTGCGCCTTGAGGTCGAGCCCAACTTCAATCATCTGCTCTCGAAAACCATCGCACTCGTCCTCATCCAGTCCGCTCGGACAGGCCGCCTCCTCCATGGTCCGCGCGTACTCGTGCATCATCGTCCCGATACGATAGTTCGAGGCCAAGGTCCACTCGGTGTTCTTGTACTCCTGAGTCAACAAAAACTTCGCCGCCACACGCTTGGATGCTGCCAGCTTCTCCGCCATCTTCTTTTTGAATGTCGTAAGGTTGCCGCTCAAGCCCAGCTTCTCCCAGTCGCGAAACTCAATGTCCCCCAACATGAACTGCGCCTTCGCCGCCAGATAGTTCGCTTCACGACCGCCCACACTGGGGCTGCTCATGTACAGTGACAGCGCCTTGTCGTAGAACCCCACCGCACGCTTGTAGTCCTTCTTCTCGACGAAGTAGTCCGCCTGCTTGCTGTAGCTCGTCAGCACCAACACACGCTGCTCGGGATCACTGCCGTACTTCGACCGAAATCGGTCGAAAACCCGTGCCATCTCGTTGTAGCTACCCAGCTCCTCGTACATCAGCCCCGCATCGTACAACATCGCAGGGGCGTCACTCTGCGAACCATGCTCATCGTGGTAGCGCTCGAAGAGCTTGGCCGCCCGCGCATACTCCGCCTGGTACTTCAAAATGATCGCAGCCCGTCGCATCGCGTCTACCCGGTCAGGATGCTTGCGGAACGCCTCCCGATCTGTGTCATGCAGCAAAATGAAGCTCTCCACCGCCACATCGAAATCGAAAAACTTCTCGCCATTCAAGCCCACACGATAGAGCGCATCGGCCGCTTCGTCGGTCTCGTTGTATTCAGTATACACTCGGCGGTAAAGGCGCATTGCGGATTCGTAGCGACGAATCTTCTCGTATGCCACGCCAGCATTGTACAAGGCCAGGTGAATATTCTCGAATTCTGGGTTCTCGTTCGCGATTCTCTCATATTCGGCAGCCGCCGCTGCGTATTCTTCAGCCTGGTAGAGATTATTCGCCTTCTCGAACAGCGCGCCGTACTTGATGCCCTTGAGCTTGGCGTCGAGCTCGGCCGCCTGCTTGCCCTCGCCAAGGCTCATCTCGCGTAGCCGATCACTCACTTCCGCGACCCGATCGAGGTTCCCCTCTTCCTCATAGGTCGCAATCAAGAAGCCAGCCGTCAACATCGCAAACGGAGAGTCCGCGTGCAGTGTCAGGATCTCCTCAAACCGAGGACGCGCCTGCTCATAGTCACCGTAGTGATAGTAGACCATGGCGTTCAGGAATCGGTAATCATCGGCATATGGCTCCTCACTGGATCCGCGAAGCTCATCGAGGTTGTATTCCAGATACTTATCTCGAGCCGCAACCAAGGTTGTCACCTCCGGCGGCAGCTCCCGTTTCGGTGTGCGCGCCCCTGCCCTCGCCTCGAGCTCGGCCTGCGCCTCCTCAGAACCCTCGGCAGCGTGCTCGCGTAGCATGTAGGTGGGGGTCATATCGGCGGGCACCGCACCGGCGAGATAACGCTCTTTGAGCGCGCTCGGCGCGAGACCCAGAGGATCGGTCCCGGCCTCCACCGCGCGCTCGAGCAACACCGTACGCGCCAAGATCGCGCCGTTCGCCGTGTCACGTCGAAATCGGCCGTCTCCGACGTCGCGTACCTTCTCGAAGCTGAGCGCCGCCTGCTCGTACTGCTCAGACCCATAGTAGCTTTCCGCAAGGATGTAACGATAGAGATAGACCTCCTCGTCGTTGGGATAGCGCTCGAGCAGGTCACTCGCGATCTGCGCGGTCAACGCATAGGTCTCTCGGCGCAGGTTCTGCTGCGCCACCAGCTCCGCCTCGATACGCTGTCGCTCCGCGGGGTTGCGGGCATTCGCCAGCGCATCCTCGAGCTGAATCATCCTCTCGTCAATCTCGTTGGTCTGAGTCCAATAGGTATTGATCGAATACTTCAAAGACTTGCGAGAGAGATTCTCGGCAAAGGCGATCGCCTCCAGATTGCCTGCCTCCTCCTGACAACCATACCAACTCGAACCCTTGCCGTAGATCTTGTCGAGCTGGGACTGGACCACCACGGCCTGGTCGGTTTCACCAGAAAAGTTGAGCGCCGCGATGTAGGACTGGTGGATCTGCGGGTTGTCAGCATTGCACGGATCGCGCTCGAGCAACGCCGCATACGCCTGGGCCGCAAAATCGAAACGTGTCTGCTCCATCAACGTCTCTGCGTATTTGCGCAACACCTCGAGCTCGAACGGACGACCCTCGTTGAGATAGCGGTCGAAGCGGACCATTCCAAAGTCGGGATCGCGGGAGATGTCGTCCCGCAGATTCCAGTCCTCTTCGGCCAGGACCGCGGCCATGAACTCGATGGCCTCCTGGCGCAGCACACTGCCCTGGGGCACACGATCGGCGTAGTCGACGAGCTCCATGAAGCGGTGAATCATCGCGTCGTAATTTTCGATGTAGTAGTCGGTCCAAGCCAAACGGTAGAGCGCGCGGTCATAAATCTGGTAGCTTGGACCCAAATCCACCGCCGCCTGGTAGTACTTGCCGGCCTCTGCCCAACGAACCTCTCCCCCCATGCCCTGCACCGCATCCTGTGACATGGAGAAGTAGTACTCTCCTACACGCGTATTGGCCTCGGCCAATTTCGGGCTGTCAGGGTAGCCAGCGATCAGCGCCAAGAATGCGTCACGCGCCTCGTCTGGACGCTCCATCTGCTGCAAGCAAAAGCCATAGAGGTAGTACACGCCATCGAGCTGAGGAAAGTCGGGATAGCGATGAATGAGCTCCTCAGAATACGACAGCGATGCGCTGAAGTCGGGGTGCTCGGCGGTCTGCTTGTCCAGCGGCACCGACATGAACTCGTCGTCCGCCTGCTCGTAACTGAGCACTGCTAGCCGATAGAGGACACCCGGCAAGTATCGGTCGTTGTCAGAGTGCTTCTGGCGAAAAGTCTCGAGTCGGGCGATGGCATCATGTCGCGCGCTGCGCTCCTGATCCCGCAAGGAATCAATCTGTCCAGAATACACCTGGTCGATCTGAGAGAGCTTCCGCTGATACTCCAGATCAACGATAATCTGCAGATCTGCCCGGTACTCATTGACCGAGCGAACATAGTGCTGGGCTGCTTGACGATACGCTTCGTACTCCTGAGTCGTCGCCTCATCCGCCCCCGCCGGCAGGGGAATGGCGGCATCGAGAATACCCGCACGTGGCTCCGGACCCGGATCTGGTGCAGGATCCTCCGCGGAACCCCCCTCGGAAGACTCCTCGTCCACTGCCTCATCCTCTTGGGCCATGCCAAGCCCGGGATGGAGCAGCAACACGCCCGCCGCCCAAAGCGACAGCAACAACAGCCCACGCCATTGCACCATCACGAGAAACTCTCCACTCGACCGCCTCGGCTCTTTCACTGACTCGCTCCCTCGTCCCCGAGCTCGACCCGAATCTGCCGAAAATCCTGTTCGAGAATCGAACGCTCGTGCCCGCGTTCCTCGATGAGCTCGTCGATACGTCGGCTCAAGCGATCCTTGCGTAACCACGACACATCCACCAGCCCAATCTCTGCTCCCAAAACCAAATCGGTGAACAAGGTCTGCGCGCGCTGCCAATGCTGATACGCGATCTCTCCAGCCACCAACTCGACATCACCCTGGAGCTGATCGTAACGAACCTTGCTCTGCTCCAACAACGCCGTCTCCGCGTCGAGCCGGCGCCGAACGTCTGACACCCGCTGATCAACCAACGCGATCACCTGACCCCGGTAAGATTCCAGCTCCCCGTCGAGCTTGTCGATGGTCGCATAAACCCGAGAGGCATCTCCATCCCCTGCACTTGCCAGCAGCGCTTCCTTCTCTCGCTTCAGCGCGAGCTCATAGCGCTTTCGGATTTCACTCTCCTCAGAAACCAGGGAGCCATCACTGCCAACCGAGCTCAAGACCCGCAGCTCACGCTCCGCCCCCTTGTATTCCTTTCGCAGCGCGTCAACCTCTGACTCCAACTGCGCCAGCTCCCCATCCAGCTCGACGCGCAGCTCGTCGCTCAGGGCTGCACTGCGCTCTCCCTCCACGACATACCACCGACGAATCGCATCGATTCTGGATTCCATCGCGCCAATCGTGTTCTTCAGGCGAAACAAACGTAACTTGCGCTCTTCCAGAGCATCGCCCATCACCTTCTCCCGCAACAGGAACTCTTCGCGCGAGCTGGGCAGGGCAGCAAATTGCCGCTGCTCCTCCTCGCGTTCTGCCGTCGCGGAAACGCTGCCGCGCTGCTCGACCAACACCGCGTTCATGTCCCGATGCACCGCCAAGAGACTCGCTTCGAGCTCCAAACCGGCCACCCAAGCACCACGAAGATCTGCATAAAATTCATAACGATTCGGACCACTGATCGCCGCCTCGATCTCCTCGATCAAGACCTCGCTCTCAGTGGTGTTCTCAAAGCTCTGGCCGAGCGACCCCACCATCTCCGAGGCCTTGCCCATGTGCTCGTCAGGGCGAACCCATTGCGTCGCAGAGGCGGGCAGATAGCGCGCGTTGCCACTCTCGTCCTGGGCTACGAGCTGCTGAAAGAAACGCAAGCGATCACCCTCACCTCGAACCATCGCCTCGAGCTCGATGAGCACCGGCTCAAACTCCTCGAGGATGGTCTCGTAGGTGTCGAGAGCCTTCTCGAACTCTCCGAGATCTTTGAGTAAATCTGCGATCAATCGCTGAGCGTCTGGAATGAACACACTCTCGGGCTTGGAAATGATCAGGATCTCCAGATTGCGCAGCGCGAGCTTTGGCTCGCCCTGCCGAATGTGGGTCCAGGTGATCTCGTACAACGCTTGGTCGAAGTGCCGACTCGTGCGCGGTATGTTCTGGTAGGTGTCGATGGCAGCCACCCAATCTTGGCGCTCGTAGTGGACGCGCGCCTCGGCGAGGTAGGCCAACTCCACCAAATCCACGAGCACGGGGTCATCGTTGGTGCGTACCGCGACGATGCTGTCGAAATGCCCCATCGCTGCATCGAGGTCGCCGCCCCGAGCACTCATGACCCCCAGGAAATAGCGGCCCTTCAGTCCCGCTGGCGAATTCGGATCGATGCGTAAAAACATCGCTTCCGCCTCGTCGTAGCGGCCCTCGACGTACAATCCCTTGCCGCGGACATAGAGCAACTCCGGTGCGAGCTGCGCCGATTGGGTGCGCTCGAGCTTCGCAAAGATCTCGTCCACACCGGACCAATTGCCCGTGTTGATGCCAATCTCGATCAGCAAAGAAATGGCCGCTTGCTGATCCTCGGCACGCCCCTGCTCGAGCACCAACAACGCCCAGTCACGCGCCGAGCTCTCATATCCCGCCTGATAGAGCGACTGCGCCAGCAGCACCAGCGCTTCCTGATAGCCAGGATGACCGCGCCATTCATCGCGAATCACAATATCCAAAAACATCACGCAGGCGCGCTCGGCGTCACCTGCATCGAGCAGCACCTGCCCCTCCTGCAAACGCGCTTCAAGCTTGAATTCCGCTTCGAGCTGCGCAGGCGCCAGGTAGAGCTGATGAACCTCGACGAGGCTTTGGGATATCGCCGCAAGGCGCTGCTCCAAGTCCGAGACGCTCTGCGCACGAGCATCACTCGCCTGCCAACTCAGGCAGAGCCCAATGACGCCCGACACAAGGGCCCCAAGATGCACACGCTGCCCCAGAGCAAACGAACCAAACCCAGACGCTGCTCCCCTTTGCCCAAATCTGCGCATCCCACACCTCACTCGTTCAGCGCCGAGAGCGCCTCAGCAGAGTCGAGCGCTTGCGTCGAAAACTCATAGCGAACCGTCGGACGCTCCTCGATGGGCGTGAAAAAACCACCACCCTCATACGCCCGCACCAACACCAAGTGCGCCTTGCCTTCCTCAGCAGTAAACGCAAAGCTACTCTCGATGGTGAAGGTGTAACCATCCATGTAGCGGAAGATCCCCCATGGGCGCCCCTTGAACACCATGTGGCTCAACAAAATGTGGCTCCCAGGTACCACGGATTCATCAACGACCACCACACGCTCCGAAGAGTCCAGCGAGCCTGTGTAGTCGAGCTTGGAATACTTGGGCTCTCGATCGAGAGCATACAGCACCTGCACAAGCTCGTACTCACTCCCCATCTCGTTCTTGTGAACCACCACCAGCTTCGAACCTGCAACCGAACGCCGCAAGACCGACTCTCGAAGCAACAACAAGCGGCTCTTCGTCGCAAAGGTTTCCTCCTTGAGCGAGTCCACTTGGTTGCCGATCTCCCGCAATCGCTGATCCGTCGCCAAGCGAGCGCGTGCTGCCTCCTCGCTCGACACGGGTGCTGACTCCAACGAAGGGGCGGCCTCCGTTTCGCCCGCATCTGCCCCTACCTCCGGCGGCTCGGAAGCGGCGGGCTGGGTTGTGTCCGTCTCGGCCCCCACCTCCGGCGGCTCTGCAGTCTCGCCCTCCTGCGGCAGCTCGGGCGTCGCGCTGTCACCGTCCTGGGCCCAGACGACGCCTCCACACAGCAGCCAGATGGCACCCAACAGAGATACTGCCAACCATCGGATTCCAGCTTCGACTCTCACCACGATGCTCCTTCGCCCTGCGCCCGGCTCGAGCTTCTCGCCGCTCAGAGCAATTCATGTGCCGCCCATACACTTCGACACACGTCAACGCGATACACTGTACCGCTCGTGCCGTCCGCACGCAAGCGCGCCAGGGGACCGTGTAACGAACGTCGGTTCGGCCCCATGCGCTTACGCCGCCATTTTGGTAGGTTCAAGCAGGGGAGTCTTACTCGACAGGTACCTTGCTCTTGCGGTCATGAGCTGTTCTGCTCTGCG
>JAVFAO010000245.1:0-10633 GCA_034002465.1 Myxococcota bacterium
GCCTCCTGAGGGCGCTTCAAATGCCCTTTCCACTGCGGAGGCGCAGTACGTTCGCCGCCAGTATGCCGAGCTCACGCAGACCCTCGCAGAGCTCGTCGAGCCGGAGCACTGCTTCGAGGACAAGGACGCGCTGCTCGAAGCCTTTCTCCTGCTTGGTGTGGCTGCCCACGAACTTGAGAGGCCAGAGCAGGCGGAGCACTATTTCTTGTCCTTGCTACGGCTCGATCCAGAGTACCAACAGGAGGCGCTGATCCAGGTTCCGCAGTCGGCAAGCCTCTTCTTTGAGCAGGTTCGTCTGGAGCACGACGCTGAGCTGAGGGAGATCATGGCCTCTCGGGTGGGCAGCGGCGTCCTGCTAGAGACGGTGTATGTTACTGTGGAGCAACAGCAAAACCAGTTCTGGATTTGCTTTCTGCCGTTCGGCGCGGGACAGTTCCAGAATGACCAGGACGACTGGGGCTACACGCTGCTGGGTCTGCAAACAGCGGCGCTGGGTATCAATGTGCTGGGGGCGGTGATGGTGGAGCTGATCCGAGGTTCGACCCACACTTTCACGCGCGATGAGCGAGCCCGCGCCGAGGCTTGGCAGCTAACCCAGCTCTCTGCGGGTGCTGTCTTCCTTGTGTTTTATGCGGTGGGCGTGATACATGCTGCGGTCGAATTCGAGGAGGTGCGCACCACCTTGTTGCCACCGACTCGAGAGGATCCGAGTAACTCCGCTGTTGAACTGCTGCCGATGATAGGGATGGACTCGCTGGGCTTGGGCTTGAGCTTGCGTTTCTAGTCTTCGGTCAGAGCCTTTCTTGGTGGCGTTGCGTTGCGGCGAAGCGTCGTTTCTGCTAGGAGCCTGCAAGCCTGATGGACGCTTCTCGAAGGAGGTCGACCCCATGCCAAAGCGTACTGACGACGACATGGAACTGAGCGACGAGTTCGAGGACGAGGACGAAGACGTCGTCGAAGAGGACGAAGACGAAGAGAGTCTCGACGAAGACGACGAGCACTTACTCGACGATGACGAAGAGCTCATTCGGGCGATGGAGGAGGAGGAGACCGTCGATCCCGACGAGCTCGTCTTCGAGGAGGATGCGGGCTACGATCCAGACTTCGATTGGTCCAAGCTCGATGAAGCCGAGCTCGCTCGTCACCGTGAGCTGCTCGAGGCGACGCCCGAAGCCATCGCCGAAATCAATGTCCGTCGCCTCAACCTTTTCGACCGCTGGGCGGTGGCCCGCTCGTGCGCCCGCCATGGTTTGCGTGAGCAGTTCCAGGAAATCTGCCGCGGTATCGTCAAGGCCCGCCGCAAGCACGATGCCTTGCTCTACGAAGACATCTACCTCGAGCTCATCAGCGACCTCGCTGACTCCAAGCTCTTCGAGGAGGCCTTCGATTACCTCGAGCGTTTCCGCAAAGCCTACCCCGACGAGCAGGACATTTTCCTTCGCGTGCGCGGCCTCCTCTTGGTCGAGTCCGGCTCCATTCACGAAGGCAAGCTCATCCTCGATGAGCTCATGAGCAAAGCCGACGATCACGGCGAGACCCACCTCGAGATCGCTGACGACCTCGTGGCCATGGGCCACCCGGAGCTGGCGTTGCGTATTCTCGAGCGCGGAAAGGAGTTTGCTCGCCGTCACAAGGACACGGACCTGCTCACTGCCCTCGATGAGACGCGCAACATGGCACTCTCCAAGATCAACGAACCCCTCGTCTGAACGCTCAGAAGTTCGGTTGCGGTAGGAACTGCGTGTCGATGTGGTTCCCCACGTACAGAAAGTGGCTGCCTTCGTGCAGTTGCATGTAGGTGGCTGCGACGCCGGTTCCCTTCTTGACGTAGTTTTTGGTCTCGGGGTAGGGGATGGTCTCGACGAAGGCGTCCATTGGCATGGAGTGCCCTCGCTGTGTCAGCCATCGTGCGACGTTGTGTGGACCACCGTTGTAGCCTGCCATCGCGAGGAAGTCCTGACCATTGAACTTGTGCAAGAGGGCGGCGAGATAGAAGGCGCCGAAGCGAATCGATATCTGCTCGTCGAGCAGCATGTCTGCGCCAAAGGGATCGACCCCGAGTGCCTCGGCGATCTTGCGTCCTGTCATCGGGATGACCTGGAGCAGACCGCGAGCGTCGGCAAAGGAGATTGAGTCCGGGTTGAAGGCGCTCTCGATGCGCATCAGTGTCCACAGAAGGTAGGGTTCGACGTCGAACTCGCGAGCAGCCGCCGTAATCTGCTCCGGGAATGCGCGTGGATAGAGCTCGACACTGGCTTCTGAGGAGCGTTCTTGAGTGAAGCGGCGCACATAGTAGGCGTCTCCGAGCTCTGCGAGCGCTTCGATGAGAGGGCTTCGAAGCGCGTCGTAGGCGTCGAGCAACGCTCGCTGCCGCGCCGCAAGGGCCCGCTTCCCTTCGAGGCTGGCAGGAATCGGGAAGAGCGCTTCTTCGCAGTCCACACCCCATGCCCCCTTGTTGCTGCGCGAATTGTCAACCAGAGGACAGTCCCGCTTGAACGAGAGAGCCCAAGGCTTGGTCGCCTGGGGACGGCGACTGCCTTGTGACTTGAGACGAAGGCCGCGAAGCTCGAGGACGAGCACCCGCATCTCCGCTCGCGCTTCGTGTTCCCACCCCAGCTCGAAGAGCAGAGCGGCGCGCCCGAGTGTTGGAAAGAGCTCACCGTAGGCGGCGTTCAGGCGATTCAAAGCGCCATCGAAGTGCCGGCCATATGCGGTAGGCGCGAGCTCGACCCCTAGGCGCGACTCACTGCGCCCGACCTCATCGTCCAGAAGGGGAGAGACGAGGGCCGGCCTCCAGTGCCAACGGAGCCGAGAACGGGTTTCGGCGAGTTCCCGTGCGTGCTGAGTCTGAATACAAACACCAGCACTGTCATTGCAGAGCGGCGCGCTCTTCATCTCGGCTAAACGGCTCGATGCCAACACGCCATAGTAGCTGTTGGTCTCCTCTCGAGCGAGCGACTCAAAGGTGCGCCGTGCGCGGCTCGAATACCCTGCCTCCTGAGCGGCTCTGCCGCTCCAGTATTCAATTTTCGCGCGTTCTCCGCGAGATGCGCTGCCCAGCATGGCCTCGAAGCCTTGCAATGCCGTCTCGTACTGACCAGCCAGAAAGGCCAGCAGGGACCAATCCCAGCCTTTTTTTGCTCTGTCATCGAGCGCAGCAGCGCGAAGCGCAAACGCCTCGGCAAAGCGGCCATGTTCCTCGAGGAAGTCCGCGCGCTTCAAGTCCGCGTTGCGTCCGGTTCCGAGACCCTGCTCGAAGACCTGTCTCGCCTCGTCGAATCGGCCTGCCGCGGCCAGACATCGAATTTTCATGCGGCGCAACTGCTCCGACGAGACCCCATCTCGCTGCCCAGACGGCAGTTCGGCAAGCGCTTCGACGATGCCCAGTGCTGCATCGTACTGACTCGATTGATAAAAGTTCTGCGCCAAATCATAGCGAACCCTGTTCTCGAGCTCTTGCTGGCGAAGCTGCTTTTTCCCGCCGTTTCCGCCAGATTGGGAGCCCTCGAGCTCACGCAGGAGCGCTTCGAAGCCGCTCTGCGCGTGGTTCCAGATCCTCATGCGACGAAGCGTATTGGCTCGCTGATAGCGGTCTTCGAACGAGCGCTGGGCGGGTTGTGCTCCCGATGCGGCGAGACGCTCTCGCGCCTCTTCTGCAGCCCTGGTCCACGGGCGCTCGAAATCGAGCGCCTCATAGATGGCGGTGGCCCTCGCCGCTTGACCCACAGCCTCGAACAACTGGGCCTCGCGCAACAACAAGTCATCAGTGCCCGGATAGTCAGGGTAGCGTTGTCGAAAGCGCTTCAGTTCGTTGAGCGCCACACTGACTCGCTCCTGCTGATCTTGTGCTGCAAAGGCCTGGTCTAGCCGGACGCTGACCCGCTCCAGGGCGGCGTCGCGACGGAGTGGAGATGCCTCTGGAATCGCCGCCAGGTGCGTGAGGGCTTCGTCGAAACGGGCCAAGCTCCGCAGCGCTCTTGCACGCGCGAGGTCGAGGTAGTCTGCCAGTGGATGTTGCGCTGAGAAGCGCTCTGAGAGCGAGAGCGCCTCTTCTGGCTGGGCGAGCTCCAAGCGAAGGTGCAGCAGCAAAAAGGCGAGGGTGTCGAGCTCGCTGTCATGGACGGAACTTCCGCGAAGCGCCGCACTCAAGACGAAAGCCGCACTCTGAGGTCGCTGTTTCTTCACTTCGGCCTTGGCCCAACGAAGCGCGTCGGACGCGGACGGGCGGCTGCGACTCAAGCGCAGGTACTGCGCTGCACGGGAGCCGAATGCCTCGCCTGCGCTCGCCGCCCATCGGGGATGCTGCCCGCCATCACTTGCGGGCGAAAACAAAGAGCTGGACTGCTCGGAGTGGGGGGCAGAGGCGTTGAGCGATGCATCGAAGAATACGAGCGAGAGGGCGAGCACAGCAAGCCATACGACACCCAGTTGGGTTCCGACAGGGCTTGGCTGCTTGTTCGCCTTCTCGCTCCTCATCACTGGCGCACTCACTCCTTCGTCGCTGCCACAGCGCAATGCATACCTCGATTCCTCGACGTTGGCAGGTTTTGAACTTGGTCTCGCCACTCTCCACTCAACTCGTGCTGTCCGCTCCGATGGAGCGAAGCCCAAGGCTCCGCTTGATGCGTGCGCCGCTGTCGCTTCCTTGGGCATTGGGGGCTGCTGGCGGCAAGAGCGTGCGACACGCTATCTCGACACAACCCCGACAGGCACACAGATATTCACGCACCACCACATGGGACGAGAGGCGAGCCAGGCAAGACCTGCTCGGCGGGCCAGCGATGGGTCATGGACGTGGCTGGCTCTGGAAGTGGGCAAAGGGCGCGCTGCCGAGGGCGCGCTGCCGAGGCTTCGGCGGTGCTCAAGAAACAAAAAAGCCGCGTCCAGACAATGCCGGGCGCGGCCTTTTCAAATGCGTACGAACAGCTTAGTAGTCGTCACGATGTCCGCGACCACCACCACGGCCGCCGCCGCCACCACCACGGCCGCCGCGACCACCGCCGCCGCCACCACCGCCGTAGCCACCGCCACCACCGTAGCCGCCGTCACGGGGACGTCGCTCTTTGTCCTCTGCCGTATCGACGCGAATTGTTCGGCCGTCCAGCGTCTGATCGTTCATCTCGGCGCGAGCACGCTCAGCGGACTCTTCGCTGCTGAACGTCACGAAGCCGAAACCACGGCTCCGCCCGGTTTCACGATCGGAAACCACCTTCGCTTCCGTCACCTCTCCGTACGTCGAGAATGCTGAGCGCAAAGTCTCGTCCGTTGTTGCCCACGCTAGTCCGCCTACAAATAGTTTCTTCGACATCGTTTCCAGTCCCCTGACACACAGACACCGCGGCTCGACTGTCAAGCCGCCCTCTCACAACCAATCGTCTGTATCCTTGGCTGCGACCCGCTTCTTATAGCATCCCTGACGCGGGGCACAAGCGCCGGATTGCGATTCCTGAAAAAAAGGCCAAATCCCACCCTGCACACTCGCCTCGTCAAGCCATCCCCCGCGGAAAAATCAGCGCCACACACCCGGACAGAGAACGCCAGGGCAGGGGAGCTATCCTCTCGGCCTTCATGAGGAATTTCTGCTGCTTCGAGGTCGCTGCCCGAGCGCGTGCCAATGCCCTGGAAAGTTCGCCGCTTGCGTGTATGCCCTCGATATTCCATAGGGTTTCATCTCATTCGAGCTCGTCGGAGCGAATGCAATCGCTGGACTCTTTTCCTCTTGATTTCAGAGTCTCAATACCGATATCTCTGGGCAGGGGCGGATGCACTCAGCCAGCCAGCGAGGCTGCTGCTTCGAAAAGACCAACGTCCTACGTTTCGCTTCTCTGCAGACTCCCGCAAAGTGACCAAGAACACACAGAAAACACTGCGCTTGCCCGCAACGATCGAGCCCTGGAGGACCTGATGAACGACGACCGAGCCAGCCAAACCCTGCCCAATTCACAAAGCGTTCCCCTCGCCCAATACATCGAAACCCAAGCAGGCTCCGTGGTCAGCAAGACCTTGATCAAGCGAGCCAGTGGCAATGTCACCCTCTTCGCCTTCGATCAGGGCCAGGGCTTGAGCGAACACTCCGCGCCCTTCGACGCGCTCGTGCTCGGCGTCGAGGGCAGCGCGATCCTCACCATCGGCGGCAAGGATGTGCCGCTCAGCGCGGGCGAAGCCGTCCTCATGCCCGCCAACGTTCCTCACGCAGTGCGGGCTACGAGCCCGTTCAAGATGACCTTGATCATGATCAGAGATGCCGCAAAAGACTGATGGAGTGGCTTTCGTGAGAAGAAAAATCATCGAAATCGACGCAGCAAAGTGTGACGGCTGCGGACTGTGCGTCCAGGCTTGTCACGAGGGGGCCATTGGCTTGGTCGATGGCAAGGCGGTGCTGCTCAGCGATAGCTACTGTGACGGCCTCGGCGACTGCCTCGCCGAGTGTCCCCAAGACGCCATTCGGATCATTGAACGAGAGGCCGATGATTTCGATGAACAGGCTGTGGCCGCACGTCTGCACGGCGGGACACAGAATCCTGGCTCGCCTGTCTGCGACACCGTCCTTTCGCGCTCCCTGCTCCCTTCGATGCCCAACAACTTGGGGGAACAGGCCAAGCGCCCAATGGACAAAAGGCCTGGTGGCCACCTCGGCTGCCCTGGTCGAGCTGCACGCCAGTTGACACCTCTGCCCATGTCGGCAACCCCAGCAGCAACGCAACAGCGCCCGAGCGCACTTCAGCATTGGCCGGTGCAACTTCATCTCCTGCCTCTGCAGGCACCGTGGCTAAACAGAGCGCGTCTGCTCCTGGCCGCCGATTGCGTGCCCTTTGCTTTCCCTGCCTTCCACGAAAAACTGCTCGCTGGTCGGGTGCTCGCCGTGGGCTGCCCGAAGCTCGACGACGCCGCCTTCTACCAGGAAAAGCTGAGCAAAATCCTACAGTCCAACGACATCGAAGGGCTCGATGTGGCCTACATGGAAGTGCCCTGCTGCCGCGGCTTGCTGCGCCTAGCGGTCGAGGCGGTCCGCGCGAGCGCCAAGCCCATTCCAATCCGGCGCATTCTCATTGGCGTTCGAGGGGAGTTGTCACGCCTCGACGAGCCCGAACGGGCTTAGTCGACGCATTCCCCATCGCTTTCGGTGTAGCCGGGATCACAGTCGCAGCGATAGGAGCTGTACCCTCCACCCGATGCAGCGGCGAGGGGAACGCACACGGCACGGTGCTCGGCGTTGCAGGGATTGGGTTCGCAAGGGTTGGGGGCGAGCAAGACGCAGTCATCCTGGACCAGATGGTAGCCGCTTGCGCACTGGTCACAGCGCGCGCCATCCCATCCTTCGTCACAGCTGCAGACAGGTCCGTCACCGAGCAGCCGGCACAGACCTCGGTGACAGATATCCTCCACGCAGGGAGCGACGGCCAGGCAGTTGCCGTCGACAGCTTCGAAGCCCTCGGCGCAAGCCTCACAGCCAGCGCCAGTCCAACCTTCTTCACAACGGCAACGCGCGCGCTCACCGTCTCGCTCACAGACCCCGCGGAAACACTGCAACGCGCGACAGCCCTCGAAGGGAGAGGACGGCTGGGTCTCGCAGCCTGCGAAGGTCAAGGCGAGCAGGAAAGCAAGCAGCGCTGTGTGGGAGAAGTCCCTCATGGCGAGCGGCTCAGGGGTTGATGGTGATCTTTCCGTCGGGATGGAGAGGCCAACTCGACGGTGGGACAAAGATGACGAAGTCGACCTGGTTGACGGGGCTCTGATTGAAGGGACCAATGCGCGCAAAGTAGCGTCCTTGGCCGTCGGGACCGGCGAGAGGGGTCTGCACGGCTTGTCCATTCTGCATGTCGATGGTTCCGGGCGGCCAATAGACCTCGGGTGGCGTCTGCCAGCCATTGACGCCCCAGTGTAGCATGCCTGCTTGATGCCAGTATACCGTGATTTCGTCATCGGGGCTGGGGTCGGTGGGCGAGAAGAGTTCGGAGACTTGGCCCCCCGAGGAGCCCACCCAGACATGCATGATGGGGGAGCGAGTGACGCGACCACCCGTGTCCTCGGCGAGCACATAGTAGTCGACCAAAACCTCTTGAAGTCCCGAGACTTGGGCGTCATAGTGATCGGCGATGTAGCTCGGCTGCAGGCTGAGCTGCGAGGGCACGGTCTGGCGGTTCATGGCGATACTCTGCCACTGGCCACCCTGATAGAGCTCGTTGGCAAGGTCGCGGACCCCATCGTCATCGACGCGATAGTGGAGCTCGACGGTGCTGAGCCCTGAGACATCGTAGACCAGGGTCCAGACCTGGAAGTCGCTGGGCTCATCGCCCAAACCGGGGTTGTAGGGGACGCGCTGAGGCAGATAGATGGAGGGAGGGACGGTGTCGTTACCGCGGGCAATGACGGCGTCTGCATGGCCGACAGCGAGGTTCGAAGCTCTCGTGGGGTGACTGTCCCAGGCGGCCTCGCCATCCCAGTACCAGTAGCAGGAGGTTTCTCCGTTGAGCAGGTAGTGCCACGCTCGGGCGCTGTCGTTGCCAGCATTGTCCATGATGTCGTTGAGAGCGCTGGGGGCTTCGATGGCCTCTGCCGTGAGCACACGGTTTTTGGCGGCGGTGATGACGGCCCAGGAGTTGCGATCGGGGGAGTATCCATTCTGGGGAGCGCCATTCCACTTGCGGAACTCGGGATCGCCGTTGTCGGCGCCACTCCAGGAGCCGTCTTCGACATGGATGACGTCCCCCTCGTCTGGTGGGAACTGGTCGAGATAGTCCTGGATGGTGGTGGGCACGAAGCGCTCGGGATTGGCCTGGACCCAGGCGACGAAGTTGGCGAAGTTGGAGTGGTAGTAGCTGTCGGTTCCGCCGCCGTAGTTGTCGCCGTCGTGGTGCAGCACGATGAGGATGGGGTGGTCAGGATCGTTGTTGTTGGCTTCGTGCTGGCTGAGCACTGCTTCGTAGTTGAGGGCACCGAAGCCACCGCGGCCATCCTCATTGCCCTCGTAGCGGGCGGCTGGGACGGCGATCATGCGCGACACCTCACAGGTCTCGGGATTGCGGTACTCGACCCAGTGCGGTTGATAGCCCCAAGGTGAGGCCACCGGCGAGGGGGCCCACAGATCGCGCAGCTGCACCCAGGGGGTGACGTTGTCATTGAGCTGATCTGCGCGGTTTGGGGCTGGAAGGTTGGACTGAGGTACCCAAGGATAGTCGACATGTGCTCGATCGAAGTGGACGTTGTCGACCAACGACCACTCGATGCCTTCAGCGACGAGGGCTGGGATCATGCGCTCGGAGAAGGCGCACTCAGGTGGGAAGATACCCTTGGACTGGGCCTGTGGGATGTGCCGCTGCCGCATGCTGCGGTGCATCTGGAGCTGCAGGCGGATGTCGCGTTCGTCAATGAGGCCCATCAGAGGGTGGTGGTAGCCAAAGTTGACGAGCTCCAGACGCGGATTCCCCAAGCTGGTCTGCCAGGACTGCGCTTCGTTCCAAGCTTGGGCCCAGCCGCCAAAGCCTGCGCCAGCCTGCTCCATGTTGTGGAGATTCTCCATCAGGGACCCGGACAACGAGACCTGAGCACCCAAGTGAGGGAGTGACAGACCGGCTTGCACCGCATTGCGTGGCCAGGTGGTGTAGGGTCCGCTTCTGGAGTGGTGAATGGCGTAGACAGAGTATCCCATCTCGCTCTGGTGGTCGCTCTCAGTCTGCACGATGCTCTCGTAGGGCCAGTAGATGGGTTGATGCATGTGCCAGTGAAAAGAGATGTAGATCGGGGGTTTGGCGGCGTTCACGCAGGTGGCGCTTCCAGAGCGATCGGAGCATCGCTGTTGCGATGGGCAGCCGAGCTCTGCAATGGCGCAGCTCGGCTGGCAGGTGCCGTCGCCGTCGTTATCCTGAAAGCCGCGGTTACAGGCGCAGCTCATCTCCCCACCTTGTCGGAACTCGCAATGACTGTTGCTTGGGCAGGTCTTGGTGCAGCCTTGACAGCTCGCCTGAGGACGTGGCTCGCATCCCCCCTGTCCATCGTCCATCCACCCTGGATCGCAGCGACAAACGGCCTGCTCAGAGACGGCTTGACACACGCTCTTGTTGGCTTGGGTACAGGGATTCGGTGAGCAGGGATCGCTGCTGCTCGGCACGCAGACGCCAGCCTCATCGTGATAGCCTTGATCGCAGGCACAGCGCGCCAGACCCTGATGCACCTCACAAAACTGACGGTGGGCTTCGGTGCAAGGGTTGGGATCGCAGGGGCCACCGCTGATAGGAACACAGACGCCGCTTTGGTCCTCTTGGTAGCCCTCGTCACAGTCGCAGCGTGCGCTACCCTCTGCGCTGATGCTGCAGAGGTGACGGTGGGCGTCGTTGCAGGGGTTGGGCTCACAAGGATTGGGGACGCTGGGATCGCAGACCTCGAGAACGCTGTTGAAGCCACCTGAACCGGTGCCATCGTCCACCACGGACGGGTTCTCGGGATCATGAATCCATCTGCCGCCGTCGACGATGAACTTGTATTCGTGATGGCCAGTAGGTTCAACACGCAGGGTCAGGCTCCAGAGACCTTGAGCGCTGGGCTCTAGGGCCAGCGCACCCGCTTCGAGTGAGCTCGCCCATTGGGTGTAACTGCCAGTCAGCCAGACGCTCTGCGCGTTCTCGTCGAGATATCG
>JAVFAO010000246.1:0-4186 GCA_034002465.1 Myxococcota bacterium
AGCGCCTTGCTGCCACAGCTCAAGTTGGCCTGGACACTGGTCGGCGGCGATACCAAGGAGAAACACGAAGCCATCGAGAGATTGGAATACATTTTCGACACCTCTCTCTCGGTTTCGACGCCAGTTCAGCTCGCGCTGCCGAGCATTCTTCAGCGCGCCAGCGCACAAGTCGAAGCGCTGCGCCAGCGACTGCGCGCCAATGAGCTGCTGCTGCGACGCCGCAGCGACCCACTGCTCACGCTGCTCCCCATCGAAGCGGGATGGACTGCAGTGCTACGCGTGCCGCGCTTCGAAGATGATGAGAACCTGGCCCTGCGCCTCGTCGAGCGAGGCGTGTGGATCTTTCCCGGCAGCTACTACGGCTTCTCGACAGGTGCCAACCACCTCGTCCTCAGCCTCCTCGGCCCCGGTGACGAGCTGGAACGGGGTCTCGAACTCATCGCCGAAACCATTCATGCCGACGCCCACTGCTGACGAGTGCTGATCGAGCAGGGCCGATGCTCAACGCATTCGCTCGCTCCCGCGAAACCCTTGCAGCGCTGCGCAGCCGCATCGGATGCGCCCGCGACAGACGCTGTCTCAGGCCTCGCTTCGCTCGCTTGTTTGCCACCAAGCGCTAGCTCGGCAGCGCTTGCCTACACTCGTCCGAGACTTTGAGGCTTGGGTCAAAGACCTTGAAATTCAAAAGAAACTGCTCGAAGAGCTGGCGCTCCTCCGGATAGCGTTGCACGCTGCTCATCCAGTGCAGCAGAAAAGCCATCTGGCCCCTCACCAACAGCACCACCTCGCCTTCTTGCGCCTCTGGCTGCTCACCGTCGCGATAATGCAGGTGCACTGAGTCCTCGAGCAGCGCAGAGATGCGCTCACTCGAAGTTGGCAAGGGGTACTGTGGCATTTGCTCCGAAAACAACGACTCGCTAGAGGTCCCGAATGGAACAGAATACGCGAGCAGACGCACGCGTCCTCGATCTGCATCAGGAGCAATGGCAATGCGCAAGGGCAAATCCAGGGTTAGCTCTGCCAATGGCGTACACGCTCTGAGCGGAAAGGCGGTCTCCTCGTCGTAGAGCGTCCAGGTAATGGGATAGCGCAGCAAAAAGCCATGCCCCTCATTGCGATAGAGCACATCGGGAAAGCTCAGCGCGGCGCTCACCCCTGGCGGACGCAGGCCACGCTCGTCGAGCCGAGATGGGCCGATGAATCCCTGTGGCTCTCTCATGGCCAAGCGAAGGATCTCACGAAGACTTGCCTCGAACACGTCGTTGCTTGGCGGGAGCTGCGAGAAGAGACGTTGCGCCTCTTTCGGTTGCTCATCCAGCGCCAACGCCAATGCCAGGAACATGAGCGTGTTCTGCTCTGGGCGTTGCTGCCACGCGAGCTGCAGCAGCGCACGTGCCCCTGCCCTATCGCCCGTAAGCAAGTGCAGCATTCCCAAGCCGAGCTCGGGCTGTGCGTCGGCGATCAGGGACAGGCCCTGGCTCGTACCGCCAGCCTCGAGCAGTTCGGTTTCGGCTTGAATACATCGCTGAAACAGTAGCTCCGAGAGCTGTGCCGCCGCTGGCCAGCCGAGCTGCGTCCCGGCCAACTGGGTCCAAGCCAAACTGCAGGCGGCCTCGGTCGCGTCGAGCTCAGGGACGAGGCTCAGGATCATGCTCTGACTCACTTTGATGTCATTGGCCGTGCGTTGGCGTTCGCTCGTCGTCGGCTGAAGCTGCGCAGGTCGCAGGAGCTCCACCGTGACCAGCAGACGGATGTGCTCGATCAGGTCGCTGAGCTGCGCACGCTGCTGTGTATCCAGAACGGTGCGCGCCGCACTTGGTGCGCCACACCCACTGAGAAGCAGCGCGTTCAATGCCAGCATTGCACCCAGCACCGCTCGGCAGCTCGTCATCCCATCTCCTCCTCGACGCAGCGCGCGACACCGCGAAGCTGCATCACCCTCGACAATGATGGTGAGTGCAGAGCCTTCCGATTGCAAGCCGCCTCAAGACTCGGTGGGCAAAGCACGCAGAAGCTCGAGCACAGCCTGCGCCGTGGCCGGGCGCGGGAGCCGCGCCACCGCTTCGACGCGCGCATCGAGCTGTGCATCCCCGAGGGCAATGAGCGGGGTCTTGGTGCTGAGCAACAACTCGCCGAGCTGAGAACGTTGGCACTCCGGGTCGTCCTCTGGGAGCGGCTCGCCCCACACCAAAGCCGAAGGCGAGCCTGAACGCAGCAGGGCGATGGCATCTGCGATGACGAAGGCACTCTTGACGTCGTAACCATCAACCCGTAAGCCCTCACGCAGACGCACCACCGACTCGAGCTGCTCGTCGAGCACGATGATCACGTTGCGAGAGGAGTGATCGAGCTCCGCCGGCGCGGTGACGGAGACAGGAGCGAGCTCGGGCGCAGTCTTCAACTTCACCGCTTGGCCGAGCGTGCTCGGACGCCGTTCCTGTACCACGGGAAGCATGGTCTGGGTCTTGCGCGCCACGATCTCGGCCTGACTTCCCACACCCGTGAGCACGGCGGCCGAGCTCATCGGGAGCTGGACGATGAAGGTAGAGCCTGCACCAGGCTCGCTCTTGGCGGTGATCCGGCCACCAAAGAGCTTCACCAGCTCACTGGTGATCGAGAGCCCCAATCCGGTACCCCCGTACTTGCGGCTCGAGGAGCTGTCAACCTGCCGAAATTTATCGAAAATAAACGGAAGGTCCTCAGAGTGGATGCCAATGCCGGTGTCGCTGACCGCTAGCTCTACCCAGTCGTCATCGAGCGGTCTCGCCTCGACTCGGATCGCGCCATCCTCGGTAAATTTCGCCGCATTACTCAACAGATTCAGGATGACCTGCTTAAGCTTACCCCAATCCGAATAGATGTTCTGAATACTCGGCTCGATGCGCGACTCGAGCTCGACGCGCTCGTGCTGAACCAAGGGGCTGACCGTCTGCAGACAGTCCTCGATCAGCCGCGGCAGATTCACCGGGCCTAGGGTGAGCGTCACCTTCCCCGACTCGATCTTGGTGATGTTCAACAGATCGTTGATCAAGCCCAGCAGGCTTCGGGCGTTGCGTAGGACCGTCTCGAGATGACGGGTCATCTTCTCGTCGGTCGGAACGAGCTTCTCAAGCACGAGCTCGGTGAAGCCAATGATCGAGTTGAGTGGGGTGCGAAGCTCGTGCGTCACGTTGGCGAGGAAATCGCTCTTGAGACGGTTGGCGGTCTCGAGCTCGCGGTTGACCTGCTCGAGGCGCGCACTCTGCCGCATCAGCTCCTCTGTTCGCTCACGCAGCGTCGCCGCTGTGCTTTCGAGCTTGTCGACGAATCGAGCGTTGTTGTATGCCACACCAAATTGGAATACAACCTCCTCGATGAACGTAAGGGTCTCCTCTTCATACTCTCTGGCATTGACGAGCACGAAGACACCGAGCAAGCGGTCAACATGGACGACGGGCAGAATCAGCACGGCCTCGGGCTGGATGATCCCCAATCCGGTGTCGATCGAGAAGAAGCCAGGTGGCACTGGAGAGACCAGGATCTTGCGGCGCGTCTTGGCCGCCTGCCCCACCAGACCCACGCCGGTGTTGTAGCTCGTTCGCGCCAGCGAACCCTCACCCAGGCCGAAAGCCTTGTTGAGGTGAAGCACGCTGTCCCCCTCCTCCACCGTGAAGAAGGCGCCGATGGAGCTGCCGCTGCGCTGCACGATCTCGCGCAAACTGCCGGTCATGATGTCATCAGCGTTCAAGGTCGAGTTGAGCAAGCTGACGATTTCGTTGTAGTCAAGCTGCTGTCGACGGCGATCACCGAGAAACTGCGCCATCGCGTTGAAGGCCATTCCCAGGTCCTGAAGCTCATCGCGGGTCCTGATCCGAACCCTGGCTTCGAAATCACCTTGCTGAATGTTTTCAGCCGCCTCGAGCAACTTCCCGATGGAGCCACCGAGGCTGCGCAGCAAAATCGCGGCGAGCACCACGAGCAGCGCCAAGCCCGCAACGATCACGATCAGCAGGGTGGTAAAGGCGAGCTGTTGTTGCTGCCGACTCTCACTGCGCCGCTCATCCAAGGTCGTCCAGGCGAGGCTCGCCAAGATCTCGAAATTCTGATCCAAGCTGCTCTCGAGCTGGCGATTGGACTGCAGCAGCTCCACCACTCGCTCCGCGTCGCGACGCAGCTCGAAGCGCGCGTCTGCACCGTCCGTGGCAAG
>JAVFAO010000246.1:4286-10566 GCA_034002465.1 Myxococcota bacterium
AGACCATAGCACCGAACCCCCTGAGAGTAGGCCCAATGCACGGATTTCGCCATCGTGCGTGTCGTAGCGCTCGAGCAGGCGCCCTGCCACGTCATAGATGACCAGTCGCCCGTCCCTGTCGCCCAAGGCAAAGCGTGATTCCCCAAGCCAAATGGCAGCGCTCAACGGGGTGCCGTGCTCGATACGAAGAGCCAAACGCAGCTCGAACGTGGACCTCCCCGACTCGGGTAGTGTCCAGAGGATGGCCGTGGCGTCGTCGCTGATGCTCAACAAGCTGCGATGGTCCCCTGAAGGCAGCAGCGCTCGGATGCTGCCTCGGTGCTCTTGGATGCGCTGTAGCTGGCTGGGCTCGGCAAGGTCCCACGCAATGATGTCGTGATCCTCGGCACCCGAGAGCAGACGCTCGGGTGACAAGAACGCGAGCGCCGTCAAGCCACCCCGATGCCCCTCGAGCCTGCCAGCGCTCTGCTGGCGCTGCAGGTCCCAAACCTGGATGACGGGTGCTCTGCGACCATAACCAATGGCGATGCGCTCGGACCCGGTCGAGGCCAGCACCAGCGATGGGTTCGCTTCAAAAGCCACGCTCTTGGGCAGCTCCTCGGTATTGAGAGCAAACTGTCTGAAAAACGCATGGTTATAGGCGACCAGGTGCTTCTCCGAGAAGACCAAGCCCGTCGCCTGCAGCTCGTCGCTGAGCTGCTTGCCGCCCTGCTGCAGAGTCAGTCCTCGCGGGTTCGCATAGGCGAGCCTGTCTTGCCCTGCCATGGCGATGGCCTGCGGCCGCTCGGCAGGCGCAAGGCCATAGTCCCGCTGCAGCTCCCCTCGCCCGTCGAGACGCAACAGCGCGCCGCCCTCCTCGACCAACAGGAGCCCCTCTTCGCTGCCCGCAGCCAGCATCACCGGCTGCGGATGCCGATAAGTCAACGCATGATGCCGCGCCTCGAAGCAGCGCAGATGACCATCGGCGTCAGCGCTCAGGAAGCCATCGGGCACACTGAGCAGCGCGCGGAGCGCTGCCCCACTGCCTTGGAAACGCTGTATTCTCCGGCCCGTGCGCGCATTCCAGAGCTCGACCTCGGCCGTGCCCAGGGCGCTCAGCACCGTCGCTGCGTCCGGGCCAAACACGGGCGACACCGCTGGGTCAATCGGCGACGGCGACGCCCCCAAGGCCCGCCCAGAGGGCCGATGAAACACTCTGGCTGCCCCCGCACTATCCCAGGCCAGCAGCAGCCGCTCATCTGCAGAAAAACTCAGCCCAATGACGGCCGCGCTGAGGCCAGGATAGCTCGCCAGCATTCGACCCTGCGCGACGTCAAAGACAGCCAGAGCCCCCCCACCGGCCCCAACCGTCAGGGTCTGCCCGGCTCGGTCGAAGCGAAGCGAGCGAATCGCCATTGGAAGCGTGAGTTCCTGAATACGCTCCCAGGTGTCGCTGCGATAGAGCCACAGGCTCCCATCGTCAAGTCCCACGGCCAAGAGCGTACCATCCTCGGAAGCTGCAATGCGAGTGACCGTAAACTGCGCTGGCACCAGCTCGAACGACTCAGCCTTCAAAGGGTGTATCCTGAGCCCTACCCGCCGACCAGCGACCGCCAAGCTCGATTCACCGAGGAATACAACCTCGGTCACTGCGTAGTGGTCCACGGGGAGCTCGAGCACAGGCTCTTCAGCGTCGACACGGTGCACTTGAATACTGCGACTCTGCCCCCAGCACAGGATGTGTTGACCGCTCGTCGAGCGCTCAACCTGGCGCAGCGATGCGTTGCAGGAGATGCTCTGCAACAGCTCTCCGGCTGCACTCAAACGCTCGAGCTTGCCGTCGAGCGCCCCTATCCAATAGGAATCGTCTGTGGGCTGCGCGGTGAGCGTGAGCAGAGGCGCATCGAAGCGGCGCTGCCAGCGCAGCAGCGCAGCTTGCTCGCGAACGCGGTCGGCCAAGAAGCTCGCCTCCGCTTCTTGCTCGAAGGCGCTTGGCAACGCCTCTAGCCGCGTAAGCAGTCCTTGACCTTTCTTGGCGTCGCCGTCGAGAACGGCGAGCCGGAGCTGCTCGATGAGGTTCTGAGTCAGCGCACGCTCGGCCTTTTCTGCGGCTTCATCGGCCCGCAACGCCTGCTGCTTGGCGAGCCGCGCTTGGCTTCGCGCGCTCGCTTCGGCCATTGATGCCCGCTGCTGCTCCTCTTGCGCCCGGCTCCGCTCGAGCTCGGCGCGCTCACGCAGGATGGCAAAGATGGCGCTCAAGAGCACAGCGAGCATGACCACCGTGGCCACCGCGCCGCGGCGCCAGCGCAGCAACTGCCTGTGTGCTTGCAGGCAGGCCTGGGCAAAATGCCCCTCGATGCCGTCGAGCTCTCCTGGGTTGCGACGCACCCAGAGCTCCAGCTCCGACAACGCATCGGCCCGCCAGAGCAGTCCTTTCGGCCGCTCAGCCTTCTCCCACTCCAGCGCCGCCGCCCGCAGCCGAGCCCGCAACCGTCCGCCCTCACCCAGCTCCAAGAGCCACTGTTGAAGCCGTGGCCAGGTCTGAACCAGCGCTTCGTGCACCAGCTCCAAGCGCTCGCTGCCCTGCTCCTCGCTCAGCAAAACGAGACGCGCCTCGACGAGCTGCTCGACGACGGTCTGTGCCGCTGCATCACCGCCCAACGCAGCCAGCAGCTTGGGCCGAGACACCGAGAGACGATGCCCCTCGGCCGTCAACAGCCGCCGAAACACACGTCGAAACATCCGCTGGCCGCTCTCATCAAAACTGGAATACAACGACTCGGCATGGCTGGCCAACGCGCCTGCGGCTCCCCCCATCCGTTCGTAAGCCGCGCGGGTGAGGCGCTTGCGCTTGCGCTTGCGCTCCTCCCACAACCGCGCCGCAACGAAGGCCAACAAGGGAAATGCTGCGCTCTGGGCACTCACCAGCTCTGCGACCAGCTCGCCTGGCAACGACGGATCATCGAAACGATATCCACGACGCCGCGCAGGCTCCACCAGCGCCCGCTCGAGCTCCTTGGGACCAGGCGGTGCGAGCACCATCAACGCACCCGAGAGCGCTCCTCGCATTCCCGGCAACTGGCCCACACGAAAGAGAAAATCGTCGCGAAGTGTAAGGATCAACCAGAGCCGCGGCTCGCGAAGCGCCACCATCGACGCCAACGCTCCGGCGAAGGCCTCCCGCTCCTGCGCGTCATCGCAACGAGAGATGCACTCCTCGAACTGGTCTACACAAAGCAAGAACTGTCCGTGGTAGTCCCGCAGCAGCTCCCCGAGCAACTTGGGTGTCTCGCGAAGCAGCGCCGCGTCCACCTCGAGCGGCGGCTCGAGCTGCCTGAGGGCATCGCAAAGCGAGCGCAGCGGCCGCTCTCCTGGCCGAAAAGAGACACCTTGACGGCCGCTCTTGGGCATCACCCCAGCGAGGGCAAAGGAGCTCTTTCCTGCCCCAGAGGGTCCAGCAATGACGAGCCAGGGCTCGAGGCGGAGGCGATTGAGTGCGATGTCACGTTCGGCTTCACGGCCAAAGAACAGGTTGGCCAGCTCGGCGGAGAAGGGCGCGAGGCCGGGATACGGCGAGCGAGCGGCAACGGCGAGCTCACCCAGCTCGGCTGCACCTTCAGGCAAGAGGCTATCGAAGCTCTCCCAGAGCGCTTCGTCGTTGAGCCGGAAACCCTGGGGTTCCTGGCGCAGGCTGGGCAGCTCCTCTTCCGCTCCGTCGAAGAGGAAGAGCACAGGCTCGAGCTGTGGTGCCGGACGCGCGCACTGCACATAGGGATCGAGCAGCACCCGCAGCCGCCGCCGCTCGTCGAGAAGCGCCATCCGGGGCTTGTCGTCGCTCTCGAAGACGATGGGAAAGCGCTGTCGGTAGCGGGCCAAGCCCATCCAGCGCTCGGCCTGGCCAGCGCGCAGCGCGCACCAATCCAGGGCCCACAGCGGCAATGTGGCGCGCAGGGCCTCCTGCAAGATGACGGCGAGCTCGTCGAGGGCGGCCTCGACGGCCTCTGGCGAGGCCGCGCGGTCGAGCTTGGGCTCGGCCTGTTGCAGGGCCTGCAGCGCCTGATAGGCCGGTTGCTCGTTGCTGTCATGGTCGAGCAACAGCTCGACGAGGACTGGCATGGGGTAGACCGAGGGGCGGTGGGCGAAGGGGGCGACGGCGCAGCGGCAAAGGCGCAGCGCGTCGCTGGCGTCGAGAGCTCGCCTCCTCCACTGGTGGAGCAAGGCGACGAGCTCCTCATCCGGGGGCGTGGCGAGCTCGCCCTGACAGGCGAGAGCGAGCACGCTCAGGGTTTGCGGGAGCAGACGGCAGCACTGGCGCATGAGCGCGGCGGCGCTGAGTGTATCTGCCGCAGCGCAGAGGGCTTCGAAGCACTCGGCGATGGGGGTTGGTGCCCTGCTCAGCAGCTCGCGGCGCAAGCCTTCGTCGATGGGGAAGGCTCGACGTTGCCGCAGCGGCGCCTCGAGGGCGAGGGAGAAGGCAGAGGCGAAGGCGACGGGCTCGGAGAAGCGCTGCTTGGGCTCCTTGGCCAGCGCTTTGGCAAGCGCTGGCCAGAAGGGCGCGAGCGTACCGGTGAGCGGTGGAGGTGCCTGTTGGACATGCGCCATCATGAGCTCACGGAGCGATCCGGAATACGGAGCTGCACCGCTGAGCAGCTCGTAGACGATGACCCCGAGGGCGTAGACATCGGCGCGCCCGTCGAGCTGGCTGGGATCGAGCCACTGCTCAGGGGCCATGTACAGGGGAGACCCCAGGACGCTGCCGACCTGGGTGACCGAGGCGCTCGCCGCGGAGGCGGAGAGTGAAGCGCCTGGGGCGATGGTCTGTGGGGATGGCTGACGTTCGGATTGGGTGTTTCCGAGGTCGACCTGGCTGAGCTCGAAGGTGCCGTCGACGGTGTCATCGCCATCGCAAGATAGCGGAGGGCACGCATCCTCTCGCCAATCCGAAGGATTCGCTGCTGGCGCGGGGTCGCTGCCCGAGGGCGAAGCGATACTATCGACAGCGGCATTGGCTGCTTGCGGGGGTTCTTCGGTGGCAGGTCGCACCGCAGAGGAGCGCTGCTCGGCTGCGCGAGGCGCGCTCGTTGCTTCCTGCAGGGCTGGGATGACCTGGCTTTGGCTGTCGACCTCGGAGAGCAGCTTGGCGATACCGAGGTCGAGCAGTTTGGGGAGCCATCGTCCGGCGCGCTCGACGATCATGATGTTGGCGGGTTTGAGGTCGCGATGGACGATGCCCCGCTCGTGGGCGTAGGCGACGACCTCGGCGATGCGCTCGAGCAGGGGCGCGAGGCGCCTCGGCGGAATGGGTCCATCCTGTGCGAGGACCTGCTCGAGGCTGCGGCCTCGGACCCACTCCATGGCGATCCAGGCGAAGGGTTTGGTGTCGAAGGCGTAGATGTGGGCTGCGTAGGGGTGGTCGATGCGGGAGGCGAGCAGCGCTTCACGGTTGAAGCGCTGGGCGCGGCGTTCATCGACGGCAGCTCCTCCATGCAGCACCTTGATGACGGCCTGTCGCTCGAGGCTTCGCTGTGTGGCGAGGTAGACGGCGCCCTGGGCGCCGCCGCCGAGCCGCTGCTCGATGACGAAGTCGCCCAAGTGCACGCCGATGAGCTGGTCCTGGTTTGGCTCTGAGTCCACGCTTTCCTCGCCCGCGCCCCCCAAGGCGCTCGTTGCGTATCATGCCTGAGCGGGGCGCCGTCGGCCAGTGAGGTGAGGAACGAGGAGCGAGGAACGAGGAACGAGGGAGCAGGCTCCGATGCGCGGGCATTGCAGCCGTGTGGCCGTTGTCCCGTTGGTTCACGGCGTTGCAGGGGTTATGATAACCCCTGAGGTGGGAGCTGGTCCCTATTCAACAGGTATCGTAACCCTTGTTTTCACGTCGGACGGTGTTGCAGAGGTTATCACAGCCCCTGAAGTGGGGGCCCAGCCCAATGCAAGGGGTTGTGATGCCTGTCGTTTTCGGGTTGGACGGCGTTGCAGGAGAGTGCTCGAGACCGCTCAGCTCGATACCCTGAGGTCATGCGCAATAGTGACGGAGATCGGAGTCGTAGGGGCGACCGGCCGGTCGCCCTGATAGCGCAGCAGCAATGGTATTGGTGCAGAACCTTGGGTATCGAGCGCCGACCTCAGGGCCGCGCGCAGATGCCTGCCCTGCGCTTCGTGTCGAGGAGCTCAGGAAGCGACAGCAAGACTCAATCGTGGGCGACCGGCCGGTCGCCCCTACGTGGGTGGATGCGTGCTCTCAAGCACGCCTGATCCTCTAACTCTTGTGGTTCATGAACTTATGAGTGATGCGGAGCCCAGC
>JAVFAO010000247.1:0-10554 GCA_034002465.1 Myxococcota bacterium
CCAGAGCAAGCGCTCGCGCTGGCACAAGCGCACCAAGGGAAGCTCGACCTGCTGCTCACCGACGTGATCATGCCCGAGATGAATGGAAGAGAGCTCGCGACCCGCTTGCAAGCACGCTATCCTGAGCTGCGAAAGCTGTTCATGTCGGGCTACACCCAGGAGATCATCGGACACCAAGGCATCCTCGAGGAGGGCGTGCACTTCCTCAACAAACCCTTCTCGCCAGAGGAGCTCGAGGCAAAGGTGCGAGAGGCGCTCGACGCGGTGCATAGCTAGACGGGTGCCTTTCCACCTCTGACTCATCCTTGCGCCTTTGCGGCTTTGCGTGAGCAAGGAGGGGCGTATGGCCATACGCCCCTCCTATGATCGATGTGTCGGGAAGGCCAGGGCGGGCGTATGGCCATACGCCCCTACTGCATGCCTCGTGAATATTGCGTGTGAATTGCAAATATTTAGAGGCGATGCGCATCACCAGGGCTTTGCCAACGTGATGCGCATTATCATTAAGCGATTGAAAGGCATGCGAAATATTGACTTCTTGTCCATTGGGCGCTTGGCCTGTTCACCCCACTTGTAGGGGCGCACCTGTGTGTGCGCCCTCCCCTGTTTGTGCATACACCTTGTGCGAGTCCTGACCCCCGTGTCGCCCACAGTGCTCACGACCAGTCCTTCCCCAGGCCGCGGTCGCCCGGCTTCCAGCCGGCCCCACGTTTTGCTCTGCGCTTTCCACCGCCTGGTGGGCTTTGATGGGGTGGGTGGGGCAGCGCCCCACCGAGACAAATCACTGCGCTCGTGACCTTTTCAAGTCCATCCCGAAAGTGGGCAAGCAAGCGTCCACAGGTGGCGCAGCGCTTATCCACTTTCGGCGCTCCTCCAAGCAGAGCAGGCGAGAAAAGGAAGCAGGCATTGACGACTCCCCCCTTGCAACAAGAATCCCGTGACGACGATGATACCGCGTGCCCAGACCTCCAGCCTATGAAACTCGACAGAAGGCGCAGCTCAACACGTGGGGCAGGCTTTCCAGCCTGCCCACCGCGGCCTTGGGACAGTATGCAGAATCCGTGGAGGGCGCACACGCAGGTGCGCCCCTACTGCATGATTCATAGACATTGCGTCTAATTTTCAGACACTTATGAATGATACGCCCACTGTCGTATTCCGCGACCAAGGCATCACGCCCTCCTCTCACGCTTGGCACAAACACTGCTTGCGCGACCCCCGCTCCGCTCACGGAGCCCCACAACGCTTCTCGTGCGTTGTCCGTCAACTTGAGCTAAAGTCCGCGACTCGCCGCGTGGCCCTGCGAGCCGAGCCGGCGCACCTCGACTGCAGCGAAGGAACCAGGATGAGCATCATCGTCACCGGCGGCGCCGGCTTCATCGGCTCCAATTTCCTCAATCTCCTCGTACCCCGCCACCCTGAGCTGCGCTTCATCAACGTCGACAAGCTCGGCTACGCCAGCAACCTCGCCAACCTCGCCGCGCTCGAGGCGCTGCCCAACTACTGCTTCGTACAGCTCGATATCACCGACGCCAGCGCCGTCGAGGCCCTCTTCGAAGCGGAGCAGGTCGAGCTCGTCGTGCACTTCGCCGCCGAGAGCCACGTCGACCGCAGCATCCGCTCTCCGTTACCGTTCATCGAGAGCAACATCCGCGGAACCTTCAATCTCCTCGAGGCATTTCGAGCATTTGGAAAAGGCGAGCGGCGACGCTTCCACCACGTCAGCACCGACGAGGTCTACGGCTCCCTCGGCGCTGAAGGGCTGTTCACCGAGACCACTGCCTACGATCCTTCCAGCCCCTACTCCGCATCCAAGGCCGCCAGCGACCACCTCGTGCGCGCCTGGGGCCGAACCTACGGCATCCCCTTCACGATCAGCAACTGCTCCAACAACTACGGCCCCCACCAGTTCCCAGAGAAGCTCATCCCGCTGATGATCCTCAACGCCAGCGAAGGCAAACCGCTGCCCATCTACGGCAAAGGCCTCAACGTCCGAGACTGGCTCTACGTCGACGATCACTGCGAAGCCATCTGGACCATCATCGAACGCGGTCGAGAGGGAGAGACCTACAATATCGGCGGCAACGCAGAACGCACCAACCTCGAGGTGGTCCGCGAAATCTGCCGGCTCGTCGCAGCCCATCTAGGCAGGCCAGTCGAGGAGCTCGAGGCACTGCTCAGCTATGTCCCCGATCGCCCAGGACACGACCTGCGCTACGCCATCGATGCCAGCAAGATTGCCGAGGAGTGCGGCTGGCGTCCTCGCGAATCCTTCCCAAGCGGCTTGGAGAAGACGGTGCGCTGGTATCTCGAGCACCCCGAGTGGGTCGAGAGCGTGCGCAGCGGGGACTATCGGCAATGGATGAACACCCACTACGGCGAGGGAAAAGCATGATTTCCAAAGGCATCGTCCTGGCAGGAGGGTCGGGTACCCGGCTCTACCCGCTCACCCGCGCGTTCAGCAAACAGCTCGTCCCCATCTATGACAAGCCGATGATCTACTACCCGCTGAGCACCCTGATGCTGGCGGGAATACGAGACATCCTGGTGATCACCACAGTCGAAGACAGACCGCTCTTCGAGCGCATGCTCGAAGATGGGTCGAGCTGGGGCATCTCCATCCACTTCGAGACCCAGCCCAAACCCGAAGGCATCGCGCAGGCCTTCCTCATCGGTGAGTCTTTCATTCAGGGGCAAGGCTGCGCGCTGGTGCTGGGCGACAACATCTTCTACGGCCGCGCCCTGCAGAGCGCGCTGCGGCAAGCCGCAGGCAGGGAGGAAGGTGCTACGGTCTTCGCCTACTTCGTGCGCAACCCGCAGGCCTTCGGCGTGGTCGAGTTCGACCCCCAAGGACGCGTGCTCAGCATCGAAGAGAAGCCCCAGGCGCCGCGCTCCAACTATGCCGTCACTGGGCTCTACTTTTATGACCATCAGGTCGTCTCGCTGGCCAAAGCGCTGCGCCCCTCGGCCCGCGGAGAGCTCGAGATCACCGACCTCAACCGCCGCTACCTCGAACAGAACGCGCTGCATGTCGAACACCTCGGACGCGGCGCGGCGTGGCTCGACACAGGCACCCCCGACTCCCTGCTGCAGGCCTCCAATTTCGTTCAGACCATCCAGGCTCGGCAAGGCCTGCAGATCGCGAGCCCTGAGGAGATCGCCTTCAACCAAGGCTGGATTTCTTCAGACCAGCTCCATGCGATCGGAACGTCGCTTGCCAAGACAGAATACGGAAGCTATCTGCTTGCCTTGGCCGAAGGGAGATTCCACTAGATGCGCTTCGTGCCCACAGAGCTGCCCGAGGTCATGCTCCTCGAGCCGCAGCGACACGGCGATGCGCGCGGCTTCTTCTTCGAGAGCTACCGCGCCGAACAGTTCCGTAGCGCTGGCCTCCCAGAACACTTCGTCCAGGATGCCTTCTCTCGCTCCTGTTTGGGTACCGTCCGTGGTCTGCATCTGCAGAATCCTTATGGACAAGGCAAGCTGATCGCCGCCGTCGTGGGGGAAATCCTGGACGTCGCCGTCGACGTGCGGGTCGGCTCCCCTAGCTTCGGACGCTGGGTTTCGCGCCGTCTCTCCGACCAGAACCTGCACCGCATCTTCATCCCGGAAGGCTTCGCCCACGGCTTCGCGGTGCTCAGCGAATACGCTCTCGTCTCCTACCGCTTCACCGACTATTATCACCCCGAAGCCGAGCTCGGCATCGCCTGGAACGACCCAGAGCTCGGCATCGAGTGGCCCTTCGCAGAGCCCATCCTCTCTCCCAAGGACAAGGACGCTGCCCCCCTTCGGGAACACAGCCGCCTGCCCCAATTCCGCGCGCCCACTGAGTGACATGCCTGACACCTGCCGCATCTGTGGAAATGCACAGCGCAACCAACGCTACCTCGGGCGCGAGATGATGTTCGGCCTGCGTGAGCAGTTCCCCTACTTCCAGTGCTCTCGCTGCCGCTGCTTGCAGATTGTCGAGCCGCCCGCGGATATGGCTCCCTTCTACCCACCCCACTACTACTCGCTGCAGGCCAAGCTCCCCTCCCCACCCAAGCCGCTCGCCAGGCTCCTGCTCAGGGCCGAATCGCACTTTCGCCTCCACGTCAGCAACGATATCTTCCCACCAAGCCGAAAACGACGCATCTTCGACTGGATACGCAAGAGCGGCTGCAGCTACCACTGCACAATCCTCGATGTCGGCTGTGGACGTGGCAAGCTGCTTCATGACCTGCATCGCCTCGGTTTCACTCGGCTCTGCGGTGTCGACCCCTACCTCCCCGAAGAACCGCCGGTCGAACGAGGGATTCGCATCCTGAAGCGCGAGCTGCAGCAGCTCGACGAACGCTTCGACCTCATCATGATGCACCACACCCTCGAACACCTCGACACCCCCCTGGAGTGTATGCGCCAAGCCGCAGACCGCCTGAACACCTCGGGCGTGCTCCTCGTTCGCATCCCTCTCATCGACAAATATGCATGGAGAGAATACGGCGTCGACTGGTTCTCCCTCGATGCACCCCGCCACCTCATGCTCCATTCGGAGAAGAGCTTTGGCATCCTGGCCGAGCAGTCTGGGCTCCGTATCGAGCGCGTCGTCTACGACTCTGCAGCGCATCAGTTCTGGGGCAGTGAGCAGTACCGCCGTGACATTCATCATCGAGCGCCCAACTCCTATGAGGAGAACCCCGCTGCTTCCATCTTCTCCCGCGCCCAAATCCGCGACTACGAACGAAGAAGCCGCCAGCTCAACGCCCAACGCGACGGCGACGCCGCCTGCTTTTACCTGCGCCGCCAAGACCATGGAGTCAGCCCTGCTCCACGCTGAGCAACGGCATCGAGGAGTCGGTCTCCAAAGAGCAAAGCTTTGGGCCAATGCCCCCACGAACACACGCCTCAACGCAAGCACCAACCATGAACACTGCCCTGCCATCGATCACCGCCTCCATCCGCTCCTACGAGCGCTATCCGCAACTGCTCGAGCTGATTGCCCTCCTCCAGGCGCAAGACCATCCCGACTTCGAAATCGTCGTCATCGAGCAGAGCAAGCTCGACGCTGAGCAACGCGCCACACTCGACGCCATCGCCGAGGCCGACCCCAGGGTGCGTGTCCTCTACTCTGCCCCGCTTGGCGTCGGCGGCTCGAGAGAGGCAGCGTGGCGAAACGCGCGCAAAGAGATCGTGGTGATCATCGACGACGACGACCTGCCGCTGGGCAACGACTTTTTGTCGGGACACGCCCGCAACTACCTCGACCCCAAGATCGTCGCCGTCACCCCTCGACACGTCTTCTCGCCTGACGAGGTCTGCGGCTACAACCGCTGGAGAGCCCGCCGATACTGCCTGCGCTACAACTTCTTTGGCTACCCCCACGTCTTCTGCCGCTTCGACGAGCGCATCGAATCGGTGGACTGGGTGCACGGCAGCGGCTCACTGCGCCGCAGCGTCATCGAACGCGTCGGCGGCTGGGATCCCAACTCGACCGAACACGACGAACACCCGCTGTGCATGCCGCTGCTCAAGCAACTACGCCCCGGTGAGCGTTTGGTCTTCGATCCGTCGATCAAGTTGCTGCGGCGAAAACACATCCCCGGTGGTGCCTCGGTGCGCTACGACGGTGCCAAGCGCATCTACGACTCCTGGATCCGCTACTACCACGACATCGTCCTCAAATACCGTCCGCTGCGCTCCATCGCCCTCTACCCCATCTTCCCTGTGGCCTCGACGGTGACCGCCACCCGCTGGATCTGGACCGACTCGATGATCCATAGCTCCACCCAAGAGCGCCTCCAGGACTCCCTGCGCACGATTGCCTTGAGCCCCGTCTGGTATACACAGGAGCTGCAGCGACTCGCCCGAAAGCTCCCACACTTCATCCCAAGTCTTGGCCGCAAGCCCCAAACCGCAACGATTACTGGGAGAAAGCCGTGAAGATCTTGTTGACTGGTGGCTCCGGTTTGCTCGGTACCGAGCTCTGCCAACTCGCCGCTGACCTCGACGCCCCTTCGCCCGAGGTACTCGATGTCCGCAACGCAGAGCTCGTCGCTGAATACATCGACAGGACCGCGCCCGAGCTCGTCATCCACGCCGCGGCCATCACCGACAATCGCGCCATCGAGGCCGACCCCCGCGAAGCCCTCGAGGTCAACATCAAGGGCAGCACCAACGTCGCCCTCGCCTGTCTGAAGCGGCGAACGCGGCTGGTCTACCTGTCCACCGACTACGTCTATCCCGGTGACCAAGGCCCCTACGAAGAGTCTGCAGCGCTGCACCCCTTCAACCTCTACGCCTGGACCAAGCTCGCCGGAGAGGCGGCGGTGCGCGCCGTCCCCAATCACCTCATCATTCGGCTGAGCTTTGGGCCCAAAGTCCTGTCCTACAGCCATGCCTTCACGGACAAATGGTCCTCCAAAGAATACGTCGACCTGCTCGCGCCGCAGCTCCTCGAGGCCGCAATGAGCCCTCTCACTGGGGTGCTCAACCTCGGCGGTGAGCGTCGCTCACTCTTCGACTTCGCGCGGCTGCGCAATCCAGAGGTGCAGCCCCTTCGGCGAGAGCAGGCAGTCCACGACTCCCCCAGCGACACCTCTCTCGAGCTCGAGCGATGGCGGCGCTACCGCGAAGGAGAGGGGCCGCTGCACCCCCATGCGCGCTGTCGCATCTGTGACTCGGCCAAACTGGTCAAATACCTCGACCTCGGGATGATGCCGCTGGCCAACAACCTCGAGAGGAGCGCCATCGAGGCCAAACGTATGCAGCGATTCCCGCTGCAGGTCATGGTCTGCGAAGACTGCGGCCTCTCCCAGCTCTCCGTGGTGATCGACCCAGAGCTGCTCTTCTCCCACTACACCTACCGCTCCTCGGTCAACAAAGGCTACCTCAAACATTGCCGTCAAATGGCCAAGGAGCTCGGCGCGCGGCTGGCGCTGCAATCGAAAGTGAGCGAAGGGCACGCATCCTCTCGACATTCCGAAGGAATTGCTGCTGTCGAGAGGTCGGTGCCCGAGAGCGAACGAATGCGAAGTGAGGAGACGCCAGCCCTGGTGGTTGACATCGCAGGCAATGACGGCGCGCTGCTCGGTGAGTTCCGTGAGGAGCTGGGTGTGCGTGTGCTCAACGTGGACCCTGCACAGAACCTAGCTGAGATCGCGGAATCGAAGGGCATCCCCACCATGCCGAGCTTCTGGTCCGTCGAGCTGGCCAAGGAGCTGGTCGAGAAGCATGGACAACCCAAGCTCATCACCGCCACCAACGTCTTCGCCCACGTCGACGATGTGCGCGGCTTTCTGCGCGCGGTCAAGCTGGCCTTGCGTCCAGATGGTGCGCTGGTGCTCGAGTTCCCATACTTGCTCGAGTTCCTCGATGGCCGAGAGTTCGACACGGTCTACTTCGAACACCTCAGCTACGTCGGCTGCTTGCCGCTCATGCGCCTCTGCGCCGACGAAGGCCTGTGCATCTTCGACCTGCAGCCCCAGGACATCCACGGCGGCACCCTCCGGGTCTTCATCGCCTCCCCGGGTGCGTTCCCCGAGGCGCCAGCGGTGAGCGCGTTCTTGGAGCGAGAGAGAGCACGCGGCCTCGACCAAAGCCAGACCTATCTGAGCTGGGCTGCACAGGTTGACGCGCTGGTCGAGGAGCTGCGCGCCGAGCTGGGCGCGCTTCGAAAACAGGGGGCCAAAATCGCCGCCTTCGGCGCCTCGGCCAAAGGCAACACGCTGCTCAACGTGTGTGGCTTCGGCACCGAGACCATCGCCTACATCGTCGACGACACCCCGGAGAAGATTGGGAAGTTCTCGCCTGGCACGGGCATCCCCATCGTCTCGCGCAGCGAGCTCGAAAGCGCCCCCCCCGACTACCTGCTCATCCTCGCCTGGAATTTTGCCAAGGAGATCATGCGCTCTGCCCCCTCCTTCCAGGGCAAATGGCTGATCCCGGTGCCCTCCTTCCAGGTGCTCTCCAACACCGCCGAACATGACTGAGCCCAAAGCGCCTGAGCCGCTCGACCCCAAGCAGCCAGCCCCCATCGACAACCGACGCGAGTCTGCCCGAGGCATGTTCTGGCTAGGCTCGGCCACCGCCGTCTCGCGACTGCTCGACGTGGGCGCCACCTTGGTGGTGCTCGCCCTCTTGACCCGTGAGCAGATGGGGCTGGCGGCCATCGCCGTCGGTGTGGGCGCCATCATCGAATCGGCGAGCGGAATGGGCTTGGGTCAAGCCTTGGTGCAAGCGCGCAAGCTCAGTGACGACGTGGTGCAGAGCCTCTTCTGGCTGGCAAGCGGGCTGGGCCTGGCGCTGGGCCTGCTGCACGTCATCGTCGCCCCCTTCGTCGCCTGGACCTATGACCAGCCCATCCTGCTCCCGATGGTGATGTTCATTGGCCTCAAGCTGGTCTTCCTGGGGCCGTCGATCGTACCCCACCAGTTGTTGAGCAAACAGCTCCGCTTCAAGGAAACTGCGGCGATCCAAACCCTGGGCAGCCTCTCCGAGGGCGGCGGCAAGGCGCTCTTCGCGCTCTTGGGTTTCGGCGCTTGGGCGCTGCTCGCCGCGGGCGTGTTGCGCGGCTTGGTGATGTTCGCGACGTCGTCTTGGTACGCCCGCTTTCGGCCGCGGCTCCACTTCAGATGGTCCGAGGTCAAGTCGATGCAGGGCTTCGGGGTGCGGGTGGCGGTCTCGGGCTTTCTCTACCAGACCTACACCAACGCCGATTATTTTCTCGTGGGAAAGATCCTGGGCCTCGAGGTGCTGGGGCTGTATCGCGTGGCCTTCGAGCTCGGCATGCAGCCGCTGATGATCATCCTCAACGTCATCAACCGAGTCTCCTACCCCATCTACGCTGCCATCGCTGAACAGAAAGACGCGCTCAAGGCGGCGCTGCTGCACAGCACCCGCTCCATGACCTTGATCAGCGCGCCCATCGTCGCGTTCCTCTTCTTTGGTGCCGAAGACGTGCTCGCCTTGGTCACCCACCAGCGCTGGGGTGAGTCGGTGCCAGCGCTGCAGCTCCTGGTGTGGGGTGGGATGCTGCGCGCGGCGGCGCACCTCTTTCCGCAGGTCTATGTGGCCTCGGGCAAGCCCAACTATGCCGTGCTGGACTCGGCGCTCAGTCTGGTGTCGCTGAGCAGCGCCTTCTACCTGGGTCTGGTGCTGCTGCCCGAGTGGGGCGTGCTCAGCACCTGCTGGGCGTGGATCCTGGTCTATCCTCTGCTCCTGCGCTTCCACATCCTGCTGGTCAACAACATCTTCAGGCTCAGCACCTGGGAATACGTCAAGAACCTGCTGCCCGCGCTGGGCGCGTCAGCGGCGGTGGTGCTGGCGATGGCTGCGACGGTCCCACTCGGGCTGCATCGCTTCGGGCAGCTCGCCTCGGTGCTCATCTGGGCGGCCATTGGCGCGCTCAGCTTCGGGCTCTATGTGCGTTTCGTACTCAAGGTCCGGTTGAGTGAGTTGATGCCCAAGAAGTGAGCGAAGCGAGGCACGAGTCAGCGTCTGTCGCGGGCGCATCCGATGCGCCGGCGCAGCGCTGCGAGGGTCTCGCGAGAGCGAACGAATACCAACAAGCGAAGCGAGGCACGAGCGGCCTGAGCGCTAGGATTCTCGGGCGCTCAGTCGCAGCAGACTCGGCAGCGAAGGTCCTCCGCGTCACACCAACCGACCACGTCGCTGGCGCAGGTGCTCGAGCTTCTCTCTCAAGGGAATGTCTGGATGCTTCTTCCAGGCCTGCTTGCGGTACTGTTGGGCGTCGGCGAGGCGAAGCTCCAAGGCCTCCAGGCCACTCTCGTCAGGCTGCTGCAGGAGCAGCTTGGCCTTCGCTCGCTCGATGCGCAGCCGCTGACGCTTACGCAAGGGGATGGCCTTGCGTGCGGCATGAGGGCTCTCGCCGTAGGCGTTGCGTCGGTCGCGCGTATAGCTCTTGCGTTTCTTGTCGTACGGCGCCACGAAGCGGCGCTCTTGCCATTCGCCTGTCATCCTGTCGCTCCCGCGTTGGCGTCGACGCTGCTCTCGGTCGACGCCAGACAACGGCCTGACTCGCGCTCGCGTCACACCTGCAGACCACTCGACAGGCAGGCTCGAGCTGCGGGATGCCCGGGTTGACGTATCCGTTACCCGGTTGACGCGAACGATGCCCGGGCTGACGCAAGCGAGGCCCGGGTTGACGCGAGCGATGCCCGGGTTGGCACGAGCGATGTCCGGGTTCACGCGAGCGATGCCCGGGTGGACGCGAGCGATGCCCGGGTTGGCGCGAACGATGCCCGGGTTGGCGCGAACGATGCCCCAAGTCGACGGTTTCGATGCCCTGGTCGACGGTTTCGATGCCCGGGTTGACGCGAGCGATGCCCGGGTTGGCGGTTCCGATGGCCGGGTTGGCGCGAGCGATGACCGGTTTGGCGCGAGCGATGCCCGGATGGGCGCGAGCGATGCCCCAAGTCGACGGTGTCGATGCCCGGGTTGGCGCGAGCGATGCCCGGATGGGCGCGAGCGATGCCCCAAGTCGACGGTTTCGATGCCCGGATCGACGGTGTCGATGCCCGGGTCGACGGTTTCGATGCCCGGGTTGGCAGTTTCGAT
>JAVFAO010000248.1:0-10508 GCA_034002465.1 Myxococcota bacterium
CGCAGGTGCGCCCCTACAGGTCAATATTGCACATCCCTTTCAAATGCTTACAGGTGATGCGCATCACGTGGGCTTTGGCGGGGTGTGGGGCAGCGCCCCACGAAGACAGGCTGTCAGCGCTTCTTCTTCTTGCGCTTGCACAGCACCGGCTTGGTGTCCGCCTCCAGCCCCAAATAGGGCGCAAGGTCGATGCGCGTACCCAGCGGGTCCTCCAAGTCGAGGTGCACGTGGGGTGACGAAGAGCGGATCGCCGTGCCTCCCATCAGCGCGATTTCCTGGCCCGGCTCCAAAATGTCTCCCACTTCGAGCTCGGGATGGATCGCCGCCATGTGCATGTACCGCAGAATATGCCCATCCAGCGGTCCGCCCATGATCCGCGTGACCAACACCACACCGCTGTTCCACGAGCCGTTCTTGCGGGTAAAGAAATGGACCTTCCCGTACCCCTCAATCTCCTTGGAACGCGGCAACATGGTCTTGGCGCGCTCGGTGCTCCCCGAGCGTTTGTCCCAGGTCCCAAACTTGTCGCGATCGAGGTCAGGAGTGCCGATCAACAGCACCTCCGAATGCGCCATCGCGAAGATCGGTGTGCCCAGCCCCATATCCTCACCCACGCCAGCCAGATCCAGGCCTCGGTGTTGACGCCGTCCCCGACAATCGTTGAAGGTACTCAGCACCCGCTCGAGGGAATAGGGAGGATAGAAGCGAAACTCCGCGTCTTCGGTCGCGTCGAGACCGAGCTCGGGTTCGGCTGGCTGCGGACTGAGAAAGGCCTCCTCGCTGCGCGGAAGCCAACGAAAACTCGGCACCTGAGCTTGGTTCATGGGGGTCGCGCAAGCCGTGCTGAGGATGAGCAGCAGTGCCCCGCAGGGGACCAAGAGGGCACTTGCTCGAGACACTGCGCCAGAAGATGCTGTGTTCACGCTCTCGCTCCCTCTTCACAAACTCCAGACCATGAGCAGCACCTCGCCCTTGGGCGAGGCTGCATGTAGGTTTAGCACGGGGAGGAGGCTGGGCAAGTTCGCCGCCTCAGGCCTTGCAGGGTCTCGAAGCAGTCTCCAAAGTCGTTTCGACGCCTCAGGTCCTTGCGGGGTCTCGAGGCAGCCCTTAGAGGCCCATCTCCCGCTTGACACGGTGCAGCGCCGTGTTTTGCGGTGGCCTGCCGATGGTGTATGTTGTAGGGCGCGGTGCCACTCGGACCGCTTCGCACTGGGAGGAGGACATGATATTGAACGGAGCGAGACTCGCGCCCATGTTGGAAGGCGGCGCATCCCACGCGATGAGAAGGCGCTGGGAGAGCCTCGCGGGCGCAATCGAAAGTGAGCGCAGGGCGCGCATCCTCTCGACAAGTGGGGCGAATAGGCCAAGCGCCCAATCGACAAGAACTGGGGCGAATAGGCCAAGCGCCCAATCAGCAACGATCCGCAGGATTTGCTGCTGTCGAGAGCTCGGTGCCCGAGAGCGAACCAATGCAATCGGGTGCAAGAAGAGCATGCTCTTCTTGCACCTGGTGGCGCTCTTCCTTGGGGGCTGTGCCACAGCGCCGAAGCCCCTACCCACGACGAGCAGCAACGAGCCGGTGCTCGTCACGGTCAAAGAAACGCGCGCAACGCCCACCATCGAGCTGCTCTTCCCGGACACCGACTTTCGCGTCGCCTTGGTCTCGGATCTCAACGGCCGCTACGGCAGCACCACCTACGGCGACGACGTCCACGCCGCACTCGCCCGTATTCTCGAAATGCGCCCAAGTCTGGTCGTCAGCGTCGGTGACATGGTCGCTGGACAGAAAGCAGGGCTCGACTATCCCCTGATGTGGGAAGCGTTCCACAGCACCTTCAGCGATCCACTCAAGGAGGCGGGCATCCCCTTCGCCATCATCCCTGGAAACCATGATGCCTCTGCGTTTCCCGAGTTCGCAGAGGAACGCGAGCACTATGCCGCCGCCTGGGAGGAGAGAATGCCCCAGGTCGACTGGGTCGACTCCGCCCACTACCCCTTCTACTATGCCTTCGAACACAAGGGCGTGCTGATGCTCGCCTTGGATGCGACCGTCCCAGGTCCATTGGACGCGGAACAACGAGGCTGGCTTCGTGGGGTACTGTCCAACGCTCCAGTGTCCCAGCCCAAGCTCATGTTCTCCCATCTGCCCCTGGTCTCGTTCACAGAACGCAAGCGGACGGACACCGTCCGTGATCCAGAACTCGAGCAGATGATTCGTGACTACGGTGTCGAGATCTTCGTGTCGGGTCACCACCACAGCTACTATGAAGCCAGGGTCGACGGCATCCGCATGCTCAGCGTTGGTTGTTTGGGAGGTGGCCCTCAGCCACTCTATGGACAGGAAGAACGTTCACCCAAAACCCTGCTCGTCCTCGAGCGAGCCCCAAACGGCGAGCTCAGGACCGAGGCGCTGGTCGGCGCTTCCTTCAATCGCCTGATGGCCGCTGAGAGCTTGCCCTCCTGGTTGCCCGGCTCGCAGCGACTGGTCTTGCGCTACGGACGCGAATCGCTTCCCAACGACACCGCACTGGCCATGAGCCAAGCGGCCTTCTCCCTACCCCGCGCCTGGCTCGCATCCAACGCCCTCGAGGAGCAGCAGGCTGACACAGACACGCTGGCCCAAGTCGACCCGAGCGAGGAGCGGGACGAAGCCTCGACCATCGACGTCGAAACCGCCCTCCCCCGCCTGCGCGTGCTCCTGCGTGGCTTGGATTCGACCATGAGTTTTCGCCCCACACCCCAGGACTGAGAGCGAAGCTCGGCTGCTACGAAGCAAAGCGCCGATCTGCCACCGCAACACTCGCTCCGCTCTGCCCAGCGTCCTTCGCTGCCACAGTGAAGCGCAGTACCCGGAGCGCTTCCGCAGCGCTCATGGTGGGCTCTCCCTGGCCCAGTGCTGCCTTGACAAAATTGTGGACCGAAGAATACACAGCCTCGCGCCAGTCATCCTCTAGGTCGTTGAAGCCATAGATGCGCCCCTCGCGGTAGACCTGCAACGCCGAGGCGTCGTGCACGCGCGCACAGCCCTGGTTGATCCACAAGATGCCGCGGCTGCCGGTGAGCTCGATCGATTCGACGTGAGGATAGGTGTTCGAGCGAACGTAGAGCTGCGGCGCATAACTCAGCTCCAAGCTGCCAAAACGATTGGGAGCCATGTGCTTCCAATTGATCAGCGTCGGGGAGTCGAGGAAATAGCCCGCGTGGATCTCTGTCCGCCCAGACCAGGCACGCACCTGCTCCACCGGACCACCCAAGAGCAGCGCCATCGCCAACTTGTGGTAGCCCTGGTCGAAAAGCAGCGGACCACCACCACAACGTGACGGATCCAGCCGCCAAAGCCAGGCATCCGGACGAACATCCCAGGCTCCCTCCGGGCTGCCCACAGTCACCTTCATCCGCAGCGACACCAGGTTGCCCAGCTCGCCTGCATCAATGAAGGCTTTGGCCTGCCGAAACGGCGGAAAGTGCATCATCGGCTCGCTGACCTGCAGCACCACCCGATTGCGCTCCACCTCGTGCAACACCGCCTCAGCACCGCGAAGGCTGGTCGCCAGTGGCTTGGCAAGGTGAATGTGCTTGCGCGCCTGCGCAGCCGACACCGCCATCTCCTGATGCAAATGATGCGGGGTCAGGATCTCCACCGCGTCGACCTGCGGATCGGCGAGCAGCTCGCGGTAGTCCAGCATGTAGCGCTGCGCTCCCCACTCCAAGGAGCGCGCCACCGCCACCTCTTCACGACGGTCGCAGACCGCATAAATCTCCGCTTCGCTGCTCTTGGCATAGGCCTCGGCGTGAAGGCTCGCCATCTGACCGGCACCAATGATTCCAACTCGCAGTTTCGCCATCACTCATTCACCAGGTACTTGGCGCTGTTCTGAAACTGGGTGCTTTCGCGGGACGACGCCCCACACCCGCCAAAGGCCGAACCCTCCTCGGCCTGGGGGTACGCCCCCTCCTATTTTTCGACGGCGTCGGCGAGCTCCTCTGAGGCTGCCAAAAAAGCGAGTGAATCATCGAGATCGACCCATCCGTCGAGCATCCATATCCGCCAGTGGTTGCCGCGCCACTCGGCGTTGGCGCCACTTTGCGGGAGCTCCTTCGGAGGACGCTTTCCCAGGATCGCCGCCGCTGCCAACACCGCCTCGCGCTTGTTTCGGCTAGGTCGCTTGCTCTCGCTCATCTCACCTCCAAAGTCAGTTCAACAACCATGACCCCAGCCCCAGCGGAGCCGGCACAAAGACCCCCACCTGCTCGGCCTTCATCTCGCTGCCCGAGCCGCTCACGCCCCAAGCAATGAGACCACTGCGGGTGTCTCCCGTCGCCAGATCGAAAGCCAGAGAGCCGCTCGTCCCCTCGATGTCGATGCTCTCACCATTCGCCAGACGCGCACGCGCCGAGGCATAGTTCTCCGGACGAAGCTCGACCAGCTCACCACTGGTGAGCCGACCGATGGCCTGCGCGATCGCCGCTCCGCTGAGGGGTTCGCCTTGCGCAACGGCACACATCGCCAGCACCACGACGTAGGCTGCGTCATAGGCGTTGGCGCCGAAGGCCAAGATCTGGCGCTGATACTGCCCAACGAAGCGCGACGAGAACGCCGAAAAGATGCTGCCATTGCGCAGCGCCGGATCGGTACCGATGACCCGAGACTGAATCTGGGGCTGTGAAGCCAGCGCATCGAAGAGCGCCTGCACCTTGCCGCCCTCTGAAAGGATGTAGCGCGGGGACTCCCCCTGCTGAGCCGCCCGGCTCTCCCACGCCAGCATCAGGTCTGCCGCCTCGGCGGTGCCCAAGAGCATGACACATTGAAATCCCGGCGCATACGCATCAGCGACGAACCGCTCGGCGTCGAGCTCCGCCTCGGGATAGGTGAAGGGCAAGAAACTGCGATCGTCGACCATGGTCGATAGCACCGTGCTCACACCGCCGAGCAGGCCATCACCATAGGCGTCCTTCTTCACCAACGCGGCGATCTTTTGGCAGCCCAAGACGCTGGCGAGCACGCCCAAAGCCTCGGACTGCACGACGTCGCTGGCCACGGTGCGCCAAGCCAAACCGTTGTCTTGCAGGTCGGTGATGAAGGGGCTGGTGGCCGACGGCGAAATCAGCAGCACTCCCGCCGGCACCGTCACCTGCTCGGCGACCTGCATGAAGATCCCACTGTACGAAGGCCCGATGATGGCGGGCACGCCGATGGTGTGGACGAGATGGCGCGCGGCAGCCTCTGCCTGCTCGCGGTCTTCGCCATCGTCGCAGCCCACCATCACGAGCTTGGCCCCATTGGGCAGACCGCCATTTTCGTTGACCTGCTCGACCGCCATGGCCACGGCGAGCTGGTCCTCGTCATAGCCGATGATGGAGGTAGGACCGATGGAGCCAATGAAGACCACGTTGTCGTCGCGATAGGGCCCCTCGATGACCTGGCACACCGGTGAGCGCCAAGGGACGCAGGCGCCTTCGTGGTTACAAACCTGCTCGGGGTCGGCGCAATCGCTGCTGCGTTGACAGGCCGACTGACACAGCTTCGCGTCCACCTGACCCGCGACCACCGCACAGACAAAGCCCTCGGCGCAGTCGGCGTTGCTCGAACAGGGATACTTCTGGTCGATGAGCACCGACTCGGGCATCTCGTCACAGCCCAAGGCCACTACACTCAACACGACGAAGAGGAGAGCGGCACGCATCAAAACCTCCCGCCCAGAGTGAAGGAGAAGCCGCCAGATTCCAGCAAGCTCATCGAGGGAGCGAGCTCGCTGGCTGTCTCGTCACCGAGCAAGAGCAGCACGACGCCGGTGCCCACCAGCGCCGCACCCACGCCCAGGGCGCTCACGCCCACGATGGCCAAGGTGTTGGCCGCGCTGACCTGCTCGGCAGCCTCTCGCTGGGTGACCGGCGCTACGCCAGAGGAAGACCCCCAGTCGGCCACCTCGCTGCGGTCGAGCAGTGCCACCGCAGTCAACGAGGCACCAACGATGAGCACTCCCGTTCCGCTGCCTGTCAGCAGCCAGCCCCAGGTCGAGCGCGTCCAGCCCTCGGGACAACCGTCGGCTTCGCCTTGGCCGTCCTCGGGGGCGTCGGGGCAAGCGTCCTGCTCATCAGGGAAGCCGTCACCGTCGCTGTCATCGGGACAGCCGTCCTCGTCTGCACGGCCATTGAAGTTCTCCGGCTCGTTGGGGCACTGATCGTCGCCATCGAGGATGCCGTCGCCATCGTTGTCCGCGTCGATGCAGCCATCCTCGTCCTCGAAACCGTCCGGGTCCTCGAGAGAATCGGGACAGCGGTCGTTCTCGTCGAGCACACCGTCGCCGTCGTTGTCGGGATCGGGGCAGCCGTCCTCGTCCTCGAAGCCGTCGGGGTCTTCGGCCTCATTGGGACACTGATCGTCCTCGTCGAGGAAGCCGTCTTGGTCATTGTCGGGATCGGGGCAGCCGTCGTCGTCTTCGAAGCCGTCGATATCCTCGGCCTGTCGAGGACAGCGGTCGTCGTCGTTGGGGATGCCGTCCTTGTCACGGTCCCGGCTCTTGCTGGGAGATTTTCGGCACGCCGAGCGGGCTTGCGCCTCGAGCTTCTCGAGTGGCTCGAGCGCTTTGATCTCCAGGCCCTTCTGGCAGACCTTGACGGCGTCGCAAGCCTTCCCTGCATCCAAGAGCTGTTGGCATTCGAGGAAGAGCTCACGGGCGCGAGCGACGTCATCGGCGCGCGCTGGCAGCGCCCAGAGCAGCAGCAAGCAGGCGCTGAGCAGGGCTGCCGAGGCCCGACGTGCTCGTCTTTGGGAAGCGCTGTACGACATTAGGAAAGACCGCTTCACGGCTGGGCCTCCACGGACTTCTTGTCCATTGGGCGCTTGGCCTGTTCCCCCAACTTGACACAGCGAAAGCCGACGTCCACGGCGCGATGGCAGAGGCTAGATTCCTTGGGCGGCAAGCCGGTGAGGGCCAGCAACCACCAGAATGCGTTGGTCGAGAGGTAGGAGCCTCCGCGCAGCGCAAAACCATCCGAGCAATAGGCGCCGCTCTCGCAGCTCACCCACTCGCGCACACCACCTGAGAGCGAGACCAAGCCTTCCGGCGTACGATTCCACGCGTCGCTGGCGCGAGCAGAGGCGCGCAGCTCACTCTGCCGTTGTGCATCGAGCTCGCCTGGGAACGAAAAGAAGCGCAGCTCGGTGCCTCGGCCCATGGCCTCCCATTCGTCGGCAGTGGGCAGGCGCATACCCATGACCTCGCAGAAAGCACGAGCCTCAGCGGCGCCAACCCGGGTCAAGGGCTCATCGCTGCGGGTGGGCGTGGGCAGCTCGTCGGGGCAGATGCCGCTTGGGTCGAACTGCCCGAGCTCAATGGCATCGAGCCACTCGGCCGCCGACAGCTCACGGCGCATCACCTCGAGCGCAGGCAGCGCGTAGCTGCGGGCCGCGCTGACGCCGGTTTCGTAGCTGAGGTCGAAGATGGAGTCGGGGTACTGCTGGCTGAGCTGGGCGAGCTCTTCTTTGCTGAGGCCAATTTGCGTCTGCATGGCGGCGACGCGCAGGGTATCGAGGCGCAGCTCGTCAGGATCCTCGACCTCGAAGCTGAGCGGCGTGGGTGCCGCTGAGGAATCTTCGCTGAGCTCGGTCTGGTCGGGTGCGTTGAGGGTGGCGCTCGGCGAAGTCTTGTCGTCTTCTTTGGGGACCGCCTGCTGCCCTGCGGGATCGTCATACGGGCCTTCATCTGGGGCCTCTCCGCGCTTCAGGACGGGGTGTGCCACCCACAGAAAGACGGCGAAGGAGGCAACGATGAAGCAGAGGATGGCGAGGGCGATGAGCAGCCCTTGGCGCTTGCGTTTGGGAGGCGGCCCGAGCATGAGCCCGACATTGGCGAGGGAGGCGCTGCTGCGGCCGGTGGAGGGGGTGAGGCTGAAGTTGCCGCGAGTGGTGGGTGCGCGCAGACCGCCGTCGATGAGGGGCCTGGCCATGGGCAGGTCGTCGACAGGGCAGTGGTCGAGAGCGTAGAGCAATTCTTGGACGGTGCCGAAGCGTTCCTCTGTGCGCTTGGCGATGGACCGGGCGATAATCTGTCCGACCGGATGCCGCTGGTACTGCACAGGGATCTCGACGGGTTCGGGGCTTATCTGCCGCATCACGAACTCGCCGAGGGACTCGCCTTGGATCGCCTGCATGCCGCTGAGGCACTCGAGAAAGACCAATCCCCAGGCGTAGATGTCGACCTGCTGCGTGGGTGCGCTGGGTCCGAACTGCTCCGGGGCCATGTAGGCGGGGGTGCCGTTGATCTTGCCGTCGCCGGTGAGCGCAACGTAGTCGGCGCCTTGGCGCTCGTGCAACAGGGTGGCGATGCCAAAGTCGAGGACCTGCGCGTTTCGCCTGGCGCCGGTCGAGGTGAGCATGATGTTCTGGGGCTTGAGGTCGCGGTGGATGATGCCCTGCGCATGGGCGCAGGCGAGCGCGTCGAGCACCTGCATCATCACGTACTTCGCCTCGGTCGGCGAGAGACAGCCCTCGCGCTGCAGCACGGCGGAGAGGGTCTCGCCTTGGACGTACTCCAGAACAGTGTAGAGACGCCCATCCTCGGTTATCCCGCCATCGACGAGGCGAACGATGTTGGGGTGGTTCAAGCGGGCGATGGTGTGCATCTCCCGCTCGAAGCGCTGACGTTCGATAGCCGCTTCGGCGGGATCTTGGAAAGCATCAGTCTTGAGCAATTTGACCGCGACGGTCTGCCCGGTGTTGAGCTGCGTCGCACGGTAGACGATGCCGAAACCACCACGCCCCAAGACATCTTGAATCTGATAGCGTCCACCGATGACGCTTCCCGCACTGGGTAGATCTCTCGAAGGCGCGAACATGCTCTCCCCGCGATAGAGCTCGTGGCCGTGTTCTGGGCTCTGCGACGCCTTCGACACTGGCATCCCCGCTCTCGAGCGGAGCGCAGGCGTCGAATCCAGCCGCAGACGCCATGGTAGGTGGAAATGGGGGAAAGAGCAACCGGCGTGGTCTCGATACCCGACCCTGCTGATTCGCTCACTCGAGCTGCTCGACCGCGCTACCTGGAGGTCGAAAGACCGTGCAACGCCGAGGGGTGGTCGGATGATGAAGGGAACAACGGGGGTTCGGTTGACGACGGACTTGGAGTCACACGCAACGGCGCAAGGGCGCAAAGCAGGTGTTGCTCGAGACCTTCAACCCAACCAACGAGCGGCATGTTGCCCCCAACCCACAGGCCGCACTTCACCGGCTGGAGTGTCGCCACCATCAATGCTACCTGCACCTCGACAACCCGAGTGAGGCCTGCCAGCGCGCTTTCGAGGGCCTCTTCATCTTGGCCGTCGCGAGGCTCGAAGCCAACCAGGGCTCCTTGACCACGCTGCCAGCGGACGATCACATCGAGCTCCACATCTTCTTCACGTTTCCTCGGCAATAGTCCCAGGAAACCTGAGTCCCTGCTTGCTTGTGGGCTGACGCCCAAGCCCACGCAGTAGTGGACCGCAAGACCAAGATCCCTTGGCTGACAATCCTGGAGAGCTGCCGCAGCAGCTCGCCCCAAATGCCAAGCAGCTCGTCAGCGCCGTTGACCGCTGCCCTCGTTCGTGCGAACCATGCCAACAGCGCGTCGCTTCGACTTCAGCCTAGGGCTGCCGTTTCGCGACGGCTCGTCAACGGTTGGACCATGTTTCGTATCGACGCCCAGCCCAGCAAATCCCAACCCAGCACCGTGCGCCTGAGCGGACGCCTCGAGCGAGAACAGGTGCCACAGGCGCGCACCGAGCTGCTCGCCATCGTGAAGAGCGCCAGAGGCGCACTCGAGCTCGAGCTCTCCGAGATCGAAGCGCTCGACACCGCTGGCGTCGCGCTCATCAGCGCCATCTACCGCCACGCCCGCAAACGCGGCTGCACGCTACGCCTCGTCGCGGCCAGCCCCGCGGTCGAGCGCGCGCTCTCCCAGTTCCACCTCGGCGACGATGGCAAGAGCGCGCCCCCCTCCAGCTCCTGGCTGCTGCGCTTGGGCGAGTCTGCCATCTCCCGCTGGCAAAACTTCCTGCGCTTCGCCTTTCTCTCCACCGACACCATCGTCTGGAGCCTGGGCGGCGCCAGGCGCACGCGCCGGGTGCGGCGCGGCGCGATCTTCCAAGAAGCCAACCGCATCGGCGTGGACGCGCTGGGCATCGTGGGGCTCATCTCCTTCCTGGTAGGCACCGTCGTCGCCCTGCAGTCGGCCTATCAGCTCAAACAGTTCGGCGCAGACATCTTCGTCGCCAACCTCATCGGCGTGTCGATGACCCGCGAGATGGGCCCGCTGATGACCGCCATCATCATCGCTGGCCGCAGCGGCGCCGCCATCGCCGCAGAGATCGCCACCATGTCGGTCAATGAAGAGATCGACGCCCTGCGCACCCTCGGCCTCGAACCCACTCGCTACATCGTCGTGCCCAAGTTCCAAGCCATCACCCTCACCATGCCCGGACTGACGGTGATGGCCAACGTGCTCGGCATCTTTGGCGGCTTTCTGGTCGCCGTC
>JAVFAO010000249.1:0-10485 GCA_034002465.1 Myxococcota bacterium
ATCTAAGCAGACCTTCGGGCTCTCCGGGACGGGTGAGGGCTTGGTCTGGTATCCGCGTGATCCAGCTTCGATTCCCGACGGTGTGGACTATCAGGAGCTGCTCTTCAAGAGCAAGGGAGGCAAGCACGCTGTCGTCAAACAGCGTCAAGCCGCGCAGGTCAGTGCCGAGAAGGTGCAAGGTATCGAGGACTTCGTCGCCATGTTCGTCACCCAGCAACGGCTCGAGCAGGTGCTGGCCAAGACCTTCGGCGAGACCTCTGCTGAGGCCAAGGGCACGGGACGCTTCATCGCTGCCTTGCAGCAGGATGTGCTCAAGGAGAGCGAGGCAGAGCTCGAAGCGGCAGCGCTCTCCTGGAAGGAGGTGAGCAAGGAGGTGTGCAACGCGGCTCGGAAGTGGTTCCTCGAGGTGGGCTTGGCGACTTGGGGAAGCCAGCGCTGACCGAGGCCTCGGTGGCGAGCCTCCGGGCCAGAGTCAAGCGCCTACGGGGAGCTGGCTCGACTACTTCACCTGAGGCGTCCCTTCTGCATTCGCCACGACGGCATCGAGCTGCAGCAGCGCACCGTCAGGCAGAGCCGACACGCCAATGACTCTCCTGGCGGGGTTGCCGCGAGGGAAGAACGTCGTGTAGACCTCATCGACAGCGGCCATATCGGCGAGATTCTTGACCGCGATGTTGACCTTGACCACGTCGTCGAGCGAGTGCTCGATGGCCTCCAGGATCGCCGCGAGCTGCCGCAGGCAGCCCTCCGCTTGTGCGGCGGCGTTGTTCCCGGCGGCGCGCTGGGCAGAGATGTGATTGTAGTGGAGAAGGCAACGGTCTAGCTGGAGAAAGCGTTCTGCGGCGCCTTGTCGGTGTTGTCGGGCTCCTTGACGAGCTTCACCGTGTCGCCGACGGGCTGTGGCGGCGTGCCGTCGCCATGCGACAGGACTGCTTCGACTTGGACTGAAGCGCCCTGCGGCAGCCCAGAAACGACGACCGTTGTGAAGGCAGGCCAATAGTACGAGAAGCGGCTCTCGTAGACCTCCGTGGCGGCCTGCCTCGATCATCGGCTTCATACGCCAGCAAGCGCTGGGCTCGCCGCTCATCCCCTACGAGCAGCGCGTCGACCGCGCGCTCGCTAAGATCCTCGCCTCGCAGGCTTGGAGCACGCCTCAGCGCCAGTGGCTCGAGCGCATCGGCAAGCAGATGAAGGCCGAGCTCGTCGTCGACCGCGAGGCCCTCGATCGTGGGGAGTTTCGCAACCAAGGCGGCTTCGCAAGGTTGAACAAGGTCTTCGACGGCAAGCTCGAGCAGCTTCTCAGCACACTACACGATGAGTTGTGGAAGGATGTGGGATAGGTTTCGGGTTTCGGGTTTCAGGCTACCACCCGTAGTGATGAACTTTCCGAAGGCAGTTTTCATCATGGATGAAGGAGGAGGTGCATCGGGGTGCCGGGGCCCGAAACCCCAACCAAAACGCTGTTTGCTCGCTTCGAACGCCTTGCCGAAAGCGACTCCGTCGGTGATCCTCACAAGCTGCGGCGTTTCCGTCGCGAATTCGGGAGTCGCCCACTCCCGAATTGTGGAGTCGCTGCCTCCACCGTTGACAAGTTGGGGGAGTCAGGTCAAGCGCCCAATGGGCAAGAAGTTCTGGAAACACGAACATGATTGAGCGCATACACTTCGAAAACTTCAAATCGCTGGGCGACGTTACGCTAGAGTTGGGTCGTCTGACCGCGCTCGTCGGTCCGAACGGCGCCGGAAAAAGCAGCGTACTTCAGGGTCTGCACTTGCTCTCGCAGACAGGTCTGCGCAAAGCCGAGACGCCTCGTTTGGGCCGCTTCTCATCCCTCTTTGGTGGCGCTCGTGACCCTCGACGGCTGCTGGGTGCGCAGGCTCCTGCCCGAATGCGCCTCGTTATGCAGGAAGGTGGCGGGGACGCGCTCTGCCTCGAAGTTGCGGTGCCCTCTGCAGGCGAAGACGACCCGGTTGGAGAACGCCTGCAGTTCGAGGTCTCCGTCAGCGGCCTCGAAGGCTCGTTGTCAACGGCCATGCCGAGAGATGGCGACCGCGCAGCGCAGGTCCTCGACCATCCGCGCATTCGCCAGTTTGCCTCAGTGGTGTATCTGCATCTCGACGCGAAAGAGATGACAGCCACATCGATTCCAGAGAGCGAGACTCCCAGGATGCGTTACGACGGCCACGGACTCGCCTCCACACTCGCTTGGATGAAGGGGGCGCGCGAGGAGGAGCTGGAACTTCTCACGAAGGAGCTCGCTCGCGTTGTGCCTGGGGTCCGACGCATCCGCACAATGCGCGAGAGCGTTGTCGACCGACACCACGAGAAGCTCACCGTCGATGGGCAGCCGGTCTGGCGCTCGATTGAAACGACTGTGCTCGGAGACCGCTTCGCGCTCGAGTTCGAGAACGGAGTCTCGATCCCTGCGGATCTACTCAGCGAGGGCACCGTCCTCGCTCTCGGTCTGTTCGCCAAGCTCCATGAGCCACGTACACCACGACTCGTCCTCCTCGACGACATTGAGCGCGGTCTCCATCTGGGGGCCCAGGCCAAGCTCGTCCAGGTGTTGAGAGATTTGCTGGAGCAATCCCCCGAGCTGCAGATCGTCTGCACAACCCACTCGCCGTATCTGCTTGACCTCTTCAATGCGGAAGAAGTGCGCGTGCTGACCCTCGACGGGCAGCGCAGAACGAGAGCGCTACCTCTCACGGCGCACCCAGAATTCGACCGGTGGCGTCTCGGACTGCAGACGGGCGAGCTGTGGGCCAGCGTGGGCGAAGCATGGGTGAGTGAAGGCACCAAGGTGCAGCAATGATAGCGATCGCAGTCATCTGCGAAGACCGCGGCCATTTCGAGGCGGTATGCCACCTCGCTGATGGGACCCTCGTTGACGGACATCCTTGGCTCGACGGCATTCTCGATGTCTCACGGCGGTGGCGTGGCTTCAACGAACAGCAAAGCTGGAGCAAGTTCGGTGAGGCCGACGAGATTCTGTCCCAGCTACCACGTATCGGAAGGCAGCATCGCCACGGATACATCGCCGGAGAAGCACTCAAGCCAGAAGCGGCGATGTGGCGCAAGGTGCTACTGGCGCTTCAGCATGGGAGTTCGCCCCCCGAGGCCGTGATCCTAGTTCGCGACCTCGATCGGGTGGGCGAAGGCAACAACAGGAGCGACCGTCGAGCTGGTGCCGAGCAAGTGCGCGGCAAGCTCATGTGGTCATTTCAGATCGCGCTCGCGTTGGCTGAGCCCGAGGTCGAGGCATGGCACGTCGCGGGCTTTGTGGCTTGTGGCGACGATGAACGAGCGCAGCTCGATGCCTTGCGCAAGGAACTGGCTTTCGATCCGACGACCGATTCTCACCGGCTGAGCTCGCACCCCAACGATTCGCCCAGAGACGCCAAGCGAGTGCTCCGACGCCTCTGCGGTCACGACGAGCCCCGCAGGGAGCGGTGCCTCGAAGACCGCGGACTCCTTCGTGAGCGCGGCAAACACAACGGCCTCGCCCGCTTCCTCGACGAACTCGAAGAGCACATCCTCCCCCTCTTTGGCCATCGACCCCAGGTGGAGTCCTGACTCGAGGGCGTCAATTTGGGAGTCGCTGACTCCCAAATTTGCGTTGCAGACCTCTACCCCGTACCAATCGTACGGATACGAATACTTGACAGCCCCAGGTGCCCTTGGCACGATGCCCCCACTGCCGAGCGAAGGATGCCTCTGTCCTTTCGTGCGCTACGCCCTTCAACCCGTACGTGTCCTCAAGCCAACACCGCTACCGAAGACAACCCAGGCCGACGCTGAGCTCGGGCTCAGCGCGGGCCCTTTTCCGGAAGGATGCAGTGATGACCACAGAACCCGGCCCAACCCCAGACTTCTCCGACGACATCCTCGAGCACATCGCCGAACGCGTCTTTCGATTCCAGACCGCCATCGCCGTCATCCCAGAGATAAGGACCTTGATGGTGCAGGCCGGCATGACCAACGCTGACATCGAAGAAGCCAACGGCTTGCTGCATGCCCTGCTGCCCAAGGCGGCGGCACCCTCCGCCGACGTCATCGCCACCAAGGCGGCCGCAGCCATCGCCGAGCTCGACCAGCTCGACGGCCCTCTGCTCGCCCGCGTCGAGGCGCCGCTGCGTCGCTATCATCCCCAGCTCGCCAGCTTCGTCCTCGCTGGCCTCAGCTCCCAGCAGGGGCGCGCCGCCGTTGGCGTGGTCTCCCAGCTCCTCCAGCGGCTCGAGCTCGTCGAGCACGACCCCAAGGGCGAACGAAAGGACACCCGCGCCGCCGACCTCGAAGCCATCGCGCTGCTCGAGCGCCGCGGCATTACCCAAGCCGAGCGGCAGCGCCTCGCCAAGCTCGTCGAGACCGCGCTCAGCCCAGACATGGTCGAGGCAGACCTGGTTGACGAGGATCTCGACCGCCGCAAGACCCTCGTCGCCCTCAAGCTCTGGTTCGATGACTGGAGCAGCGTCGCTCGCACCGTCATCAAGAAGCGCTCCCACCTCATCTCTCTGGGCTTGGCCAGCCGCCGCAGCAAAAGCGAAGCGCCCGATTGAGTGGGGCAGCGCCCCAAGACTCAACCCGCTTGTGCTGGGCTCCCTACGAAACGGGCTGTCGCGGCCTCGCCCTCGTCCAACAGTCTTGAGCAAGCCGACTGTTGCGTGATAGGGTCCAGGCTCTGAGGCGAAGCGCATCCAGGCGCTCCCGATTCCGCTGAGGTCCTTCAGGAGCGATGATGCAATCGAAAGTGAGCGAGGGGCACGCATCCTCGCGCCAATCCGAAGGATTTGCAGCAGGCGCGAGGTCGGTGCCCGAGAGCGAACGAATGCAATCGAAAGTGAGCGAAGGGCACTCCATCCACACGAGTCCTTGAGTGGGGTCGGTGCCCGAGAGCGAACGGATGCATGCAGACCAACAACAGTGGGGTGACAGCTTGGTTGGGACAGCGCTCTTCCACACTGGCGCTGCTCCGGTGAGCCCAGAGGCAAGAGCACGACCGAAGCTGTGTCACGCTCGGTGTAGCTTGCTTCCAAGATAGATTTCTCTCCAAAGAGGTTGCGATGTCCGACGAAGCCACGTCGATGCACACTGGCGAGCCAGAACAATCGAAAGTCAGCGAGGGGCACGCACCCTCTCGTCATTCAGAAGGAATTGTTGCTGTCGAGTCGCTCTCCTCAAGCGAACGAATGCAAATGTGCGAGCCGCCCAGCGAGCTCGAACCCGAGGAAGATGAGCCCTTCATCCGAGAACCTTTCGACCCAAGCAAAATCAGCATCAAGCTGTGGCAGCCGACTGTCGATCTGCTCATGAAGCGCATTCTCGAGAACGAGCTCGACCTGGAGCCGGACTTTCAGCGAAAGGCAGGTCTGTGGAAGGCCGGCCCCAAAAGCCGCCTGATCGAGTCGCTGCTGGTGCGCATCCCGCTCCCTGCGTTTTATCTCGATTGTACCGACGAGGAACGACTGGTGGTCGTTGACGGACTGCAGCGGCTGACCGCTCTCAAAGAGTTCCTGGTCGATAAGACCCTGCGCCTCTGCGAGCTCGAGTTTCTGGGGCCAGAGCTCGACGGCAAGACCTACGACGAACTCCCCCGCGCCTACAGACGACGGATTGAGGAAACTCAGCTTGCTGTATTTCAAATTGAGCGAGGCACTCCTGAAGAGGTGAAGTTCAACATTTTCAAGCGCATCAACACCGGCGGCCTACCTCTATCGCCGCAGGAGATTCGTCACGCCCTCAACGCTGGCCCCGCACGTATCCTGCTCAAGCGTCTGGCTGAGTCACCCGCGTTCAAGGAGGCCACGGCAGGGGGTGTACCCAACGAGCGCATGGCTGACCGAGAGATGATCCTGCGCTTCTTCGCGTTTTTCCTCTTCGACCCACTGGCCCCACAGACCGACAGCGTTGGCGACTTCGATCTGTTTCTCAACAAGGCGTTCAAGACCCTCAACGAGCGGGTTGCGATGCACTCTGAGCTCGAGTCACTCTGTTTGCGTGTACTCGGCGATGCCTTTGCCCTCTTCGGCAATCGCGCGTTCCGAAAGTGGTATCACAAGGACGAAAGCCGCTCTCCCGTCAACAAGGCCCTCTTCGAGGCCTGGACCGTAGGGCTGAGCCGCCTCGATAGCGCCGACATCGAGCGACTCCGCGACCGCAAGGAAGCCTTGCAGCAGGGTTTTCGCGAGCTGATGGCGACTCCCGACTTTGTAGCTGCCGTTTCCGCGAGCACTGGCGACCCCAACAAGATTCGCTTGCGTTTCGGTAGGATTCAACGGCTCATCGCGCGGACCTTGGCCAACGAGCAGCCCTCCGACTTGGGAGATGTGGTGCCCTCCGACTTGGGAGGTGCGAAATGATACGCGCTCTACGACTCCGAGATTTCAAGTGTTTCAGCGATGCCAGGCTCGTCCTCGCCCCTCTTACTGTGTTGAGTGGCACCAATGGCTCGGGTAAGTCGAGCGTCATCCAGAGCTTGCTCGCCTTGCGACAGTCGTGGGAACAAGGCTTGCTCGCCCGCAATGTCCTGGCGCTCAATGGAGACTGGATTCGTCTTGGCACGGGGCGAGATGTGCTCAACGAGGACGCCGAAAGAGACCACATCGAGCTCGAGCTCGAGCACGATGCTGGCGTGAGCGCTTGGCGTTTCGCCTACGCCGCTCGAGAGGAGCTCGAGGGGGCTTTGCCGGCGACGCCACTGCCCGAGCTAGCGCTCTTTCGAGACGATTTCCAGTACCTCTGCGCGGAGCGAAGCGGCCCACGCAGCTCATTCGCTATGGTCGACCACCTCGTGCGAAACCAGCGCTTTCTCGGCGCTGCCGGCCAGTACACTGCACAGTTTCTCGCCGAGCTTGGAGAGGAACCCGTACGTCCCGGACCCCTCATGCGCACCGACGCCGAGCCGAGCTTGCTCAAGCAAACGGCTGCGTGGCTGGACTTGGTCGCTGCCGGACCTCGTCTCTACGTACAGACCTTTCGCGATATGGACGTGGTGCAACTCCAGTTTGCCTTTTCACACCGCCTTGGCGAAACGATGCGATACCGGCCGACCAACGTAGGCTTCGGTTTGACGTATACCTTGCCAGTGATCGTCGCTTTGCTTTCGGCGCGACCGGGGGGCCTGGTCATTGTCGAGAACCCTGAGGCGCATCTGCACCCCCAGGGTCAGGCAGATATGGGGAGAATGTTGGCACTCGCCGCCGCTTCTGGCGTGCAGGTCCTGGTGGAGACGCATAGCGATCACGTGCTCAACGGCATCCGCATCGCCGTCAAGCAGGCTCTGCTTTCGCACGAAGAGTTGGCTCTGCATTTCTTTACGTGGCAGCGCAACGGACGGGAGTCACAGCACGTCCATCGCTCGCCGCGAATGAATGCGCAAGGACGTCTCGACCATTGGCCCGAGGGCTTCTTCGACCAGTGGGAGCGTAGCCTCGACCAGCTGTTGGATTGACTCATGAGCCTGATGATCGTTCTCAACGACTTGTCCCATCGTGCGCCCGCGCCAGACCGGCATGAAGGCAAGCGAAGGCTGCGAGTGCTTGTCGAGGTGCTTCGTGCCGTGGCGCGCCAACGACGCGATGCATCACTCCTCAGTCAGGTGAAGCTGAAGGGGATTGAGCTCGCTCCGGGGTATTCAGTCGGGCAATGGTCAGCCGAGCCGGATTCCAAAGAGTTGTGGTTGCGTCTGCGTGCGCTCCAAAATGTGGCGCCATTCGAGTTGGCGGAGCCAGGCTCGACATTGGCCGTCGACTATTACTTCGAGGATTTGCCAAGCGCTGGTTTGGGATGGGCACACCGTCTCGATGGCTTGGCGGCGAGCTTCGAGCTGGCTCCGTTCGATTCGCTCTCGCTGGTTCCGTTGAAGCGTGAGCTCTATGTCGAGGATGAGGGTAACGAACTGCGGCTCGAAAGCACTGAGGTCGTCGTCCCACACGTCGCAAAGCTTGAGCATCTGCAAGGACTCCAACTTGCGGAGAGGGGAAGACGGCGGCCGATTACAGGCGCCGCGATGTGGGAACACCGAGCCGAGCTGTTTTCCAGGCTCTCCTTCCTGCCGGGGGTCGAACGGCAGTTGCGCGAATTGCTCTCCGGAGACCCGCGACTGGACGCCATCTTCGAGCGCTTGAGCGAGCTGGAGCACGCGCTCTCGTGCTGGGAGCCGGCTACCCGCAGCGAGCCTGCTTGGGAGAGCAAAGTCACGCCAGAGCATGAACAACGAAAGAAGCTGTGCTGGTACAAGGATCTCGATGGAGTATCGCGTTGCTTCGACCTGCACGCGCGCTTTACCCCAGGCTGCGGGCGCATTCATTTTCGGCTGGAGCCGAGCGCCTGCACTGCGATCGTCGCTCATGTTGGCGAGAAGCTTGGCAGCGCTCGCTGAGCGAAGTGAGACAGAAGCGGGATCCCAAAGAGCGAGCTGACCCATGTCGACACCACCGAGTCGGGGCCTTTTCCCTGAGTACGAGTACCCGATGTTGTCGAGACGCTGTCGATGGCCGTTCACGAGGCTTTCTGGTCTCGTCCACTTCGGTTTTGGGGCCGTGTTCTCAGTTTCCTGAACGAAACTACCGTGACGGAAATGAAACTTCCGTATCGGCCAGGGACGCCCACTTGCGCAAATCGACGTATTCGGTTTTCAAACGATTTTTTCGACGCGAAAATGGGCGCACCGTTGCTGGGTTTGCGGCCTCGTTTTCGGCACCCTGGTCTCCTGCAGCTCACGGAAGCTTCTTTCAGCCCACGGAAGCCTCCAACAGCGCACCGAACGTCGTTCCAGCCTGGCCCAGGCCTCCTGCCGCAAAGCGGAGCCTCCTGCAGTGCACCCAGCGCGTTCTTGGCCTGAGAGCAGTGCCGAGCTCGAAGCGACAGCGCTCACCTGAAAAGAGCTGAGCAAAGAGGTGGGCAAGGCCGCTCGACAGTGCTTCCTGGCGGGCGTTATCTGTGCGATCGGTCGCCTGGGCTATGGCGTCGGGCGAGCCCGACCGCCATCAAGCACGCCAAGCCCATCAGCCACAGCCACGAGCCCTTGAGCGGCCGGCTGCTCTGACAAGCACAGCCACCCTCTGCCCGCTGAAGCTCGCCACTGCCCACCAAGGCCTCATCAACCTGCTCCGGCGGCTCCACGTCAGCGCTTGGCACCAGCTCGCCCAGCTCCTCAGGCTCGTCCTGCGGCGGCGGGAGCTCACCCTCAAAGTCGCTGATATCGACCGCTTCCGGTGGAGACTCGCTGTCTTCGCTGAGCTCGGTCTCGGCGTCGAGCTCGGCGTCCACCTCGAGCTCTGGCGCGACGTCGGCCTCCTCCTCAGCCTCGAGCTCCTCCTCATCGACCGGGCAGTCGCCGCAGTCGCCGGGGCAGTCCGCACAGCCCTCGGCATGGCTGCACCAGCCGTCGCCGCACAAGGCCGGGCAGTCGCTGGCACAGCTCAGCGGCGACTCGAAAAGGCTGCCGTCGCAGAGCCCATCTCCGCAGCAATCGCCGCAGTCCCCTGGACACGAAGCGCAGGACTCGCCGACGTCGCAGAGGCCGTCGTTGCAGACGCCAAGCAGCGGCACCAAAGCCTCGGCCCAGCGCCGGGCGTGCTCCTGCAGGCCCAGCGCGTTGAAGTGCGCACCATCGAAGCGGTAGGTCGTTGCATCGAGCTCGTCGGTGTTGGGGCCCAGGAAGGTCAACGGGTCCTGGTCAATCACCTGCTGCTGGCCCGCGACGACGGCCGGGTCGACGCCATAGCCGCTGAGGAAGGACACCAAGGCCACCCCCCAGGGCAGCGCAAAGCCAGCATCGACGCGCGATTGCGCGATCAAGGTCTGCAGTTGCGCGGCGTAGCTCGCCGTCGAGGTGTCGGCGATGTTGTCCGATTCCCCTTGGTGCCAGAGCACCGCGCGGCAGCCCTGGGGCCCGAGAAACTGCAATGCCCCCTGCAAGCGCGGATAGAGCGTGCCGCCAGGCTGCCACTGGGCGATCGAGGTGCCGCCCCAGCCCACCGACACGAAGCCAACCGGCACCTCTAGCCGTGCCACCAGCAGCTCGCCCAGGAGCGGCCAGGGTGAGCCCCCCGAGCCGGTGGCGATGGGCTGCGGGTCGTGCGCCGGGTGCCACGATGAGACGAGGTCGTGCGCCAGCACCCGCTCGTCCTGCACGCGCTGCGCTGGGCTCCCATGATTGGCCGAATTCGACTGACCTGCCGTCACGAAGCGCTCGCCCACCCCCACTGGACCCAGGCTCGAGCTGGCCACCCCCCGTGGGAACGGTCAGCTCGTAGACGAGCGTGTAGCTCGGCAGCTCGGGCACGTGCTCCGAGGCGGTGGCCCAAGCCAGACTGGGGGCCACGCTGAGGAACAGGAAGAGGGCGCGAAACAGGGCGGCGTGAGGGTTCATGATGCCGATGGGGGTTGGGGTAGGGGATGGGCACGGCTGCGCAGAAAGCGGTGAAAACGAGCCCTCGATAGAAAAAAGAGAAGGGATTCCATAGGGCTAGCCCTTTGCCC
>JAVFAO010000250.1:0-10381 GCA_034002465.1 Myxococcota bacterium
TCGAGCCCGCGCAGCACGGGCCGACCGCCGCGCTCGAGCTGTAGGCTCTCAATCTCAATCCATGCTTTCGCGTTCATCCGAGAGGTCCTAGCGTAACGAGCAGGTCATCGCGATTGAGCAAGTAGGGGCGTATGGCCATACGCCCCTCCGACGATCGCTGTGTCGGGAAGGCCAGGGCGGGCGTATTGCCATACGCCCCTCCTACGATTGATGTGTCGGGAAGACGAGGGCGGGCGTAAGGCCATACGCCTCTCCTACGATCGATGTGTCGGGAAGACGAGGGCGGGCGTATTGCCATACGCCCCTACTGCGGCCTGCTTCATGGATATTGCACATGACTTTCAAGAGCTTAGATGTGATGAGCATCACGTCGGCTATGTCGGGGTGTGGGGCTGCGTCCCTCAGCACAGCTCTGCCAGCGAGCGACGGCGAAAGGCCAACGCCGCCACTGCGAAGCAAAACGCCCCAAGCAGCAAGAGCACCAGCGCCGATACCCAGGCTTCGGGGGCCTGTACCTTCACGGGTAGCCCCAAGGTCTCGACCTCGACCACACCGAGCAGGTTCTGCACATGCGCCACCGGAGCGGCGTTGCGCAACCCCAAAGGAAACCGAGCCAACTGATAATCCGCCAACAGGAACACGGCGAGTCCAAGCGCCAAGGCGTGTTTCGTGAGCAGCGAGATCAAGCCCCAGATTCCCAGATAGCACCACAGACCACAGGCGATGGCCACCAGGTCCATGCCCCACGCGCTCCCTTCGAAGCCTCCGAGGAGCTGCAGCACCGTGCCCAAGCCGGCGAAGAGCGCGAAGAGCACCATCAGCACGAGGGCATGGCGCGCGACGAAGAGCTGCCCGCGCGACACCGGAGAGAGCATGGAGAGGAGCAGGGTGCGGTGGGTCATTCCATCGCGCAGCGGGATTTCTGCCATGACGATGGCAGCGATGGGCACGCCCACACCAATCAGTGAGAGCCGAAGGGTCGAGAAGGCGTCTGCGTCGAGCCAGCCGATCGCGCGGGAGAGCAAGGCGAGCAGCAGAAAGAGCAGCGAGAGCAGCAACACCACTCGGGTCGAGCGCAGCGAGCGCAGGCCCAGCCACTGACCGCGCAGCGCCACCGCTACTGCCCCCATCGCCTTCATGCCACCCTCCCGGTCGAGCTCGCTGACGCCCAGAATGAGCGCCTTCGTGAGTATAGCGTTTCGTCTGAGAATGCGGCAGTCTGCTTCTCGTGATGCGCCTCGTCCCCATGTGTCTCCACAGCAGGACTTCTTGGTCAAGCTCTTGTTTTCATGCGGCTTTCTGAAAGGACAAAAAGTTCGTGTGAGTTCTCTGTGGATACGCATTCCAGATTCTGAAGAGAGCTTCGGGATGGTTCTCCAGAGTTGAATGGCAATGTACCAAAATCAAACTCTTTATCGCTACTCGTCATGTGCTCTGCTGGGGCTGTTTGGGTGCTTGCTGGCCTTGAGCCTCGGCGCTTCGTCCTGCGAGATCCCGATGCCAACGCAAGGCGAGCAGGCTGCGACGGCGTTGCCCGACAGCGATGGTGACGGTATCCCGGATGGTGTCGAAGGCGACGCCGATGCCGATGGCGACGGCATCCCCAACGCGCTTGACGAGGACAGCGACGGGGATGGTCTCGGTGATGCGCTCGAGGCGGGGGAGCTGCCGAGCAGCCCTGTGGACACTGACGCTGACGGCGTTCCCGACTTTCTCGACCTCGACAGTGACGGCGACGGGCTCCCCGACGCCCTCGAGGCCCCTGCAGGGCGGCCTGTGGACAGCGATGGCGAAGGACTTTGGGACCAGCGCGATCTCGACAGCGACAACGACGGCATTCCAGACCAAGAGGAGTGTCCTGCAGGCGAGCCCGTCGACACCGACGCTGACGGCATCTTCGACCACCACGACGAAGACAGCGACGGCGATGGTCTTGGCGATGGTGCCGAGCTGCGCCGCTATGGCAGCGACCCTCGTCGCGCCGACAGCGATGGCGACGGCGTGGATGATCTCGTCGAGGTCTATGCGCAGCGTTCCCCTACAGACCCCGAGGACGCACCCGACGCGCGAGACGAGCTCTTCTTGGTGCTCTCCAATCCTGCTTTCGATTTGTCGACTCAAGCTCCTGATTCTACGTCGAAAAGTTCTGTGCAGAAGTCACCCGCCCCGGCGCGCGCGACCCTTCTCTTTCGGACCAAGGTCGCGCCCTTTGCCGCGGACCTCTACTTTGCGTTGGATGCGAGCACCTCGATGAACGAGGAGTATGCAGCCTTGCGTGATCCCGAGAGTGGAATCCCTGCCATCGTCGAGGCCTTACGCTGCGCTCCAGAGCAGCCTCTGAGGGCTTGTGCACGGCACCAGGAGTGCTCGGCGAGCTACCGATGCTTGGACCAGCAGTGTGTTCAGGATCCAGCGTATCATCAGTGCCTGCTCGAACTTTGGACGGGAGTTGGTAGCTTCGGCAACATCGACAGCTTCCGCAACCTGCTCTCGCCGCAGCCCGAGCCGGCGTTGACGGCGGCGGCGGTACCCGAGCACGGCGAGGCGGCGCGTCCTGACGGGCCCAAGGGGCCGATGACTGGGCCTTGGGCGGAGGCGCCCTTTCAGGCGCCGCACTGTCTGCTCGACCCGGACGCCTGTCTCAACCCACAGCGCAACTGCGCCGAGCGTGGCCTTGGTTGTGCCGGCTTTCGGCCGGACGCGGTGCGCATCTATCTGCAGGTCAGCGATGCGGACAATCAGTGTGCCGATCCGTATCGGGACGCTTCGGGAACCAAGGGCTGGAGCAACTTCGACAGCACCTACTTTGGCATGGGTCGTTGCGCGGCGTTCAGCGCCGAGAGCGCGGGCCGAAGCTTGGCGCACTATGGCGTTCGCTTCATTGGGCTGCATGGTCGCGACGGCTGCGACATCAAGGACCCTCTCTGCGACGACTTCTCTGAGCAGGCCTACAACGCCTGGGTCGCGGCGCATGCGCCTGAGCGTCCTCGTCTGCCCGAGGCCTCGCCGCGGAGTGTGATGCAGGCGATTGGGCGGGCGGCGGGCAGCGTCGACGCGCGCGGCGAGCCTTTCGTGTATCAAGCCTTGGACAGGGAGGTCTTGGAAAAAGCGACGGAAGCGGTCAAAGAAATCCTGCGTAAGACACCGATTCGCGTGCAGATTGAGCTCGTTCCGCTCTTCGACGAGGCGCGGGCGCAGCGGCTAGGGCTTCGGGCGGTGGCGCTGAGCGGGCGCGACGGTTGTGGGGAGCACGCGCTGAGTGACAGCAATGGGGACGCGCTGCCGGACGCGTATACGGCGGTTTTGCCTGGGACGGAGTTGTGCTGGCGCTTGGAGAGCGGGGCAGTGCGGGGTGATTTCGAGGCGAGCGCGGAGATTGTGGCGTTGCCCTTCGAGCTGCGCATCTATGCCGACGGGAGCGTGGTGCAGCAGCGGCGTTTGAGTGTGTTGTTGCCGCCGTCGTTGGGCTCCTCGGGGCGAGCGGGCTTGTTGACGCAGCGATGGGAGACCTTGGAGGGGCAGGTGTTGTTGGAGCGCAGCAGTCTGGGGGGCAGGGCGCATGGCGCGCAGCGTCGTTGGGACGCGTCTGGGGCGCTGGTGGAGGTGTGCAACTGGGAGCGAGGCGAGCTGCTGTCGTGTCAGCGCTTGGGGGGCGGGGCGCCGGCTCAGGACTGTCCGCCTGGGACCTTGCGGGTGGTCGAGGAAGTGGAAGGGCATCGGCGTTTGCAGCGCTGTGTGGAGGCGGACGGTGAGCTTCATGGTTGGCAGCGGCAGTATCATGTCAACGGCGTGGTGTCGCAGGAGGGGGAGTGGGTGCATGGCGTGAAGTCGGGGAAGTGGTCTTGGTACGACGAGGCTGGGGTCTTGTATCGGGTGTGTCGTTATGACGCAGGTGTCGAAGCTGGGGGACCAGGACAAGCGCCCAATCGACAGGAAGCCTGCGAGACCATGGGCTTTGACAAGTTTCAGCGTCGGTGAGGGGGCTTCGGGGCTGTTTTTTTGTCTTGCATTCTGGGTGGAAATGGAGAAGCTACAGCCGCCGCCGCAGGGCGAGCGCCGCCGCCAGAACGAAGGGATGGTGAAACCGTGAACATACTCAATCTGTTGCAGAAAATCGAAGACTTCGACGATCCTGAAGAGAGTGCAGAGGAGATCCGCGCGCTGTTGGCCAAGATCAAGAAGGGCCTGCGCAAGGGCGTGGACGATCCTGAGCTTCGGGATTACATCTCCAATGATTACCTCGACATTTGGCAAGAGCCAGGTGCCATCGAGGACAGCCCTGAGCAGTTCATCGAGGCCACTGCGGACCTCGTCGACCAGCTCATGGACGAAGAGGACATGGACGAGGACGAGGACGACGACGAGTAGCGCGTCGCCTCCAGTTCGAACGCCAGCCAAGGGGCGCCCTTTCTTGCGCCCTCTCGAAGCACAGTCTGCTGGCTCCGCATCGATGTCGCCCCGCTTCGCTTCTGCGTTGGGGCGTCGTGTTGGGAAAGCCCATGGTTGGGGCGAATGATGATTCGCCCCTAGGTCCACGGCCTGCGCATCACCCATAAGTGATTGAAAGTCATGCGCACTCTCACTTGTAGGGGCGGACCTGCGTGTCCGCCCTCCCCGGATTCTGCATACCTTGGGGGACGTCCACGACGCCGGCGTTGTATTCTCGCGACATCTACAGACCTCACCCCCCAACCCCCTCTCCATCGATGGAGAGGGGGAGTCGCGGGGCAAGTTGTATTCCCGTTTTGATTTGAAGCCCGTCCAGCCTCTGCCTCGGGTCTGCCTCGCGGCAGCTTTCTCATGTTGATTGGGCGCTTGGCCTGCTTCCCCAGTTGTCCGATGCGCTGCCGGGTGGTGGATTGGGCTGCACGCGCGTCGGCACCGGGCGCTGGAGGGAAAGACTAGGCTTCGGGTGTGGGGAGGGGGCCGTCGAGCTCTGGTCCCTCTTCCTCGTCGACAACGACGACCTCGGCTTTCGTGCTGCGGCGTTTGGAGAGACCGAGCATGATGCGGTCGTCCTTGCGTTTGATGAGCACCGAGGCGATGCCTCGCCATTCACGCAAGTGGTTGAGGAACGCCCTGGCTGCCTCTTGGTAGGCGTCGTCATTGGTGGGGGTGGTGGGGCCGCGGTTGAGGCCCTTGGCCACCTCGATGGCTTGCAAGAGCTCAGCTTCACGGTCGGCCGTGAGGATTGGGCGGCTACGCAGCAGCTCTGCGGCGGCCTGGTCCTGGGGGCTGCCCTCGCGCAAGGCCTGCAGACGCTCGAGGAAGGTCTGCATGGCGACGACCGAGTCGTAGCCGGTCTGGGGGCTGAGCTTGTCGAAGAGCTTCGCATCCTGCTCGGGAAAGCGCGCGAACAGGCTGAAGTGGGCGAGCTTGAAGAGGGGCTCGTCGCTGGCATCGATGTCCTCGATGGCGGCTTTGGCTTCCGCCGCGATGAGGCTGTTGCCGAGCTTGCGATCGTTGCCCATGAGGGTGAGGTAGAGGCCCCAGAGCTCTTGGTGCTGCTCCTCGGTGTATCCAACACTCTCGAGGATGCTGCGAACACGGGGGTTGATACTGACACCGCGAAGGAACTTGGCCCCGAGGGTGAGGCCCCGATCGATCGCGGTGGGATGAAGTTTCTCTCCTGGCATTCGGTTCTCCTTTTGCAGTCGAGACGATGCACCACCCGAGCAGTGTGTTGGATGATGCCAAAAGAGGATGCTTGGCGTCAAGCCCAAAATGGGCAGCTCGGGCTACGCTTTTTCGTATTCGAAGAAAAGGCGACTATCATCAAATAGATAGCGCACGTCGGAGGCAGCTTGGTGCCGCTTTTCGGGGCAGGGGAGAGCGCTCACAACGGGCGCAGGCCCATCACACCGGGAGGAAAGCCATCGCATCGCTCACCCAAGCTCCTTTCCCGAAAACGCAGGCTATCGCAACGCTCGAGGAGCCATCACAAGAGCCTCGTTTGCCCCGAATTCGACAGTCGCGCTTCGTTTTTCGGGCGTTCTGGCTCGAAAGAGGGCACTCTTGGCACGATTCTTGGCGGCGAAGGCAGAAAACCGGGCTGGAGGCGTCGTTTTGGGGCATTTGTGAAGCCTGTGGACGCGGTGTGAAGGCATCCGAGCCGTTGACCAAGCTTGGTTTTCTGGGAAGGGAGCTTGGTAGGCGGTTGAGATGGCCTCCGTGCGCATGTGAGTGGCTTCAGGACCGCAGTGAGTGGCGCTGAATTCGGGACAGGGAGCGGGGCAAGTTGGGAGAGCGCAAGTGAAAGCGAGCATGGTCCTGGTGAGATGGGCTGCAGAAGCTTGCTTGGAGTGCAGTGACGTTAGGAACGGCCGGAGGGGATACGCGGCGTCGTTCCTCGTTTCGCATCTGCGGAAAAAGTGCCATACTGCGCGCTCAACGGGGGCTGCATCGGCTCGCCGTCTGCACCCTTTGGCCGCGAGCAGCGACGCATGCACGCCATCTATCTCGACAACAACGCTACCACCGCAGTCAGCACTGCAGTCCGCCTGGGTATCGACCGCTACTACGACGAGCTAGCAGGCAATCCTTCGAGCCCGCACTCTCCAGGCAACAGGGCCCGAATGTTGCTCGAGCAGGCGCGCGAAGAGGTTGGTGCGCTCATCGGGGTCGGCGCCGAGCATATGGTGTTCACCTCAGGTGGTACGGAGGGCAACAATGCGGTCATTCGAGGTGCGCGTGCCCTCGGGCTGCGTCGGCTCGTCGGCACTGCTGTCGAGCACCCCTCTGTGTTGCGCCCCCTCGAGGCGATGGTCGACGAGGGACTCGAGCTCGTCTTGCTCGAGGTTGACGCCGAGGGCTTGGTATCGCCGGAGCGTTTGGGTGAGGCCTTGCTTCCCGGTCCAGCGCTGGTGTGCATTCAGTGGGTGAACAGCGAGACTGGCGTCGTCCAAGACATTGCAGCCCTTGGCGCGATCTGTCGTGAAGCTTCGTCGATGCTGCTTGTCGATGCTGCTCAGGCCGTGGGCCGCATGCGCATCGAGTTGTCTCGGCTGCCTGTCGATTTCTTGACCTTCAGCGGCCACAAGCTTCACGCCCCACATGGGATTGGCGCTCTCTTCGTGCGTTCGCCCCGTTTGTTTCCCTCATGGCTCTGGGGTGGGGAGCAAGAGGCAGGGCTGCGCGCAGGGACTCAGAATGTCGAAGGTGCGATTGGGCTTGGCATTGCGGCGCGCGAGCGTCGAGAAGGACTCGACGCTGCCATCACGCAGCTTTCGCGAACGCGCGACCTGCTCGAGGGGGAATGTCTCGAGCGGATCCCTCAGACGAGGGTCAATGGTTCCCGTCGTTCACGGGTTTGCAACACCTGCAATCTCCACTTTGCGGGCGTCGATGGACAGGCGGTCCTTGCTCAGCTCGACGCGCTCGGCGTCTATGTCTCGCAAAGCTCTGCTTGCTCGAGCCACAGAGTCGAGCCATCCTATGTGCTCTGCGCGATGGGGCTGAGCGAAAGCGAGGCCTTTGCCAGCATCCGCTTCTCGACTTCCGTCTACACGAACGATGCCCACATTGCCGACGCGGTGGAGGCGCTCGCCCAGGTCATCGCACGCCTGCGCGCCTTCACTTGGCTCTAGGAGAATCCATTGCGCTTTGGTGGACATGAAACGTTTCCCATTCGCCTCGGCTGGTTGAGCAAGGCGCTGATCCTAATAGACAAGGCTTCACAGCAGCAGCAGCCTCTCCGTGCGCTCGATAGCGTGGAAGTCTTCGACGCGCTCGGCGTTGGCCGAAACATGGCCAAATCCATCTGGCACTGGCTGCAGGTGACGCGGCTCGCTGAGAAAGCTGTACCTGAGCTCCCGGCGTTGGGAGAGACGGCAGTAGAGACTCATAAAGGGAAGCGCGAGCAGAGTATTCGACTGACGGCCCTCGGTCGTTTGCTGGTTCGTCGGGATCGCTATCTCCAACGCGTGGGCAGTTGGTGGGCGTTGCATGCGAACATCGTTTCTCAGCGCGATGCCGCACTGGCTTGGCGTTGGTTCTTCAATGATTTTCCGCGGACGCGCTTTGATCGAGGGCACTGTCTCGATGAGTTCGCTCACTATGCTCAGCGCGAGTTCAAACGAAAGCTCAGTTTGACCACGCTTTCACGGGACGTTTCCTGTATGCTGGCGAGCTACTCGCGCACTGTTCCCGTTGAAGTCGACGATCCAGAGAACGCAAGTCATTGCCCACTTAGTGAGCTCAATCTGCTCGTCCACTTCCGTGATGCAGCGATGTACGAGCGTGGCTTTCGAAGTCGAAGCATCCCACCTGAACTCTTCGGCTATTCCTTAGCGGTTGCGCAGCTCGGCTCCTTCGCCGAAGACAGCATACAGCTCAGCTTCAACGATGCGCTCGTTGTCAGTGGGAGCCCTGGACGCATCTTCGCTCTCGATGCCGAGGGACTCGCCGCTTTGGTCAGCAGCACGTCGTCACATTCGGCGATCGCGTTTCGTGAGCTCATGCACGGTGGGGAGCGCGTGCTCGAGGGTCCGGCACGAACCGAGGTGTTTTGGCTCAATCACTACTTTGACCGCCTTGGTGCAACGAAGGAGTGAAAGCGTGAGCATAGCCAAACACTTTTTGCGCTCGATCGAGCTACTCAGTGATCTCGCCCACCCGGAGCGGCTCGCTCACTTCTATCCGACGAGCAAGAGCCTTCGCATTTTGCACGCGGTGATGTCGACCGAGTCGAGCGCTTCGACGATGGTCATCGCGTCCTATGGGACGGGGAAGTCACTGGCAGCAGGGATTGCGGGATTGCTGGTCCGCAACGAGCTGTCCTCACAGTCCATCCTCGCGCCTGTAGTGGACAGAATCAGCGTTTTCGAGCCTGTCTTTGCCGCGCGCATGCGCGAGCGTATGGGCTCGGCTCGACAGGGGCAGGTGATTGTGCTCTCTGGGCATGTGCCACAGCTCGCCGCGGCATTGCTTGGTTTGGGAGCCGATGAACGATGCAGTATGAGCGAGGCGCTCGCGAAACTCTCGCAATCGACACAGGGCCGAGATCGTCTCGCCATCATCTGGGATGAGTTTGGCAGGCACCTCGAAGCGCTCATCGCGAACGGTGCAAGCCACGAGCTGGCTGACGTGCAACAACTCGCTGAGTGGGTGGTACGGCAATCCGATACACCCGCAACGCTCACTTTGCTGCTGCATCAGGGCATTCTTGCGTATGCCGACCGCCTCAATCAAAGCGCGAGGCAGGGCTGGAGAAAGGTCGAAGGCCGCTTCGAGAGTATTCGCCTCATCGATGACAGCCGTGAGCTCTACGAGCTGATTGCTTCTCTCGTCTCAGAGGCACGGGTAGGCGTGTTCGGCGGCGGTGATTCTCTAAAGGAGGCCAAGCAGGCCCTTGCCCACGGCTGGTTCGAGGCTTTTGAAGGTGCGCCGGAGCAGCTCGGCGTCGTCTTGGAGAAGGCGAGACCGCTGACGCCCGCAGCGCTGCGCACTTTGCCACTGCTGACGGCGCGGCTGGCGCAAAACGAGCGGAGCATCTTCAGCTTCCTGCACCAAGCCGAGCTTTCGAAGCCCGTGGGGCTCGAGGAGTTGTACTTGTACTTCTCCGAAGCGATGCGTATGGACACTGGTTTGGGAGGCACCTACCGGCGCTGGCTCGAAACCGAAAGTGCCCGCAGCACGGCCGAGGACGATTTCGAACGCGAAATTCTCGCCGCTGCCTGCTTGCTTGGCTTGGGCGTTGGCGGCGAACGACGTCGCCTGACGAGCTCAGCCTTGGTCGCTGCCTTTGATGCTTCGGCTCGCGCCGAGGTCAAACGACGGGTGCAGAAGCTCATTGCGCGAAAATTACTGCTGCATCGCAAACGAAACGATGACATCTCTGTTTGGCATGGTGCCGATGTAGACCTGCGAGCTCGGCTCGATGAAGAGAAGGGACGTGCCGAGTCGAGCTTCGAGTTGGTTGCGTTCCTGGAAACGAACCACCCCGCGCCGGTGATTCGCCCCGCGGCGTGCTACGTCGAGAGCGGGGTGGTGCGCTTTTTCGCGCCGCACTACGTGACGGCTAATGCGTTGCTCGTTCCTGCTGCGCAATTTGAGTTCACGCAGCTTCGACCGGGTGAGGATGGGCGCATTCTGTACGTCGTCGTGGAGTCGAAAGAGGAGCTCGACGCCGTGCAGGCACTCGTCGTGAGCCAAGAGCCAATGCCATCTGGTGTGATTGTCGTGCTGCCGCGGCAGCCGCTGGTCCTCACCGACGCCGCTCTGGAGGTGCATTGTCTGCTGCGGATGCGCGAGGACAGAGAGCTACTCGGCCTTGATCCGTTGGTGTTGGCCGAGCTCAATGAGCTGCTCATGGTTGCGCGCGAGCATTTCGAACTGCAAATGGCGCATCTCTGCGAGCCCCAGAGCGAGTGGTCACAATGGT
>JAVFAO010000251.1:0-10325 GCA_034002465.1 Myxococcota bacterium
ACGCAGAGTCGCAGAGCCGCAGAGAGGGTCTTTTCGTGGTCAGCGCCCGGCCAGCGCCATCGCCTGGACAGCCCACAGCCGCTTCGAGGAATACCTTCTTTCCCGCGACTCCCCAACTCCATTCATGGAGAGGGGGTTGGGGGGTGAGGTCTCCAGCGTCTGCTCGAATACAAAGACCAGCAGCACCTCAACCCCAACTGCCGTACGCTGGACCACTGTCGGTGAAAAAAAACGCACAACAGGGGGCTCGCTTTTGCTGGCTCAGGTCGATCACTCTTGTGTTGGACAGCTCAGCACAGGAGGAGCCATGGAGCGCATCGACGCGGACTCGCCGTGGAAGGATGTTCTGGAAATCTTCTTCGAGCCCTTTGTCGCCTTCTTCTTCCCAGACATTTGGTCGGCCATCGATTGGACTCGAGCACCCGTGTTTCTGGACAAGGAGCTGCTACAAATCATTCGTGGGGGTGCTGTTGGAAACCGGCTCGCAGACAAGCTGGTGCGGGTGCACCGGCGAGATGGGACGCAGAGCTTGTTGTTGGTGCACGTCGAGGTACAGGCTTCACGCGAGCCTGCTTTTGCAGAGCGGATGATGGTCTACCACTACCGGATATTCGATCGCTATCGGCAGCCTGTGGTGAGCGTGGCGGTGTTGACGGACGAGGAGGGGTCGTGGCGGCCGAGTGTGTTCGAGCGCTCGGGCTTCGGTTGTCGTTTTCTTTTGGAATTTCCGGTGGTGAAGCTGCTCGACTATGTGGATCGGCTCGACGAATTGCCGAAGATGCCGAATCCGTTTGGGGTGGTGGTCGCCGCGCATTTGAGGGCGCTCCAGTGTCGGCACTCGCCAAGACAACGAATGGAATGGAAGCTGGAGCTGTGTCGGGGGCTCTACGGCAAAGGCTACTCGAGGGCCGATGTGCTATCATTGTTTCGGGTGCTGGACTGGCTGCTGGTGCTGCCCGAAGACCTGGAGCCGCCGTTTTGGGACAGCCTGAACACACACGAGGAGGAGCAGCAGATGCCATACCTTGCGAAATTCGAGCGAAAGGCGAAGCAGGAGGGGATCGAAGAGGGGATCGAGAAGGGGCAGCGGGGTGTTCTGCGGCGGCAGCTCTCACGTCGCTTTGGAGCATTACCTACTTGGGCGCAGGAGCGTCTGGACCAGGGCAGCGCGGCGCAGCTCGAGCTGTGGGCTGAGCGCATCTTGGATGAGGAGACGCTCGAGGCGGTCTTGGCAGCAGAGTCCTGAGACCGCCGTCCTCGTTTCTGTTTCGCGTGCAGACTTGGTGTTCCCGAGCCAGCGAAGGCTGGCGAACACTCGCGGTCCAGGGTCGGCCAAGCCGTGGGCCTAGCTTGTCGCCGCGCAGGCCTGGGCTGCGCAGGATGAGGCGTGGGGCAGGCTTTCAGCCTGCCGATCGCGTTGCAGGAGCTCCAGTCGAGCCGCTGTTCGAGAGCGCAGGACCGGTGCTTCGGTTGCCGTTGGATTTGGAAGCTCACGCAAAGACGCCAAGTCGCAAAGAGGGACCTTTGGAGTGGGGCGAGCGCCTTTTTTTTCGTGGTCACCGTCCATCCGGCGAAGCGCGGCCTGCGCCAGGTGTGGGTTGCCCCGCGACGCGGGGAGAGGCTGCACGAGCTCGCGCGAGTGACAGCCAGGGGTCCGAGACCGGTGCTGCGGTTGCCGTTGGATTTGGAAGCTCACGCAGAGCCGCAGAGCCGCAGAGAGGGTCTTTTCGTGGTCAGCGCCCAGTCAGCGCCATCGCCGGGACAGCCCACAACCACCTCGAGGAATACCTTCTTACCCGCGACTCCCCATCTCCATTCATGGAGAGGGGGTTGGGGGGTGAGGTCTCCAGCGTCTGCTCGAATACAAAGACTAGCAGCACCTCAACCCCAACTGCCGTACGCTGGACCACTGTCGGTGAAAAAAACGCACAACAGGGGGCTCGCTTTTGCTGGCTCAGGTCGATCACTCCTGTGTTGGACAGCTCAGCACAGGAGGAGCCATGGAGCGCATCGACGCGGACTCGCCGTGGAAGGATGTTCTAGAAATCTTGTCGCGCGCCGTCCATGGCGCGCACCCTTCGGGCTTGCTGCGCAGCGAGTCTTCGCCTCCTGGCTACGACTTCTTCGAGCCCTTTGTCGCCTTCTTCTTCCCGGATATTTGGTCGGCGATTGACTGGACTCAGGTACCGGACTTTCTGGACAAGGAGTTGCTGCAGCTCATTCGTGGGGGCGCTGTAGGACACCGCCTCGCCGATAAGTTGGTGCGGGTGCACCGGCGAGATGGGACGCAGAGCTTGCTGCTGGTGCATGTGGAGGTACAGGCTTCACGCGAGCCTGCTTTTGCAGAGCGGATGATGATCTACCACTACCGGATCTTCGACCGCTATCGGCAGCCTGTAGTGAGCGTAGCGGTCCTGACGGACGAGGAGGCGTCGTGGCGGCCGAGTGTGTTCGAGCGCTCGGGCTTCGGTTGTCGTTTTCTGTTGGAATTTCCGGTGGTGAAGCTGCTCGACTACGTGAATCGAAAGCGAGCGAAGGGCACGCATCCTCGCGCCAATCCGAAGGATTTGTTGCTGGCGCGAGGTCGGTGCCCGAGAGCGAGCGAACGAAATCGACGAATTGCCGAAGATGCCGAATCCGTTTGGGGTGGTGGTCGCCGCGCATTTGAGGGCGCTCCAGTGTCGGCACTCGCCAAGACAACGAATGGAATGGAAGCTGGAGCTGTGTCGGGGGCTCTACGGCAAAGGCTACTCGAGGGCCGATGTGCTATCATTGTTTCGGGTGCTGGACTGGCTGCTGGTGCTGCCCGAAGACCTGGAGACATCGTTCTGGGACAGCCTGAGCGCACACGAGGAGGAACAGCAGATGCCATACCTTGCGAAATTCGAGCGAAAGGCTATCCAGAAGGGGATCGAAGAGGGGATCGAGAAGGGGCAGCGGGGTGTTGTGCGGCGACTGCTCACGCGTCGCTTTGGAGCATTGCCTACTTGGGCGCAGGAGCGTCTGGACCAGGGCAGCGCAGCGCAGCTCGAGCTTTGGGCGGAGCGCATCTTGGATGAGGAGACGCTCGAGGCGGTCTTGGCAGCAGAGTCCTGAGCCTTGTGTCCCATTGACGCTCGTTCTGGTTTGCGCGGGTCCCAGAGCGCAAGACCGGTGCTTCGGTTGCCGTTGGATTTGGAAGCTGACGCAGAGCCGCAGAGAGGGTCTTTTCGTGGTCACCGTCCATCCGGCGAGGCGCGGCCTGAGCCAGGTGTGGGTTGCCCCGCAACGCGGGGAGAGGCTGGAGCGAGCTCGCGCGAGTGACAGCCAGGGGTCCAAGACCGGTGCTTCGGTTGCCGTCGAATTCTGGAGCTCACGCAAAGACGCCAAGTCGCAAAGAGGGGATTTCTGTGGTCAGCACCCAGCCAGCGCCATCGCCGGGACAGCCCACAGCCGCCTCGAGGAATACCTCCTGACCCGCGACTCCCCATCTCGATGCATGGAGAGGGGGTTGGGGGGTGAGGTCTCCAGCACGCGCTCGAATACATCTCTGCTCACTGCCAGACGCTGGACCACTGTCTGTGGTGAACGACGGCATCGTCTCGCTCCTGCGCTGGATTGCTGGTGCATTTCAACTGAATGTCGAGCTTGGGCGAAGACAGGGTCCCACCCCCGAGTTTGCCTGCCGCTCCAATCGTCACATCGATGCAGTCATCGTCTTGACTCCAGGAGCCAAGCTTGAATCCCAGCCTTGCCGCAAGCGCCGCAAGGTAGGCCTTACTGAGCTCTTCTTTGCGTTGCTTTGGGGTCACGTGAGAGGCCTCCCTTCTTGCTCCCTGGGGTAGTTGACAGCGCATCGCGTGGCGAGTCAATGCTCTGAGCGCTGCACGAGCAGGGCGAAAGGCACGCGCTGAGCCGCGCGCGCTTTTTGCGCTTGACTTGGGTCCGAAGGCGAGCGATGTCGACAACAAGTGAGCGAAGCGAGGCGCATCCGATGCGCCTGCGCAGCGCTGCGAGGGTCTCGCGAGAGCGAGCGAATGCCAAGAGGTTCTCTCGCAAAGGCTCGCCATGCCGTGTTCGCATAGCACCCACAGCACGATTCTGGAAAGCAAAGGCCGGGTCCTCTCAGCTCACATCGTCTCGACCTACCCTGTGCGGTGGTCAGCCTTTGCCGTGCTGAGGGACTTCATCCAGAACTTCTTCGACGAAACTGGGCCGGCAGGCTTTGCGAGCGGTGTCAGCATGGACACGAAGCAAGACCGCGTGCTCATTCGCATGCCGAGTCGCGGCTTCGATTTGATCTGGCTGACGCACATCGGCGCCTCGACCAAGACTCAGGCAATGCCCGGCACTACCGCTGGATACTTCGGGGAAGGGTTCAAGCTCGCTGCGCTTTGCGCGGTTCGCGACCTGCACTGGCGCGTATCGATGGGTTCATTGGACTGGAGCGCTGCGGTCACCCTCGCCCCCGAATACTTCGGTGACACCCGTGTCGAAGTGCTGGCCTATCATGTCCACCCACGAAATCTGCGGGCAGGCTCGACCTGGCTGGAGCTCGAGGGTCTCAGCGCCCAGCAGTGCGCATTGCTCCCGATGGTTCGCAACTCGTTTTGCTATCCCGAAAACCCATGGCTCGGTGAGCCGCTCGAGCAGAGCACCGCGCTCTCCGTCTACCTTCGCTCCGACGTCCCCATCCCCAGCTATCTGCCCTTCGTGATTGGCCATCACAAGAGCGGACTGCTCTTTCTCGGACATCAGGCCCGTGGCACGCTCTCCATTCCATTCGTTATCGCGATGCCCAAAGTGCGCAGAGAGGAGCGTGATCGCCCGGCGCTCTATGACTTCCAAGCAATCGACGCGTTGCATGACGCAGCGCGGCTGATGTCCCCCCGAACGGCGGCGCGACTGTTGCCGTTTCTGTCGACCAAATGGCGCCTACCGGCACCTCGCCGATACGCAGTTGGTTCATGGTCTCGGGTGGTCACAGCGCTGGTCCGGCGGATTGCTTCCGATCCCGACGTGAAGCAGGCATGGAAGGCAACCCTGCCCCTGGCGCTGGTTTGTGAGCCGGTGAAGCGCTCGGATGTGCAAGGGAACAACCGCCGTCGACGCGCGCTCGCCTGGGCGCGACACACGGTCGCAGGCGTTCCCCTGGTGCAGGCAGCGTTTCTCGAACTTGGCTACCCTCGTGTCGAGCAGGCGTGCGAACGCGCCGGGGGCTTCCCGGTCGCTATCCCCCATTCGCCGCTCCTTCGTCGCCGAATCCTGGCTCTGGAGGCCTTCGTCGAACGCGTTCTGGCTCCGCTTTTTGCGCGCTGCGCCAGCCCGCCGGTTGAGATTATGAACCTTCGTGGGTCGGGCTGGGAGGCGATCGCTGAAACCACCCGCGCCTTCAACTGGGCTTGCTCAGACACAGGCCGACGTATCCGAAGCCACCTCATCAAGCTCACTCTCGACCAGTCGGCGATGGAAGCTGATTCCCCATATTCCGCGCTGGCAAGCTACATCCATGAGCGTTGCCATGCCTTTGGCGGCGAGACCTGCATGGGCTTTTCCGCTGCGCTGACTGACGCGATCAGCCTCCTGGCCGCGGATCCAGGAGCGCTAATGACTCTGAGCGAAGCCTGGCGAGTCGCTGCGCACCACGACGATGAGCAACTCGTGTTCGAGGGCGCCAGCGGCTTTGCTGTTGGACCGGGGAGCGAAGACCCGATCCGCTGAGCTCGCATGCGTGCAGGGCGCCAGCACCGGGCATTGTCCTCCCGCAGCTCCCTTGTTCCTCTTTCCTGCTCAGAACCTGCCCTGCCTGCAGCTCCCTCGCCCCTCGTTCCTCGTTCCTACCTTGTCATCGACGGTGTAGCATGGAAGAACATGGGTGGCAGCGCCGCTCTGCAGCTCACGGCGAATGCAATCGAAAGTGAGCGAAGGGCACGCATCCTCTCGACATTCCGAAGGAACTCGGAGCCAGGAGGCGGAGAGTCGCTGCGAAGCAAGCCCGAAGGGTGCCCGCCAAGGAAGGCGGGCGACAATTGCTGCCGTCGAGAGGTCGGTGCCCGAGAGCGAACGAATGCCATCGGCTCGGCCGCATGAACCTCCATCCCCAGGGGCGTGGGCCCAATGAAGAAGCTTCCAATCGGAATCCAGACCTTTGAGACCCTCATCCGGGATGGCTACTATTACGCGGACAAGACGCCTTTCATCCACGAGCTGGCCAACTCGGGGGTGTACTATTTTTTGTCGCGGCCGCGTCGCTTTGGGAAGAGCCTGTTTCTGAGCACGTTGCGGGCGGCCTACGAGGGCAAGCGCGAGCTCTTCGAGGGCCTATTCTTGGCGGATCACTGGGACTGGAGCAAGCGCCATCCGGTGGTGCATCTGAGTTTCGGCTTGGGGGTGCACCGCAGTGTCGATGAGCTCCGTGGCAACTTCGCGTTCATGCTCGACGAGCATTTTCGGCGAGCTGGACTGGTCTCCACCTACCCGGAACCCACGACTCGCTTTGCCGAGCTGATTCGCGCCCTCTTCGAGCAAAGCGCTCAGCGGGTGGTGCTCTTGGTCGACGAGTATGACAAGCCAATCTTGGACAACATCGAGCAGCCGGACTTGGCGGCGGCGTTGCGCGATGAGCTGAAGAGCATCTATTCGGTCATCAAGGATTCCGATTCGTACCTGGAGTTGGTGTTCCTCACGGGGGTCTCCAAGTTCAGCAAGGTGTCGCTTTTCAGCGGGCTCAACAACCTCGAGGATCTGACGCTTGCGCCTCATGCCTCGGCGATCTGTGGCTACACCCAGGCAGAGCTCGAGGAGGTTTTCGCCGAGCGCTTGGTCGATGTGGATTTGGCGCGGGTGAAGGCTTGGTACGACGGCTATCGGTGGCTGGGCGAGTCGGTCTACAACCCCTTCGATATTTTGTTGTTTCTCAAGTCGAAGGTGTTTCGCAGCTACTGGTTCGAGACGGGCACGCCGAGTTTTCTGGTCAAAGCTCTTCGTCGTCAAGGGTATCCCATGGCTCGGCTCGAGGAGCTGGTGGTGGGCGAGGAGATTGCGAGCAACTTCGAGCTCGAGGACCTGAGCGTGGAGGCTTTGCTCTTCCAGGCAGGCTACCTGACGATCGAGGCCGAGGAACAGCTTGGGGCGTTTCGGCGCTATCGCATGGGCTATCCCAACCTCGAGGTCAAGGCGAGTTTGGCGAATGCCATGCTCACGGAGCTGACCCAGGACCGCCTGGCGAAGACCGAGACGCAGTCCCGCTTGCTGGATGCTCTCCTACATGGGGAGCCTGCGGCGCTCGAAGCGATCTTTCGAGCGTTTTTCGCATCAATTCCGCACGACTGGTATCGCAAGAATGAGCTGGCTGCCTACGAAGCCTATTATGCCTCGGTTTTCTATTGCTATTTCAGCGCCCTTGGTCTGGACGTCCGAGCGGAGGATAGCACCAGCCATGGCCGCATCGATCTCAGTGTTCGGCTCGAGAAACTTGCCTACGTGTTCGAATTCAAGCTCTCCGACGAAGAGGGAAGTGGTGCCATCGGCCTAGCCCAGATCAAGGCCAAGGGCTACCAACAAAAATTCATGGATGGCGTGAGGCGGGTGTTCTTGGTGGGCGTGAGCTTCGACAAGAAGAGCCGGAACATCACCCATTTTGCCTTCGAGCAGGCATGAGCGTGCACCGACCCAGCTCGAGCGCTCACCGACCAAGTGACCGACCCAGCTCAAGCGCTCACCGACCCAGTGACCGACCCAGCTCGAGCGCTCACCGACCCAGTGACCGACCCAGCTCGAGCTCACCGACCCAGTGACCGACCCAGCTCGAGCGCTCACCGACCCAGTGACCGAACGAGTGACCGACCCAGCTCGAGCGCTCACTGACCCAGCAGACCCTGGGCGAGCTGCGCAAACGTACACAGCCGCTAAGCCTCGTCCTCGTCAGCGTCTTCCATCTCCGCAAAAATTTCGCGCACCTGTAGCTGTGTCTCCCGAATTCGCGACCGACCCTGCTGCACCAACTGCGCGGCTCGCGTCAGCAACTCGGCCAGCTCGTCCAGCTCCACATCGTCGCTCTCGAGCCGCGAGAGCAGACCCTTGAGCTCTGCCATCAGCTCCGAAAACTTCTGCGCCTCTTCCTGCTTCGTCGCTTGGCTCGTGTCTTCGCTCACTCTTCCTCCCTTTGGCGCTCTGCTTCGTTGACCTGCTCGATGCGCGTCACGAGCACACCGTCCACCAGCTCCACCTGCACCCGCTGCCCTGCGCGCAGCCCCGAGACCCGGCTCAACACCCGGCCATCATCGTCGCGCAGTCGCGCAAAGCCACGCGCCATCACGCGCCGCGGGTCGAGCACGCGGCTGCGCTCCTCCAAGCCGCCCAGAGCATCCTCGGCGCGCCGCATCGCCCGCATCGCCGCCGGTTCCAGGTGGGCCGCAAGACCCTCGAGCTGCATCGACGCGTTCGCCAACAGCGTCAAGACCCGCGCCTCCGAGAGATGCTCGGCGCGCGCCTCCAAGCTCTGCCGACGACGTTCGAGCTGTCGCTCTATCGCGAAACGCAGCCGCTGCTGCAGCAGCGCCTGCTCCTGATACGCACGTCGACGATGCAGCCGCGCTGCCCACGACAGCTTCTCTGCGCTGCGGTCGAGCGCGACCATGGCCTGCGTCAGGCGCTCCTGTGTCTCGCGCCGCAGACCCTGTGCCAGGTCCTCCAGCGCTGCTCGCCAGGCCTCGCTCGCCGTTCGCGCCTGCTCCAACGCCCAGGCCAGGCCCTGCCACAAGAACGTGTCCGTCTGCTGCACCGCCGCCACCAAGGTAGCGGCCACCGCCGTCGGTGTCTTCTCAGAGTGTGCAATCTCATCCAGCACGCTGCGATCGCGCTGGTGACCGATGCCCAAGAGCACCTTGATTGGCAACGCTGCCACCGCCACCGCCAGCTCCAAACGGTCAAAACCCATGAGATCCGCGCGGCTGCCGCCACCCCGGACGAGCACCACCACATCGTAGGGCGCGCGCCGGTGTCGTTTCTCCACCGCCTTCAAAGCGCTCAGCATCGATGGCACCAGAGCATCGCCCTGCACCTTGACACCATAGAGGTCCACCTGAAAGGCAAAGCCGCTGCGTCGCAGCTCCTCCACGAAGTCTGCAAGCGCCTCTCCGTCGCGGCTGGTCAACAAGGCGATGCGTAAGGGCAGCAGCGGCAGCGGCAGCTCGAGGTTGCGTCGCAGCAGCCCCATCGCCTCCAAGCGCTCCAGCACGAGCCGTCGCTGCACGGTGAGCTCGCCGATGGTGTAGCTCGGGTCGAGCTCACGGATGGCGAAGACCACCTTGCCGCTGCCAGGGAAGAGGCCGACGCGACCCCGCACCCGCAAGCGCAGCCCATCACAGATTTCGAAGGGGATGGGGGCGCTGCGCAGACGATAGTCGATGGCGTCTCGGTCGCGCGCCCAGATGACGGCACCGATCCGCGCCTGGACCGTGGCCCTGGCGGCGTCCTCGGCTTTCTCCACCAGCTCGAAGAAGAGGTTTTCTGCCGCCCGTCGTCGGTCAAAGCCGAAGACCTCGCCGACGACCCACAGCTCTCGCTCGAAGCGCTCCTCCAGGGTGCGCTTGAGCAGCTCGTTGAGCTCGCGGATGCCCATCGCCACGCGCTGTACCGGAGCAGGGGGCGGCTGCTCGAGCTTGCTCTCGATCGCAGCCTCGAGCCGTAGCGAGCTTGGTGCCGTGGGGACCAAAGCCAGCACCTCTGGGGCGGCCTTGAAGCCGTGAGACGCGAGCACCTTGCAGGCCTCGACCGCCGCGTTGAGGGGACAGGTCCAGGCCTTGCGGCTCGGCGCCCAGAGCCGCCCTGGCAAGCGGCGCACCACGGCCAGGAGCTGCTCGTCGTAGGGGAAGCTCATCACGAGGAGGCGCGCTTTGGGGTCCAAACTGATGAATCGAGGCGGTTGGATTGCCGTTTCCTGCGTGCAAAGAGAGCGTTGAGTTGCCAAGCCCAAGCCGGGCGAGGCGCGGCTGAGCGAGTATAGCCCGAAAGCCTGCGCTGGCCCAAGGGCTTCCGCGTTCTTGTCTTGCTTGGGCGCTGCCCTGCACCCTGCTGAGCGTCAAGTGCAAGCTCCTGTAAGCCATGCGCAATATCGCCGAACACAGCACCCGTAGGGGCGACCGGCCGATCGCCCTGATGGCGCAGCAACGATGGTATTTGCATAGAAGCCATGCGCAATATCGCCGAACACAGCACCCGTAGGGGCGACCGGCCGGTCGCCCTGATGGCACACCAACGATGGTATTTGCATCGAAGCCATGCGCAATATCGCCGAACACAGCACCCGTAGGGGCGACCGGCCGGTCGCCCTGATGGCACACCAA
>JAVFAO010000252.1:0-10276 GCA_034002465.1 Myxococcota bacterium
GAGATCGAGTTGCACCTCGCCGAATGTGCGAGCTGCCGGCGGCACGTCGAGTCGCTGCGGGCCATCCGCTCGCAGGTTCGAAGAAGCGCGCCCGCTATCGCTCCTGCGGCGCTGCGGCGCTCCATTTTGGTAGAACTCGAGCGGGCGCCGCTTCCTGCCTCTCGGAGAACTGGCCGTCGTCGCGTTGCCATTGGCGCTGCTGCGGCCTGCGTCATGGGCTTGACCGCTGTATACCTGTCACAGGCCGACGCGCTCGATTCTGCCAGCGGTATGAGCGGTGCTGTGGCCGCAACGCCGCCGGCCCAAGAGGTCGAGCAGAAACTCCTCGACGAGGTCGTGCAGTGGCACCGTGAGTCCCTGCCCATCGACGTCAATGGTCCCGATGCTCAGACTGTGGAGTCGTGGTTTCTGGACAAGGTCGATTTTCCACTAAGGCTTCCTGATTGTCGGAAAATCGATGCCTCCCTGCTCGGAGCCCGCCTCGCGAATGTAGGCCCACAACGCGCTGCCTTGCTCACCTTCGAGGTCAAGAAAAGCAAGCTCAGCGTGCTCGTGTTTCGCAAGCACGGTGTCGTTCCTGCGACGAGCCTGCGGCGGCCTGTCGACTTGCGCTCCCGGCGAGGATACAGCGTGGCCGTGGTCGATGGTGGCGATGTGGCCTATTCGTTTGTGAGCTCTTTGCCACAAAAGGAGCTCCAGAGCATTGTCGGAAAGGCAGCGCTGCGTCCCGTTCGCTTCTAGGTAGGTGTTGTTGTGGAATACAATCTCGGTCTGAGCTTGGCTCGTCCTTCGCTCCTCTGAAGCGACCACAGTATCGCTGCACCGTCTGACGTCGCTCCCTTCCCCGCGTCAGCGAATCCCATTCGAGCCGCAGCCGTCGCCTTCGACGCCATCGAAACAGCGCGAAGGAACGCCATTGCTCCCGGCAGCGCCGGATTGCATCGATGGCGCAGGGCGTTACACTACTCGTCGGCGAGCAAGGTGCTCGCTGTGCGACGCCTCGAGCTCTCCGTGATCATGAGAACTTGGAAGAACGGGCCAAGTGCCCAATCTACAAAAAATCCCACTTCCAGTGTGTCCTGCGTGGCTGTGCTGTGCTTGGCGGCGGCGCTCGTGGCGTCGTGCTCTGACGATGAGCCAGGCGCGTTCAACGTCTTTCTCGAGCTCGACCGAGACTTGGGTCACGCGCCCTATGAAGTTGAACTCTTTGTTGATTTTAGTCTGGATGAGAACGACCTCAGCGATTTCGAGGTGCGCTGGGACTTTGGCGATGGGGCCACGCTTCGCGGACCGCAACGTACGCGACATACATATCGCGATGCGGGGGAATATGTGATTGGCGTTGAGGTTCGCCATCCCGATGGGATGCTCGGGACCGCACGCTCCACCGTCACCGTCCTGGAAAGCGTCAATTTGAGGGTCTCCAACGTGGAGACGCGGCCGCGTCAGGCCTTCGCCGGGGACGAGCTCAGCGTGGCGCTCAGTCTGCGCAATGATGCCGATAGCAGGGTGCAGCTCGGTTTCGAGCTGTGGCTCTTCTTGACCGACAACCCCAAGGTCGACGTCTCCGATCTGGACGAACTCTTGGTCCTGCGTCGAGAGCTCGTGCAGGACATGCCGGCACGGGGGGAGCAAGGTAGTGTGGTCGACCTGAGCTTCGAGCTACGCATTCCTGAGACCTTGGCCTCCGGTGACTACTATGTGGGCGCCGTGGTCGACGCAAGCGGAGCCATTGGTGAAAGCGACGAGCAGGACAACCTCGCGCTCGACGCAAGCCCCCTACTGCTGCGCAACGCCACCACCGATGGTCCCGACCTCCTCGTAGAGGGGCTCGTCGCGCAGCCGCGCCGCAGCCGTGTGCTGACGAACCTGAGCCTGCAGTTCGCACTGCTCAATCAAGGGCTCAGCCCCGCGCTCGAGCTGAGTTACGCGGTTTTCCTCTCAGAAGATGAGCGCTTCGACCCTGAGCTGGATAGCCGCCTACTCGACGCCAGCGTCGGCCCGCTCTCGACAGGTCAGCGGCTGCAGTTCGGACCCGTCTACGCGCCCATTCAGCCCGCCATCAGTACGCCAGGTCGCTACTGGGTGATGGTCCTGGTCGACCCTGACGACGAGCTCGTCGAACGAAACGAAAACAATAACTTGGCTGTGAGTGGACCGATCGAGGTCAGCGATGAGCCCATCCTCGATGCGGACATCACCGTGAGCGATTTCGTCATCGCGCCCTCCCAGACCTACCTCGGCGGGACGGTGTCCGCGCAGCTCGAGCTGCAAAACCAGGGAAGCCAAGGCACCGGCTCCTTCATCTGTTCCATCTACCTCTCAGAGGATGAGCTCTTCGAACCAGAACGCGATCTCCCCTTGGCCTCGCTCAATGTCTTCGAGCTCGCCGGAGAGCAGACCCTTCGCCTCGAGAGCCTCGTCTCCATCCCCAAAACGATCTTCGCCGAGAGCTATTGGCCATTCGTCATCTGCGATGCCTCGGGTGTGGTGGTCGAATACGATGAGGAGAACAATGTACAGCGCGCACAGGAAGTGTTGAAGGTCTTCGTTGCGGCGGAGCTCGATCTCTTTCCACGCTCGATCTCGCTGCTCCCATCGAAGAACCTGAGCGATGGAGAGGCCGCACAAGCCGTCGTCGAGGTCTGCCACAGCGGCAGCACCGGAAGCGGGCCCAGCGAGCTGCGCCTCTTCCTCTCACAAGATGCCGTCCTCGATGAGGAGGACCTGCTCCTCGCAGAAGGATTGCTCGCCCCTCTCTCGGCCATGGCCTGCGACAGTGTGCGTTTCGATATCCTCGCCGAGTGTATTCCATGGATTGATGAGTATGTATTGATTGCGCAGCTCGATCCGCAACGTTTGCTTGCTGAAACCAATGAAGACAACAATGCTCTTGCACTCTCCGGGGTCATGATTGAAGGCGAGCGTTGCCGTTGCCTTCCCGATGCTTTTGAGCCCAATGACTTCTCTGCGGCCCCGCAGCTATTGGACGTGGGCTCCTTCGAGGCGACCCTCTGTGAGGGTGATAGCGATTGGTACGGATTCGAGCTCGATGAGAGAGCGTCGCTGCGGGTGAGCATGTCCTATCCTTCCGCTGACGCTGTGCTCGAGCTGCTCCTCTTTGGACCACAACTCGAGGCCTTGGACGCGAGCAGTGTTGGGTCGGGGGACGAACGTGTCGCGGCTTTCGTGGTTGCGGAGAGCGGTCGCTATTTGCTTCAGGTGCGCTCCCCAAGTGCCGCTTTGAGTGCCTACGCCTTGCACGTAGAACGCTTCGCGGCCGTTTCTGATGCGGTCGATCTGGTTGCCGGAAAACTGATTTTTCCCGAGTACTTAGAACGACAAGCCGAGTTCTCGGTGCAGGCGCAGCTCGCAAACCTCGGTGAGCGTGACGCCAGTGTCTTTCGTGCCGCTCTCCTCGCCATCGGCGAGGAACCTGGTGCCGAGCCGATTGTTCTCGCTGAGCGGACGCTGCAGATGCCGGGCTACTCCAGCCGCATGATCGACTTCTCGAAGCTGCGCTTGCCCAGCGACGCCCCAGAGCGCTTGCGCTTTCGGCTCTCTCTCGACGTCTTGGGCGAGCTCGAGGAGTCAGATGAAACGAACAACCTCAGTGAATCTCAGCTTGTGGTTCTCGCCCTGGGCTGCTTCGACCCCCTCGAGCCTAACGACAGCTTCGAGGAGGCGGTGGCGCTCAGCCCCCAGTCCGAGAATCCGCCCACGCAGCCCAACTATGAGGGCCTGCTGGTGTGCGAAGGTGCTCCCGATTTCTACCGCTTCAGCGCACCATCGAACAGCCAGCTCAGCATCATCGCCGAACACGATGCTGCGCTTGGCGACATCGATCTCTACCTCTACGACGATGCTGGACGCGAAATCGCCAGCTCCACCGATGCGCAGAATCAGGCTCGCATCGACGTCGATTTGTTGCTTGGGGAAGAGGACCTGGTGTTCGAGCTGCGCATGCATGAGAGTGTGTTCAACGCGGAGCGCAACAGCTACGATTTGACCTTGAATGTGCTGCCCGCGCCGCCCGAGTTGCAGTGCGAGGACAGCTTCGAGCGCAACGATGATTTTGCCGATGCTGTGAGCTTGATGAGCTTGGCCAATTCCACGGGATCGGCGATTTGTCCTTTTGATGACGAGGACTTCTACGCGCTCTTTCTGAGCGCTGGCACTCGACTCGAGCTGCGCTTCGAAAACAGTAGCCGATTCCTCAGAGCCAGCCTCTACGACCCGAACCAAAACTTCGTCCAGAGTCTGCTCGATCCGCTGGGCTCGACACTGGTCTACACTGCGCCGTACAGCGGGCGCTATGTCCTCAAGGTGTCCGCCGCGGCGGGCTCTCAGAGGGAGGAACCGTATCGTATTCGGCTGGAAGGCGTCGATGGTGTGGATCTGAGCTTGGGCTCATTGCTTGCGCCGTCGTTGCTGAGCGCTGACGAGCTCCTGGCTGCACAGGTGCTGCTCGCCAACCACGGCGCGCAAGACGCGCCCGGCTTCGAGCTGCGCTACTACCTCTCCGAAGACCGTTTGCTCGATGGGCAGGATGCTCTGTTGGGTGCGGCCCTGCTGCCCGGTTTGGCTGGTGGAGAATCGCTCAGCTTGACGACGAAGCTGCCTTTGCCTTCGACCGCAGCGGGCAGCTACTGGCTGTTGGCCTGGGTAGACGTGGCCAACAGCGTGGATGAGCTCGATGAATTCAACAATGACATCGCGACGCCGATTTCCATCCTCGCTGCCTGTACGCCTGATGCTTTCGAGTCGCCTGCGGATAACGATCACCCAAGCAGGGCGACGGATTTGGCGGCAAATGCGCCAATCTCGGCGAGCATCTGTCCAGCCGATGAGGACTGGTACTTCCTGGACACGACGGCTGCGAGTCAGCTCAACCTCGGCTTGTACTTTTCGGCACATGAGGGAGATCTGGATCTCTTTCTCTATGACGAAGCGGGGGCGCTCCTGTCCAGCGCTATCAGTGCCGACGACGACGAGCAGCTCGTGTTGAGTGCAGGATTGCCCGACATGGTCTACATTCGCGTCGCGGGCTTTGGGGCGCTCGTGCGCAACCAGTACCTGCTCGATTACTCCCTCAACTGAACGCCGCTTCGCGTTGATTTCTGGTGGCTCTCCAGGCGCAGCCTGCGTTCGGCGTCGATTTTGCTCGGGATTCTTGTATGTTGATTGGACATATCAGCGATTTGCACGTGCTCGATTTGACCGATGTTCGTCCTTGGCAGTTTGCAAACAAAAGGATGGCTGGGGGGCTCAATCTGCTCTTGGGGCGGGCGCGACACCATCGTGAGGCGCTGCTCGAGGCGGCGTTGGTGAAGATGGGCGACTTGGGCGTCGAGCACGTGGTGCTCAGTGGAGACTTATCCAATCTATCATTTCCTTGTGAATTCAATCATGTTGGCGATTTGCTGCGAAAGTATGGCGAAGCTGAGCGCTACACCATCGTTCCGGGCAATCATGATCGTTACACCTTCTCGTCTCTGTTGGGCTCGACTTTCGAGCGTTCGCTGAGCGACTTCGTGAACCAGTCGACAGCGGTTGAAGAGACGGCGCGTTGGGAGCTCGGCGAGTGGAGCTGGCCCAGGCTGCGGCTGTTCGAGGACGTCGCGCTCATCGCGTTGGATTCGGCGTCGCATCAGCCTCCGGTGTTCTCGGGTGGTCGGATTGGTCGGCACCAGCGGCAGCGGCTGCGCGCGTTGTTGGAGAGTGAGCAGCTTGGCGAGCGCTACCGCGTGGTGGTCTTGCATCACCCGCTGCGTCCTCCGCCCCATCGTCGCTTCGATTGGGGGCGAGGCTTGAGTGACCGGCGCGCGTTGCTGAAGCTCTGTCGTGAGGGCGGTGTGGACCTGGTGATGCATGGTCACAACCATTGCTTCCAGCTCGCCCGGATGGGTGGCGTCTTGGTCTGTGAGGCCGGTTCGGTGAGTGCGTCTGAGCCCAAGCATGAGCGACATCGGGCCAAGTTCGTCTGCTATCAAATCGAGGGTGGGCGTCTCGTGCGCTTGACGAGCTGGGTACACCGGGGCGCAAGCGGTTTCGTCGAGAACGTGCAGTGGTCACCCGGACAGCCTTTGCCGGAGTTTGGTGATGGTGGCTGAGCGTCGGGTCGTGCGTCGGGTATCGGGCTTCGTGTTGTTGCTCATTCTGGGCTTGATGTTGTTTCTTGGAATGCGCCACCGACCTGTAGACGTAGAAATCAGCTATGACCTCCGAGGGGCACGAACACAGCTACGGGCGCTGGATGTGTCCTGGCTTGGGGAGGAAGGCAAGACGGTCCACGCCAGTTTCAGCTTTTCCAAGGACGTTCCGCAGTTTCAGCGGCACACTTTGAACCTGCCACGAGGCGAGTATCAGCTGACGGCGGTGCTGCAGCGGCGGGATGGGCGTAGTTCGATCGTGGAGCGCAGCGTCACCGTCGAAGAGAGCGGAGAACTCGAGATTGACCTCGTCGACGATGTGGAATGATGTCTGCGGGGCAGCTCGGGGTGAGCTTGGCGTGGGCTTTCGCGCTTTTCCCTTACCACAGCGTGGAGTCGCCACCGTAGAGACCGAGATCGGCTTCGAGCAGCACGAAAATGGAGAGACCTTCGGGCTCACTGAATTCTTCTGAATACAGCTCTGCGTCACTCTCGAGGACCGAGCGGACACCGACTCCGAGGAATCCGGGCATGCTGCGCTGGAACCAGTTTCCGGAGAGCTCAGCGCCCAACACGGCGTAGAGCTCTTGCGAATGAATGTAATCCTGGCTTGCTTCGCTGTAGGGGAGCCAATCTCGGAAGCATGTCCGAAGCTGCAGGTAGACGTGACTGTGCACCGGCAGCTCGAGCTCGAAGCGCAGCTCCAGGTTGTCAAAGAAGCTTTGTGAGGCTGGGCTGTTGGACCATGCCCACAGGCCTCCGAAGTGGCTTTGGGCGACGGCCATGATGGAGCCTGGCTCACCGACTCTGAGGGCGAAGATGGGGGTCAAGATGGTGACGAGGTCGTCATGAAGGGTGCCGCCCTTGATGGCGATGCGAGCGCCGAGATAGCGGCTGTCGAGTTGGATACCTGGTGCGAGGAAGCCCCACTGGCTGTGGTCATGGCGATTGGCGGTCAAGCTGGTCGAAGCATAGTCGGTGATCAGAAAGTAGAGGCTGAGCAGGTGGTCGTGCTCGCGATAGTCTCTCGAGAGCGGAGAAACCATCTCGGCCACGAGCCTTGTTTGAATACGGGCGAGGCTGTCGTCTTCGCTGGGGGGGCTGAAGCCGAGCTCGGCGGAGAGGGAGAAATGGAAGCGATCGAGGTTGTCCGTCCACATGGGGTAGGTGCGGTCTGGGCGCTGGAACAGGCTCGCGTCGAGGGGGGCAGAGAGAGAGCTTGGGTCGGGGCGCGGTGGGTCTTCCCAGTCTTGCATCGGGTCGGTCTTGGGAGTCGTCGCGCTGGCCTCCGAGACGATAGCGAGCGAGATGAGCAAGCAGCCCAACAGACAGGTGCGTTGAAGCATCGATTGCGTCCTCTCGACAGGGAGCCGGTCTCCAGCATGACTCGGCAGGCGTTCATCCGTACTGAAGGCTCGGAGCGCAAGCCAGTGTGCCAATCACCGCTGACTCGCCTGTCGATGATTGTATCGGATCTGGACAGAAAAGCTCGCACCTTGGCCATGCGCTCAGCTCCAGCACGACAGGGCAGTGCATGCTTGCATTCGTTCGCTCTCGGGCACCGACCCCGCTCGATGACTCGCGGGGATGGAGTGCCCTTCGCTCACTTTCGATTGCGATTTCGGCCAGCTGCGGCAGAGTGTCGAGCTCTGGACCTCTGCGACGGAGCTCTCAATGCATCGAGGTGATCGCATCCCTGTCTTTCCGGCTCGAACCAGAGCTTTGGCTGAGCCGCCCATCGCGGCGCTCAACGCGCGAGCGGCCGAGTTGAGCGCGGAGGGGCGTGAGCTGATTAATCTGGGGCAAGCGGTGTTGGGTATTTCGCCTCCACCGTCTGCGCTCGACGCCGTTCGTCGATATTTGCAGCAAGCCGTGCACGGCTATTCGCCGGATCCGGGGCTGCAGTCGGTGCGTGAGCGGGTTGCGCGACACCTTCGAGAGGTCAAGGGCATACGCAGTGCAAGCGCCGAGGAGCTGATCTTGACCTGTGGGGCCAACCAAGCCTTTGTCAACGCCCTCTTCACGGTGACCAACCCTGGTGACGAGGTTATCCTCTTTGGGCCACACTACTTTGACCACGTCTACGCGATTCGGCTGGCGGGCTGTGTTGATGTCGAGGTGGCGCTTCGCCGCCGCGGCCGAGGATTCGAGCTCGATCTCGAGGCCATCGAAGCTGCGATCGGGGAGAAAACGCGTTGCATCAGCCTGGTATCGCCTGCGAATCCAGCCGGTATGGTGGTGAGCGAGAAACAGCTCGAGGCGCTCTGCGCGCTGTGTGAGCAGCACGGTTTGTGGTTGCTCAGCGATGAGACCTACGACTTGCTCTGTTTCGAGCCTCATCAACATTGCTGTCCAGCTTCGCTGGGGCTGTGTTCAAGAGTGTTGACCGTGGGGAGTTTCTCGAAGACCTTTGCGCTCGCCGCCTGGCGTGTGGGCTATCTGCATGGCGACGTGGAGGTCATGCGGGAGGCGCTCAAGGTGCAAGATGCTCTGGTGGTGTGCGCGCCGGTGCCTGGGCAGTTGGCCGTCGAGGCGGCGTTGGATGATGCGAAGGACTTTGCTGCGCAGGCGCGGCAGGTGCTGCTCGAACGTCTTGGGATCATCAGTGCAGGCTTTGGTGGCCATCCCGACTTCGAGTTGCTGGAGGCGCAGGGCGCCAGTTTTCTCTTGGCCCGCTTGCGGTGCACAGAGGACGATGTGGCCTATTCCCATGCGCTGCTCGACAGGGTGGGGCTGATTCTGGTTCCAGGGAGCGCGTTTGGTGAATACGGAAGGGGATACCTGCGCATCGCCTTTGGCAATGTACCCAGTCAAGCGCTGGAGTTGGCGTGCGAGCGCATCGCCGACTTTCGAATGGGCTAAGCGGGGCTGAGTTGGGGCGATTGAATACGATTGTGGGGCTCTGCCCCACACCCCGCCAAAGAGCTGCGCCCTTTGGAATCCCTTTGATTTGAGCTTCTTGCTGGCAGCTTCGCCTGGCTTCGAGTTCTTGCCGATTGGTGACCTGTTTCAGCAACTTTTCAATCAACCTCATTGAGGAGCTGTTGGCGCCAGTGTTCGCGCTCTTGGTCGCTGATTGTACTCTTCTGGTGCATCGTTTCGATGGCGGTGAAGAGGGCGGATGTGGGGGCATTCCATCCGTGTTCGAGTAGAACCCTGACTGCTGGCGTTGGGATGGTCAGGGTGCTGGCGAGGACGGGCTGGTTCTCGCGGGATTGGCACAGGACCTGTGCATGATGACCGATGACACGTTGGGCGAGGCTGTGTCTGAGGTAGCTCTGACTGCTGAGCGGGGTGTGTGCCAGTAAGGCTTCGCAGGCGGAGGAGAGCGACAAGCTCTGGCTGCTCATGATGACGAGGCGAGTGCTTGCGCTTTCGATGAGCTCGGCGCTGAGCTCGCCGTGGGCGTCGTCGGCGAGCAGCACATCGAAGTGGCTGTGCCAGATGGGGCTGCGTTTGCTGGTACAGGCATTGGATGCGATGGGGCCCGGTTCGAGCTGCGCTCGTTCATGAGGCATGACACAGAGGCGTCCATGGGGGCTCAGCATGGGGTTGTGGCCGACGTAGAGGAGTAGCCGATTGTCGTTGTTCAGAATTCTTTGTGCACATACGGCGAGTGTGGTGCTGAGTCCGTTTCCGGGTGGGGCTGCAAGGATGAGTATTCCGCTGCGTCGTTGAAGAAGCTCGAGCAAGGCAGCAGGGAGGCCGAGTGAGTCTGCTTCCGGAACCTGTGCAGGGAGCAAGGAGAGCAGGCACGAGGGTCCGTCCAGTTCGCGGAAGAGCTCAACGAGCAATCGCTTTTCCGGACTGACGGTGAGCATGACTCGGGCGTGTTCGTCTCTCTCGAGTTGGCTTCGGATGGCAGGGTTGAGGATGGCCTCGAGCTGTTCGAGCAGAGAGGAGCTCGAGATGGTTTGGCTTTCGGCGGGCCGCCACTGTCGGGCTTGCTGTAACCATGCCTTGGCATGTGGATCGAGGCGTGCGCGCAAGAGTCGTTTCTCGAGCATTTCCGAGGCGATGGCTTGCAGGAAGCTTGGGGGTTCGGGAATTGGGGTGTGCTGAGTCCAATCGACGAGCCGGAAGTCGCTGGCACTCATGGTGTTTCGGGTGCCGAGGCGTGGGTC
>JAVFAO010000253.1:0-10178 GCA_034002465.1 Myxococcota bacterium
ACCAGCGCCTCTTTGCCGTCTGTCCATTCGAGCCGCCAGCCTTCTGCAGCGGCTTCGTTCAGGCCTTGGACGTTACACTTGATGCGACGATAGCGAAGCATGGTTGCCCTCCATGCCTCGCAGTGTACCGCAAAAATGGCTTCTCAAAACAGGTACTGGCCCTTGCTGTTCGCAGGAACATCAATCGTTTTGGCCCTCACGGTTATGGTTTTTCCAGCAGGCAGCGAATGAGTGGCCGTGTCAGAAGTTACAGTAACATCGTGATCGTTGCCACTCGTGAGGTGAACATCAGCAGAGCGTTCCAATTGCGTGACGCGTTGAGCTGATTGCCACTTTCCTCCATGAGAACCAAAGTGTTCGGTTCTACACGTCCCGCTCGCTTTGCCAGCGCAACTGACTTTGATGATCCCACCGTCGATGGTTAGCGAGTTACCCTGGGCAAGCGTAACCGGCGGCGCTTTTGCCTTAGCCTTGTGGCTCGTCGTGTAGAGGCCGAGTGGCATCGGCGCTGTGGCCACGGTGACATCGTCGGGTCCATCGTTGGCGATCGTAACACGGGTGTCCATCCCGTTGACAACCGTTACGGTCGTCGCTTCGCACATCCATTCTCCCACAACAGTCATGACAACCTCCTGCGGCGAACCGCCGCTGCGTAGCACACTCCTACCCCTTCCCCGCCACGCAGCGCTTGCCGCAGTGGGGGCACGCAAAGCCGTGAGGGTCAACAGGCTCGGCGTCAGGCGGCGGCGAGCTCGGCTCATGCCCAGCATGGAGCCTGAACACTGCAGCGCGCACGTCTTCGGCCGTCGTGCCCTCTGGTAGCTCGATGCGGCCCCTATCAGCCGACTCTGCAGCCTGCAACTCGAGCAGAGGGAGGGCATAGAAGTCTGCCATCCGCTGCAGCAGTTCAGCCCCTGGATAGGCTAGGCCGCGTTCGAGCCGTGAAAGGGCCGAACCTGTGATTGCCAGTTGAAGGGCCGTCTTGTTGACTGAAAGCCCTTTTCTTTCGCGGGCATGCACAATCATTCGGCCTAGTGTGTTCTTTTCTGTTGACACTGTTACGTGACCCGCGTAGCGTTGTCTATATCGCGAAGCGGTTATCTGCTTCGCGCTTCACACCTTCAACAATGCCAGCCACACGGCTCAGAAGCAAGGGGGATGAGATGCAGGTGAACCCAGTTCGAACCATAGTGGAGTTCGAGATAGAGCAAGATGGCGCGGTGCTTGGGCTTGTGCGGGTGAGCCAGTCCTACTGCGAGGCCGTCAGCTATCGAGGCAAGGGCGAAGTCGACTGGAAGGAAGCGCAGAGCGTTCCTGAAGCTGTCTCAGCCCTCGAGCGGCAGATCCTCGATGCGCACTTCGAACAACAGCAAGAGCTTGACACGCAGCCGGTGCTGACGACCCAGACGCTGATGGATGCCCTTGCACGTAGGCGCGCGAAGCGGGCCGGCGCTTGATGGAGGGCTTCGCGTCATGCTGACACTGGAAGCCAAGGCAAAGGCGTTCGCGCGTTGGGATAGGCCAGTGCTCTTGCTCGGCGAGCGGGGCACGGGCAAGACGACGATGGCACGGCAGATTCACACATGGTCGAAGCGCGCGCGAGCTCGCTTCGTCCCTGTCGACTGCGCCGCTATCCCGAACGAGCTCTTCGAGGCTGAGATGTTCGGCTATGTCAAGGGCGCATTCACAGGGGCAAACCAGAGCAAGGAAGGCCGCTTCCAGCTCGCCGACAAGGGCACGCTCTTTCTGGATGAGCTCGCCGAGCTCGAACCAGCGAAGCAGGCCGCCTTGTTGGTTGCGGCGCAAGAGGGGGTCGTGTGGAGGGTTGGCGCCAGCATTCCAGAGACCGTCAACGTGCGCATCATCGCCGCCACGAACAGGCCGCTGCACGCTCTGAGGGCAGACCTTCGAGATCGGCTCAGCACCTTCTGGCTGCGTCTTCCAACCCTTTCAGAGCGTGGCGACGCGGCGAAGCTGGCAGTGCACTACTGCGCCAAGCTCAGCGAAGAGTTGGGCGAGGATGTGCGGCTGAGCTCGACGGCGCTGGCTTGGCTGAGCGCTCAGCGTTGGCCGGGCAACATTCGCCAACTGCAGAACGCCCTGACCTATGCCGCTGCGCTCGGCTATGGGCGCATCTCGAAGGCTGACCTGGAAGAGGCGTTGCAGGAAGAAGAGCCGCCAGTGCCGCAGCCATTCGAGCCGGCAGCGACCGTTCTCGCGCCCGAGCTTGTTCGGCACAACATCGTCGCGCAGCTCAGCGCGGCGAGCTCAAGCGGTTGGTTTAGGCCGGGCGACTTCCGCAAGGCCACTGGTCTCAAGCAGACGGCAACCTTCGAATGGCTCAGCACCAACTGCGAGCACAACGGGCAGCGTGGTGTGGGGAGTCGCTACCGACTGAGAAGGGAGGGTCTAGGACATGGCACGAGACAGCCCGAAAAGATGGGGGGTGGTACCGGATTGGTCCCTTGCCGAACGAGAGCACAAGCCTATGCATGAGCCAAGTATTGAGCTTGGCTCACATTTCATACAGAACGCGCCGCTGCATCAGGTGAATGTCAATCACCTCGCCGCGACTCAGCTCGCCCTGAGGCGAACGCCAGATGAAGGCTGCGCGCTCGCGCTCGCAGTTGGCGTTCTCGTCGCAACGCAGCTCGACCCGATGCTGCAGCTCAATCTGCACCAGCCCCTCCGCGCCAACGGGCCGCAGCTCCTCGGGCCGAGAGCGACGGTCGGCGTCGACATCACGCCAAACCAAGAGCTTCGACCAGCTCGCATCACCAGCGTCGAGCACACCGTCGCGATTGTCATCAAGCTCGGCCAGCGCCTCGAAGCCATGCAGCGCCTTGCGGCCAGTGGCCAACAGCGTCGATGAGCCAAAGAGCTCGCTGCCGTCGTCGATGGAGCCGTTCTCGTTGCGATCGAAGGCCAACCAGGGATAGGCGACGCTCGGCCAGTCGTGCTGCATCATCGGCTGACCTGGCTCGAGTGAGAAGCTCGCAACGGCGCTCAACGGCGCATACTTGACCGCTGAGCCATCGAAAGAGAGCACCAGCGGCGTCGTGCACTGGTAGATCACCTTCTGGGTCGAATTCTCACAGTAGTAGGTCGCCCCATCGACACGCACCGAGCCCCCATCACAACGCTCCTCGACCCAGCCGCGGACGGTGTCGTCCCACAGCGTCGGCGTCTCGGGATTGCGGCGATTGCACCAGCCTTGGAACGACTCGTCGGTGCAGCCGTTGCTGTTGTCTGACTCCGCGCAGCGGTCGCCGTAGCCCATGTCGGTGTTGCAGTGGCCAAAGTCGTGGTCCGTGCAGTCGATCACCGGCCAGTCATGGTTGCTGTCGCAGTTCTCGTCGACCTGCCCATCACAGTCGTCATCGAGGCCGTTGTCACAAACCTCGAGAGGCGGAACGCAAGCGCCCTGCACACCCTCGGCGCTGCAGCTGCGGCTGCCCTGGCTGCCACAGGCGCTCTGGCACGCCTCGACGCTCCCTGCCTCACAGCAATCCTCGTCGGTCAGACCATCACAGTCGTCATCCATCCCGCTTCCACAAATCTCACCAGCGTCGCGACAAGGCATCCAAGCCGCATCGAAATCGCAGAAACGATAGCCCGTGCTGCCACATGAGGTCACACAGGCACCAATGCTCAACGGCACGCAGGCGCCATCCTCAGCGACGCAGCCCTCATCGACTTCGCCATCGCAATCATCGTCGAGGGCGTTGTCGCAGACTTCGATGTCCGAGCACTCGACCTGGCCCGGCCCCACCACGAAGACCTCGTCACCGCGGGTCATGATGTACTCTTGCCGCTCACAGAACTCGTCGATGGAGCCATTGCAGTTGTTGTCGATGCCATCACCACAGAGCTCGGGCTCACCCAGCGGCGCAGGGGCACAAGCCCCCCAAGCCAGACTGTCACCAAGCTGCACACAGGTCTGGTAGCCCGCCGAGCATGCTCCAGCCATCCCCTCGCCAAGCACACAAGCACGCTGCTCACCCAAGTGACAGGGCCCCACGGCTGAGCTGCTCGACCAGTTCTCCCCTAGCTCGACCTCGCCCACACCGCAGGCGACCATCAACAGCCCAAAGAAGACTGACACTGCGTATTGAATGCGGCTACTGCGTTGCATGATGAACTCCTTGCTCGATGCACCCAGCAAGCAAGCATTGCAGAACCCGCGCCACCTCCTGACACAACTGAATGATCAATGAATTTCATCAGCTTAGCCAGCACGGCCAAGGCCCTTCTCTGAAAGCGTCGCGTCGAGGTCTCAGCGCATGAGACCTCAATGTCTCAACGCCATGGCTCGCGCGCTACGCGCGCTCGCCTCGTTCCTCGTTTCTCGTTTTCGAATGTGGGGCAGCGCCCCACACCCCGCCAAAGGGTTCCCCTTTGGAATCCCTTTGATGGGTGGATGCGCCTTCGAGTTTGGCGCTTCAACCCCACGCATGCCCGAAACCGGCACTCGCTGGGCGTTCGACTGCAGGCGAGCCATGGCAAGCTCATCGACGCCCAATCCTCAGGAGCAGAAATGGCGAGGCACAAGCGCAGAGTAGCGCATCGCCTCGCGAGCAGGCGGCGCGACTCAGAGACTGAAGCGGTCAGCCATCAAGCCGTGCCTCAGACCGCGGTCGGAGACAATCAGCGCGTCGGCTTCGAGGCGCTTGAGCACGGAGATGATGATCGCGGTCCCAGCAACGATCGTCTCAGCGCGTTTTGGCTGCAGGCCCGGGATGCGGCGGCGCTCTTCGAGCGGCGTGAAGGCGAAGCGTTCGAGCAGCGCCTGCAAACGGTCGAGGCTCAGTCGACTCCCATGGACGCGCTGCGGATCGTACTGCTCGAGCCCAAGTTCCACCGCAGCGATATTGGTTGTGGCACCCCCAATCCCGAGGATTGTGCGTGCGTCCACCTTGGTCAGGGAATCGAACTCGGCGCAGAGCGCGCGCATCAGGCGATCGAGCGCCTCGGGTGGGACTGGATCGGCGCTGCAGTAGCTGTCGGTCAGCCGCAACGCTCCAATATTCAAACTGAATTTCTTCTCTATCCGAGTCCGATTCCCGAAGACGAACTCCGTCGAGCCGCCGCCCACATCGAAAACCACGACCTCATCGAGCTGCATCGGGAGGCCGCTCATCGCCGCGCGATAGGCAAGGCGCGCCTCTTCCTCGCCGGGGATGACCTCGATCTCAATGCCTGTCTCTGCCTTGGCCAAAGCGAGGAAATCGGCAGCGTTGGTCGCGTTTCGCAGCGCCATGGTGCCGACAGCGGCGAGCTGCTCGACCTCGAGCTCACGGGCGAGCTCAGCGAAGCTGCGCAACGCCTCGACAGAGCGTCGCATCGGCTCGACGCCAAAAGCGCCGGTCTGGGCGAGCCCTTCGCCCAAGCGGGTGATCTCCGAGCGGTCGGCCAGCACGGTGAAGCTGCCGTCTGCTCCTCGCTCGACGATGTGCACGAGCAAGGAGTTCGAACCCACGTCGATGGTGGCAAAGCGCGCCATATCACACCTCACAGTGGCCAGCCGAGCTGACGCTTGATCGCTTTGACGTAATTGATGTTCTCGAACTCGGCCAAGCCCAGCTCCGTGACGACGCTCCAGACCAGCTCGGGGTCGGCATGCTCCACGCAGACGCTGAGCGTTGGCTGGCCAGCGATCACGAGCTCGGCGATCTCCACGGTCGCACCACGGAGCTGGTAGCCATGCCGGGTTTTGCTGACCTCCACCGCTTCGAGCTCGTCACTGCCCCCCACCAGCACCATGGAGAAGAGCTCGTAGGGGAGCTCATCGCCCCCCAGCATGGGTACCTCGACCTTCCAGGCTGCGCACACACGCTCGAGCTCTTGCGGCGGCAGCGGGAATCCCGCCTTGACCACGGGGTACCACTGTTCCAGCTCATGCGCTCCAAGTGCTCGCAACTCCTTGATATCCAGCTTCTCGTCGCGGATCTTGGTGTTGACGTACGCGTGCCGAGAGACGATGTAGGTCTCGTCACTCTTGCGCGTCTGCGGCTCGCCGCTCGCCCGAATCGCGTCAAGCGCCGCACCAAACGATGCACCGAAGCTGCGCCACTCCCAACGTGCCACGATTTCAGTCACCTCGGTCTCCTCCTCAGGGGGTTGCATGCCGACAACCGACATGGACAACAAGGGGCCTGACTCTACCCCGAGCACGACGCGCAGATCAAGAATGGCTCTCGCTGGAGACGCTCAACATCAATGCATCCGTTCGTGGAGAGCTGGACATGGGCCTCGACTTTTGTTTGACTGGGACACGTCAGTAGGCGTTGAGGGGGCTGGCAGCGATGGACAAGACAAAAGAAAAACTGCTCGACGCTTTGATGGGTGGTCTGGACGCTGGCATCAAGTTCGGGGAGAGCAACAAGGAGGGCTACCTCTGGATCCATAGGGATCGCGATGGCTACCGCTTCGATGCGGCAGCCGAAGGCGATCCAGAGGGGGTACACCTCAGCGTCCTCGAACGTGAAGACTTTCGGCAGCACTTGCTGAGCCTTCCTTGGTCGTTTTCGCAGGTGGAAAGTGGGCTCTGCCAACTCGTCTACGGCGACTTGATGCGGGCGTTGGAACAAAACGACCTCTCGGGAGCCCGTGATCGCCTCGCCCAAGCACAAGAGCTCGGCTTACCCGCGCTGCCTGCTGCGAGGGCCTTCGTCTGTGCCTACGAAGGAGACAGCCAAGGTGCCGCCGCTGCCCTACACCAAGCAAGCGTAGAGGAGGCCGCGCGCCCGCTCTTTTTTCTACCCCACGGCGCACTTTGGAAGTTTTGCCACTTGGCGATCGAATCGACTGCCGATGCCGAGTCCCATCGGCGCCATGTCGCTTTCTACTCTACGCTGCTGCTCGCCGTGGGCGACGAGCCCTTGCTCAGCCTGAGCCGCGCCCTACACTGGGCATGGATGGCAGAACGAAGTCGTCAATTCGACGAGCTCGAGGCTGCCGTCAGGGAGCTCGAACGTGCCATCAGCGCTGCCCCAGAGCATCGCCTCGCGCCGCTTGCGCGCATCAACTTGGCCCGCCGACTGGTCGAACTGGGACGATTCCACGATGCGGTGCCATATTTCGAAGCGTATCTCCGCACCCACGATGCCCCAGCCATCCATGAAGAGCTCGCAGCAGCCCGACGTGGACTCAGTCGTAGCTAATGCGAGAGGAGCGAGGCACGAGACAGCGTCTGACGCGGGCGCATCCGATGCGCACGAGCAGCGCTGCGAGGGTCTCGCGAGAGCGAGCGGACTGGTGAACGCAAGCGCTCGCCCCGGTCCAACGAGCTCGCTCGGTCTCGCTCCAACCCCACTGAGATCCCGTGCTTTCGGGTTTGCGGTGCAGGCGCTGTGTGGGCTCCTGCTGCTGTTGACCGCCTGCTCCTCTGGAAAGCAAGCTTCCCCAGCGCCCCTGGCCCCCACCGACCAGAAGCTCGACGCCACCGATTCGAATACGCAGGTGGAGGCTCTCGTCAGCCACATACTTGGCTCCGCAGGGCAGGCTGGGCTCGGTTTGCTCCCCGCGCCACAACGCTGGAGAATCGCCTTCGCGAGTGATCTCAACGAACGCTATGGCAACACCTGCTACGAAGCACACACCTTCGACGCGATGGATGCCATTCGGCGTGGAGAGCCTGCACTGGTGGTTTTCGCGGGCGACATGATCGCTGGCCAGAAGAGAGACCTCGATTACCGCGCGATGTGGGACGCCTTCATCTCGGATATCCTTGGCTTTTTTCAAGGCCTGCATGTCGCCCAGTGTGCAGGCAATCACGACGCATCGGGCTACCCACGCTACGAACAGGAACGCGCCATCTATCTCGACGTCTGGTCACACCTGCCTCGACCATCACAGACGCTCTTCGATTCATTGGCACCCACGGCGAGCCGCTATCGAGAAGACCTCGCACTCCTCGATGAGGAACACTACCCCCTGCGCTACACCATGCGCGTCGGACCGGCGATGCTGATTTTCCTAGATGCCACGCACCGAGATGCCCTGGACACAGCGCAGCTCGACTGGCTCGAGGCGCAGCTGACGACGCCTATTGCCAGCGAGCTTGGCTACATCATCGTCGTTGGTCATCTTCCGCTCTATCCGCTGACGCAAGGGCGCGAGCGGGACTACCTCCTGGGCCAGGACTCCACTCGGGAGCGCGTGGAGAGGCTGTTTTTCGAACACGACGTCGATCTTTACGTCAGCGGGCACCATCATGGCTACTACGATGCCTACTCGCCGCGCATGCCCACGCGGCTGATTGGGCTTGGCTGTCTGGGCGGAGGACCTCGAGCGCTGCTCGAGAGCGAGCGTTTGGAAGATCCGGGGAGTGCTCGCCACCGAATGGTTCTCTGGGTCGAGCTCGAGGCTTCTTGTCGATTGGGCGCTGGGCCTGTTCCCCCAACTTCTTGCGGTGTTCGGGCGTCCTTTCAGGCACTTGCCGGACCCTCCTTCGAGCAAGCAGACCGCATCGCGCCGGACACCCTTCCATTGTTCATCGGCGAGCCTCCCTTGCTCCTGCTGCGTGCCGATTTGTTCGCAGACGGCTGAAAGCGGAGGCGTTCCTCCCAAAGCGCTCAGTCGGGCCTTCGCTCGCCCACCATAAGCCTGCATTACAGGCCGCTCAATGAAGCTCGCTCTGGAGTCCACTGACTGACTGAGCGCGACAGCTCGAAACAGGACGACAGAGACGACAGAGCGCGCACTGTTGGTTGTCCACCACTTCGAGTATAGTGGCGTCGTGTTGGGCTGGCCTGGAGCAAGCCCCAGAGCTCTTCGAGCTTTCCGCAACCCAGCCGTTTTGGAGACCCCATGTATTGCCCACAATGCGGCGTACAAAATGACGACAACGCCTTTCGCTGCATCCAATGCGGCAGCATCGTGCAGCAGATGCCCATGCATCCTGGTGCACAAGGCGGCTACGGTGGCGCGGCCTATGACGAGCCCAGCAAGGCCGATATGGCGTTGATTCTGGCCGTGCTCGGCTGGGTGGTGTGTGTGCTGGTCGGGGTCGCGGCCATCCCGATGGCCCGCGGTGAAATCCGTGCCATCGAGGAGGGACGCAGAGACCCCGCCAAACTGGGCACGGCGAAGGCGGCCTTCTGGATCGCGATGATCCAGCTCGTCATCTTTGGCCTTTCCATGGTGGCTGTGGTCTTCTTCTTGGCACTCGGGGCCGCCATCTGAGCAACGCCTCGAGCAACACCGTCATCCCAAGCCTGGGCTCGACGGAGCGCGTAGCAGACAGGTACAGGCTCCGCAGATGGATGCCCGATGAATACTCCAGCCAGCCGTGATGCATCACGCCTTCGCTGGGCTTATGTCGCCTTCTTTGGCGCGCTGTGGGGCGGCGTCGAAATTACCATCGGCGCATTTCTGCATACAGTACGGATCCCCTTTGCTGGGCTCTTTCTGGCGTCCTTCTCTGCATCCCTGATGGTTGCTCAACGCCAGCTCTGCCCGCAACGCGGCACCACCTTGGCAACGGGGGTGGTTGCGGCCTTGCTCAAGAGCCTGTCGCCCGGCGGCATCATCTTGGGCCCAATGATTGGCATCAGCGTCGAGGCCCTGTTGGTGGAGCTCGTCCTGCTGCCCCGCCCTCGCTCACGCCTGCTCGCCATGCTCGCAGGTGCAAGTGCCGCGCTCTGGGCGAGCACCCAAGGCCTGCTCACCCAAGTGCTACTCTACGGAGCAGAGCTGCTGGAGCTTTACCTGGGGGTGCTTCGACGACTGGCCGAGCTGCTGGGTGTGCACACCGATTACGCCTACCTCAGCATGCTGGGTCTGACACTGGTCCTCGCCCTCCCTGGCGTCGTGGGGGGGTTGTGGGGCCACCGCCTTGGTCGGCGGGTCATTGCGAGACTCGAGCAAGGGCAGTTCCCCGTCTCCATGGCCGAACAACTTCCGCACCAAGGCTTGGCTGGAGATGAGCGCGTCGTTCGTCATCGCCTGCTGCTGGCCCCGATAGTCATGCTGGCCCTGGGACTGCAGTTTGGACGCTCTCTTGGTCTCGCTGTGGCGGCGCTGCTGCTTCTGCTCACTGCGCTCGGCCTCTGGGCCAGACCAGCGCTGCGTGCGCTCTGGCTGCCACGCTTCTGGCTCTTCTCCTTGTTGTTGAGTCTTGCTGCGGCCGTGTTGCTGGCTCCTGCGCGTGAAGGTGGTTGGCTCATTGGCCTCGA
>JAVFAO010000254.1:0-10096 GCA_034002465.1 Myxococcota bacterium
TGAACGAAGGGCACGCATCCTCGCGCCAATCCGAAGGATTTGCCGCTGGCGCGAGGTCGGTGCCCGAGAGTGAACGAATGCAATCGAAAGTGAACGAAGGGCACGCATCCTCGCGCCAATCCGAAGGATTTGCCGCTGGCGCGAGGTCGGTGCCCGAGAGTGAACGAATGCAATCGAAAGTGAACGAAGGGCACGCATCCTCGCGCCAATCCGAAGGGTTGCCGCTGGTGCGAGGTCGCGTCACGCTTTCCATCACAAATCCTCGTGATTTCATGGCGTGTCAGGCGTCCAACGGATCCACATCAAGACCGTCGCCCTCCAAGCTCTTTTGCATACCGCAGAGAACGGCCGTTCCGCTCGGCGAGCCCGCTTCGAGGCGTGCCGACTTTGAGAGGCCTTGACATCATGGGCCCACGCTGATTAGCTTCGCGCGCACTCGGATTACCGTCTCTGTTTGTCCATCGGCATTCAGAAACGGTCATCCTGACAACGAGGAGATCACTCATGCCCATGAGCTTGCCGCATCCCAGACAGCATCCTGCACGCCGCATCCTTGGTCGTTTGGCGGCCTCGGCGCTGCTGAGCCCAGTACTGCTGGCCCTCTTCGCCGTCGACGCCGTGGCGCAGCGGCGGCCAAGCGCGGCGGCTCCCCCAGAGCCCCCTCCAGCGCAGAACTGGTGGAACAACATCTATGACTGGCTGCAGCAGCCCGTGGTGCTTGGTATCATCAAAGGACTCGCCATCCTCTTGGTGGGTTGGCTCTTGGCCAAAGCCATCGCGTGGGTGATCTACAAGGCCCTGTGCAAGACCACCTGGGACGACAAGCTGGCCGAGAAGCTCGGGCTGAACATGCTGCTCGGCGAGAAGGCGAAGTCACAGAACTCGCTGGAACGTTTCGTGGCCAAGGTCGTCTATTACCTGCTGCTGCTCTTGGTCTTGGTCGGCGCCCTCGAGTTCACCGGGCTCACCCAGGTCGCAGCCCCCATCCAAGGCCTCGTCGACAGCTTCTTCCGCGCCATCCCCGCGCTCGCCAAAGCAGGCGCCATCCTCGCAGTAGCCTACGTCGCGGGCTTGATCCTCAAGAAGGTGGTCTCCTTCTCCACCGAGAAGATGGATTCGCGCTTTGCTGAGCTCACCGAATCCAAAGAAGGCGACGAGAAGCCCTTCAGCCAGAGTCTGTCCACCATCGTCTTCTGGCTCGCCATGGTCTTCGGCCTCGTCGGCGCCTTGGACGCCCTCGCCATCGACGCCATCTCTCAGCCGCTCAGCACCGCCCTCGCACAGCTCGTCGGCGTGCTCCCCGACGTCGCCAAAGCCGCGCTGATTGGCGCTGGTGGCTACGTGCTCGGTCGAATTGCCCGGACTGTCGTCAGTAACCTGACAGCCTCGGTGGGCGTCGACAAGATTCCGCCCAAGCTCAAGCTCGAGAACCTGTTCCAGACCCACAAGCTCAGCCAGATGCTGGGCCTGCTGGTCTTCTGGTTCATCATGTTGCAGGCCATGATCGCGGCCCTCAACGCGCTGCGGCTCGAGACCCTGAGCGCTCCGCTGACCCAGATGATGAGCCGCTTCTGGGCGATGCTGCCCTCTCTGGTGGTCGCCGCCATCATTATCGGTGTGGGCGTGGTCGCAGGGCGTCTGCTTCGCGGCGTGGTCGAGGCGACGCTGAAAAACCTCGGCTTCGACAAGATCATGGAGAAGCTCGGCTTCGGAGAGCTTGCCAATCGCAACGAAAAACTCAATGAGCCCAGTGAGTTCGTGGGCGCTGCGCTGCAGGTTGGCATCATTCTCTTGGCCGCCGCTCAGGCGCTGGCGACCTTGGGCCTGGTCACCTGGAGCGACTACGTCAACGTCTTCCTGGGCTACATGATCAAGCACGCCCTGGTCTCGGTGATCATCATTATGATTGGTTTCGCCGTCTCCAACTACGTGCGCGACCTGATCGTCGGGAATGGCTCCGATGAGAGCCGGCGCTGGGCCGCGGGCATCGCCCGCTACGCCGTCTTGGTCTTCGCCTTCACCATGGCGATCCACCACCTCGACGTCGCCCCCTCCTTCGTGCTCATCGCCTTTGCGCTGCTCTTCGGCGCGCTCTGCCTGGCGCTTGCCTTGGCCTTTGGTCTGGGCTCGCAAAAGGTGGCCGCCGACATCGTGCAGCGCCAATATGACAAGGCCAAGCCCGGCATCGAGAAAGCCAAGAAGTGAGCGAAGCGAGAGCGAACGAATGCCAAGAAGTAGGGGCGGACCTGCGTGTCCGCCCTCCTTGGATATACGCAACAAGTGAGAGAGGCGGGGCCTAGGCTGTGGCGCGCCGCTGAGCGAGCTCAGAACATGCTCATGACTGCTGTCGTGTTATGGAAGCCTTCGATTTGGCCCCGGAATTTGGCGACCTCACCGTAGCTCGTAAAGCCCAATGTGGGCACGCTGCGGTCACCCACGAAGGCCTGGATCTGCTCGCCATAGCGTGCACCGAGCTGTAGGTAGCGGCCTGCACAGTCGACCACGATAGCGCCAGAAGGGTTGGCCTTGGCCGCGCGAACCGTGCCGCAGAGCTCCCGAGCCGCCTCGATCATCGCGTCGTTGCCGCCTTTCATGAAAAAGATCTCTGTCGACTCGGGGATATCTCCTGCACAGATCACCGAGCCACCGGGCCCCAAACGCATGGGTGTGCGGACCTTGATCTCGTGACTGAAGATGCTCTTCATCCCCAGTGAGTGCAGCGCGAAGACCTTGATGGGGTCATCACCCACCTTGAGCAAGTGATGACGACTGAGCACCTCACTGTACACGTCCACAGCAGGGCGCTCATCGATACGGCGCACCTCGTTGCCACTGGCCGAAGTGACGACGTGCGTTTGACTCTCGATGGGGGTCCAACCGTGTCGAACGGCACCAATCAGCTCAGTCCCGAAGTTGAAGGCGAGCAGCGCCAGAGCCCCCTGCTGCGCCCGGCCTTGGCCAAAGACCAAGGGGCCTTTGAGCTGCCAACCATCCCCGGCGGCGCCGCCGAAGAGCTGACAGGCGGGCTGTAGAAGGCCGCGCATACTCTTGACCAGCGCGTCCCCGCTGCAAGCCATGGGGTCGAAGAGCGCAAAGACGGCGTGGTGTGCGCCACGACGAAACTCGATCGAGCGCAAGCTCTGCTCGAGCGCGTGGTCGAGCTTGCCGGACAGGCCTGTCACCAAGCGCGTCTGTACCTCGCCTGGCTTCCCAAAGAAGATGCCCAACACGGCACCTTTGGTCGAGAAGCCGCGTTCGGTGAAGGCGGCGCTGCCGTGGGTTGCGCCGATCACCGGACACTCTAGCTCTCGCTCGAGCCATGACAGCCACAGGTCGTAATGGGCTGGTTGCTCGAAAGGCAGAAAGAGCACCGCGGCCTGCGGCGGATCGCTCTGTTCCTTCTTTGCCTGCCAGATGGCGTCGCCCATCTGCGTCACGCCCTGTTCTTCCGGACCTATGGTGACCAAGCGCATGTTTTCCTCGTTGTCAGATTGAGTGCAACAACCATAACAGCGCACGGGCCAACGACCCAGCCCAACAACAACACAAACGGCGGGGTCGTTCAGCTCCGGACAGCGATACAACCGGCGATTGAAAGAATTCTTCCCTTCAACACAGCGCCAAGACACCACATTGCTCTTCGATGCTTAGCCGACGATCCGATTTTTCGCGCGCCACGTATCATTGAGGTTACTGCGCCCGTAGCCGCGCGAGCTATGTCCGTCGGCATATCCAAAGCACGCTGGCGCATTTCCACCGCATCTTTTGGCGACTACGAACAGTCGCCGATCAGAATACAGGGAGAAAGCGATGAGTCTTTCGATCCAGAAAGTGGCCGTGCTCGGGGCGGGCGTCATGGGGAGCGGCATCGCCGCACAGCTCGCCAACGCAGGAGTACCCGTGCTGCTGCTCGACATGCTCGCCCCGAAGCTGCCACCAGAAGCCCCCAAGGCCGCACGTAATGCGATCGCGCTGGGCGCGCTGCAACGACTCGCCAAGTCCAGCCCACCGCAGTTGGCCAGCAGAGCCGCGGCTGAGCTGATCGAGACGGGAAATTTCGAGGACGATCTGGAGGCGCTCTCGAGCTGCGACTGGGTCATCGAGGCCGTCAAGGAAGACCTCGGCGTCAAGCGCAGCCTCTTTGCCCACATCGAAGCCGTCGCTGGAAAGCAGACCATCATCAGCTCCAACACCTCTGGGCTCTCCATCAGCGCCATGCTCGAGGGTCGCTCCGACGACTTCAAGCGACACTTCCTGGTCACGCACTTCTTCAACCCAGTGCGCTACATGAAGTTGCTGGAGCTGGTGCGCGGCGAGGACACCCTTGATGAGGTGGTCGAGCTGGTGCAGCGCTTCGGCGAGCTGCGGCTGGGGAAAGGCATCGTCTTTGGGAAGGACACCACCAATTTCATCGCCAATCGCATCGGCGTCTACGCGATGATGCGCACCATGCGCGACATGGCGCGCTTCGAGCTGAACCGGCCCGAGGAGATTGACGCCATCTTCGGCGTGCCCATGGGCCGCCCCAAGTCCGCTGTCTTCCGCACCGCTGATGTGGTCGGGCTCGACACCTTGCTCCACGTGGCCCAGAACTGCTACGACGCCCTCAGCCACGACGAAGAGCGGGAAATCTTCGATGCGCCAGTGTTCATGCGGCGCATGCTCGACAAGGGGCTGCTCGGAGAGAAGAGCGGAAGCGGCTTCTACGCCAAGAAGGGAAAAGAGATTCTGAGCCTCGACTTGAGCTCGATGGAATACGGCCCCCGGCAGCAAGTGAGCTTCGAGTCTGTCCATGCGGTGCGCAAGCTGCAAGAGCCAGGGGCTCGCATCGCCACCTTGTTGCGGGGACAGGACAACGCCGCGCGGCTGGCAGAGTCGTCCACCCTGGCGACCTTGGCCTATGCAGCGCGCCGGATTCCAGAGATCTCGGACGATCTCGTCAACATCGACCGCGGCATGCGCTGGGGATTTGGCTGGGAGCTTGGACCCTTCGAAATCTGGGATGCCATTGGCGTGGCGTGGGGCGTGGAGCGGATGAAGAGCTTGGGCATCGAGGTGCCAGCTTGGGTTGAGCAGATGCTCGCCACTGGACGCAAGCGCTTCTACGAGCTCGAGGGTGCCCAGCTCAGCCAGTACCAGCCTATCGAGCGGACTGTGGGCACTGTCGCCGAAAACCCACGCCAGCTCAGCGTCGCGACGCTGCGCCGGCAAGCCGAGCCCATCCATCGCAACCGCTCGGCCTCGCTCTGGGATCTGGGCGACGGCGCGCTCTTGCTCGAGCTCACCTCGAAGATGAACGCCATCGACAACGACACGGTGGCCATGATCAACCAGGCCATCGACATCGCCGAGCGCGACTTCGAGACCCTGGTCATCGGCAACGACACGGAGAACTTCTCTGCGGGTGCCAATCTCATGGGCCTGCTCGGGGCCGCTTCGCAGGGCATGTGGAGTGAAATCGAGACCTTGCTGATTGGTTTCCAAGCGGTCAACCAGCGCCTGCGCTACAGCAGCATCCCCACGGTGGCTGCAGTCGCTGGTCGAGCCTTGGGGGGAGGCTGTGAGCTGCTGATGGGCGCGAACACCGTGCAGGCCGCGCTCGAGAGCTACGTCGGCTTGGTAGAGCTGGGCGTGGGCGTGATCCCTGGCGGCGGCGGCAACCTGCAGCTCTTGCGCAATCTCTACGGCCAACACACCCAGGACAACAGCTTCGATCCCACGCCCTTCGTGCGCAAAGCCTTCATGACCATCGCCATGGCCAAGGTCGCGGGCTCCGCTGAAGAGGCCAAGGAGCTGGGCTACTTTGCGCCGGACACACGCGTGACGATGAACCGCGATTTCGTCATCAGCGACGCCAAGTCTCGAGGTCTCGATTGGGCGCGCAGCTACATCGCACCGCGCTCGCGCGGGCTCCGCTTGCCTGGCCGCAGCGGCAAGGCGAGCATCGATGCGATGCTCTACGACATGCAGCTCAACGGCGTCATCAGCGAGCACGATCGGCTCATTGGCGGCAAGCTCGCCACCGTGCTCACGGGCGGAGACTGCTCCGGTACCAGTCTGGTCAGTGAGGAGCGCCTGCTCGAGCTCGAGCGAGAAGCCTTCCTCAGCCTCTGCGGGGAGCCCAAGACGCAAGCGCGGATGAAGCATATGCTCGAGACAGGGAAAGCGCTAAGGAATTAACAGTGAGCGAAGGGCACGCATCCTCTCGACAATCCGAAGGATTTGCCGCTGTCGAGAGGTCGGTGCCCGAGAGCGAACGGATGCAATTGAAAGTGAGCGAGGGGCACGCATCGCGCGATTCCTTAGGAAGTGAGGGGTGGCGGATGTTTTTTTTTTGTGGGGCGCTGCCCCACACCCCGGGCTATGCCCTTTGGAATCCCTTTGATTTCGGCGAGTTGATTGTACGACGACAGGCTTTAGCACACGTCACTGCGCTTCAGTGACGTTTGGGGGAGAGCGATGAAGAAGAGAGTTGCCATTGTCAGCGCGGCGAGGACGCCGTTCACACGGGCCCACAAGGGAGAGCTGCGGGACACGCGGCCCGACACCTTGGCGGCTTGGGTCATCGAGGCGGTGGTGTCACGGGTTCCGGGCCTCGACCCGAAGGAGATTGACGACGTGATCATTGGCTGCGCGATGCCCGAGGCCGAGCAGGGCTTCAACGTCGCGCGGATTGCGAGTTTGCTCGCCGGTTTGCCCTACGAGGTCCCGGCGATCACCATCAACCGCTTCTGCTCATCAGGCGTGCAGTCGATTGCGCACGCGGCGCAGGCGATCATGCTCGGAGAGATTGACGTCGCCATCGCCGGGGGCACCGAGTCGATGTCGATGGTGCCGCTGGGCGGAAACAAGTTCAGCGTCAACCCAGAGCTGATGGAGCGCTACCCTGAGGCGTATACCATGATGGGCGCGACCGCCGAGATCGTGGCAGAGCGCTTCGGGGTCAGCCGCGAGGACCAGGATCGCTTCGCCTATGAGAGCCAGCGGCGCTGTGCCGAGGCGCAGGCGGCGGGCCGTCTCGACGCCGAGGTGATTGAGGTCAAGCCGCATTTCATCGACGACGAGGAGATTCGGAGCCTGAGCGTGTCGAGGGACACGATCAATCGACCGGAGACCACGCTCGAGGGTTTGGCCAAGCTGAAGCCGGCGTTTCGTCCTCGCGGCAGCGTAACCCCTGGAAACGCATCGCCTTTGACCGATGGGGCGGCAGCGGTGCTGTTGATGAGCGAGGAGAAGGCGGCAGCGCTGGGGCTCAAGCCCCTGGGGTACTTCCATTCCCTGCAGGTGGCTGGCGTGCCACCGGAGATCATGGGCACTGGCCCGGTGCCAGCGGTGCGCAAGCTGCTGGCGAAGAATGGGCTGCGCATCGAGGACATCGACGTGGTGGAGCTGAACGAGGCCTTTGCGGCGCAGGCGCTCTACTGTATTCGTGAGCTTGGCCTCGATCCGGAGCGGGTGAACCCCAATGGAGGGGCCATCGCGGTTGGACATCCGCTGGGGGTGTCGGGCACGCGGATGGCGATGACGCTGTTGCACGAGCTCAATCGCCGCGGTGGTCGTTGGGGCATCGTGACCATGTGCGTGGGCGGCGGCATGGGCGCGGCAGCGCTCTTCGAAGCGGCCTGAGCCGGAAGCACCCTCTCCGAGTTCTGTATACTCGGGGTCCCTGCATTCCTTCGCTCTCGAGTGCAGGGCGTGCGTCCTCCTTGAACAGCCCACGTGATGCGCATCACATGTAAGCATTTGAAGGACCTGCGTAATATTCACAAGCAGGGGCGGACCTGCGTGTCCGCCCTCCCCGGTTTCCGCACATCTGGGGACGTACACGACGCCGACGCTGTATTCGCGCGCCTTCCTCAGACCTCACCCCCCAACCCCTCTCCATTGAGGGGGAGTCGGGGGGTGATGCGTATTCCTGTTCCGTCCGATATCCTGTCCAGCCGCTGCCTCAGCCTGCTTCGCGGCAGCCTTGCCATCTTGTGAAGCAAGAGTCCCCGCTTCCTGGCTCCGAGTTCCTTCGGAATGGCACGAGGGTGCGTGCCCTTCGCTCACTTTCGTTGCAATCGTTCGCTCTCGGGCACCGACCTCGCGCCAGCTTCAAATCCTTCTGATTGGCGCGAGGATGCGTGCCCTTCGCTCACTTTCGTTTGCATTCGTTCGCTCTCGGGCACCGACCTCTCGACAGCAGCAAATCCTCCGGATTGTCGAGAGGATGCGTGCCCTTCGCTCACTTTCGTTTGCGTTCGTCGACCTTCGGTGCTGCGCTGTTGTCCGTCTCCTCGCTGCTCAACCACCAGCTCCCGATGTCCAGTTCGACCGCCTCGAAGGGGACAACGCGCGCGTCCTTCTCTTCGCTGTAGCTACCGCTCACGACCCAAGCGCCATCGCGGGCCTGGTAGCTCTCGAGCGTTCGTTGGATGGGGTCGATGAGCCAGAGATGGGCAACGCCCGCATGCAGATAGAGGGGTTGCTTGCGGACTCGGTCGACCCCTGCAGACGAAGGCGAGATGACCTCGCAAACCCAATCGGGAACGAGGGGAAAAAAAGGTTCATTGCGAAGGTGGGGAAGGCGCTCGCGTCGCCAGCCCGCCAGGTCGGGTACCATGACCTGGGTGTCCAGATGCAGCTCAGGTTCGAACAGAATCCACCAGCCTCCCGGGCCGCCGCGGCCGCGCTGAAACGGAGTGCCAATGTCCATTCCGACGACCGCGCTCGCCAGCGCGTGGGGCGCCGCCGGCCTTGGACTGAGGCTGAGCTCCCCATCGATGAGCTCGGCGCGCAGATGGCTTGGAGCACGCAGGATGTCGTCGTAGCTAGCGGGGCGTCGCTGTGCTCTATCCATGCGTTTGCCTCTGTTGCTAGGCGGAGTCGAGCAGCACGGTACTGCTCCTTCGAACTTAGGGGACTCGAGGCCGTGACGCAAGTCCGGGTCGGTCTCTCGCGCGAAGGCCGACGATGCCGGTGTGCAACGGACGCAGGAGGTACAGAAAGCACTTTCGAATGCTCACGAGTGCTCTCGGCGATGACGAACCAGCGCTTCAGGGAGCAGAAAAAGAACAATGGGCGAGCGCGAAGCGTACTTTCAAGGCTCGAAAGTGGATTCTGGGAGCGCCGTGAGCGCATTTAGGGCGTGCAGCGGTGCGTCACGAGGACCACGAAAAGAACTTTCAACGGCTGGAAAGCGCTCTTTGTAGGTCCGTAGCGCAGTTCTGGCGAGCAAAAGTGGTTTCGTGGGCACCTGGGGGCAGAGCCGAGCGTTCGGGAGTAGCTGTGCTGCGGCTCGGCATGGCTTGGGGACGCGTTGGGAGCGTTCCTCGCCGACTCGACATACTGATCTGCAGAATCTTGGCAACTTTCTCCTCAGGCTACCGACAATCCGTGTCTTCGGGATGCCGAGGCACGGCGGAAGCTGTGGCGAGCGCTGATTCCGTCGGTGGTGCCTCTGGCTGCGGACGTACGGCTCGACGAACTTGCGGACGGCTATGAGCTGAGCGGGGGCCACATCAAGGAGGTGGTGCTGCGAGCAGCCTCGATGGCCCATGCTGCTGGCGAGCGGCTTTGTCAGCGGCATTTGCTGCGTTCGGTGGAGGCCGAGTACCGCAAGTTGGGGATGCTCTCTCCCCTCAGCGGAATGGCATCTCCCAATGAGCGCGCTTCGAAGTTTCGCAACGAGGTGCTGCAGCGCGCGGGGCGTGAGCAGCTCTCCCAACAGTCTGAGGAGCAAGGATGATCAAGCAATTTGCCGAAGAGAAGTCAGCACCGGTGGCTCGCGAAGCGGAGCGCAGCTCGACGGTCTCGGGAGGGCGAGCTGCTGCTGGCCAGCCGTGGCCCAACCCGATGGAGGCGGCGCAGTTTGGGGATCCAGCGGCGCTGGCTCTGAAGTACTACTGGGGAGACCGAGGTGAGCGCGAAGCGAAGCCCGCTCAGGGCTCGCCGTTGGACGAGGCGGCGCTGCCTGTGGCTGGAATTCGGGCGGCGAGCGGTGTAGACCTCGGTGACGTGGAGGTGGAGCATCGCCCGGAGCTGGCCGAGCAAGGCAAGCAAGCGAGCGCCCAGGGTGGGCAGACGATCGCAGTGGCCGAGCCGGAGTTGGCAC
>JAVFAO010000255.1:0-9950 GCA_034002465.1 Myxococcota bacterium
ATCGCACCGCCAGCTCACCTCCGCGGCTCTTGGCGAAGCGTCGCGCGTGGGTGACCCATTGACTCAGGGTGGGATGCTGCAGAGCGCGCAGGGCGTCGAGCACCCAGGGCTTTGCCGCTGGCGCCGCCCACTCTTCTGCAATCGCGGCAAACACGAGCCAACGAAGGGCGCCCTCGATGCCTCGACGGGCGCTGTCGGCGGCTTCTGTCACGCTGCGCCCTGGGTCGAAGAGGGCCTGCAGCTCCTGCGCGATGAAGTAGGGAACGGCAGGGAAGCTGGGCAAGCTCGAGCTCAGCTCTTGCTGACATCGCTCGCAACACCACTGCCCGCGCGCCGTCTCCACCAGCAGCTCCCCATGGCGAGGGCAAAGCGGCGAGCTCCCTTGATGATCCATCGACTCCCTCCGAAGCCGCCGCCGAGCAGCAGCAACGCGAGCATCGGCGATAAGGGGTGATTGCTCCCCGTCTTTCTCGACGGCTTCGACATGGCTCGCGCTCTTCAAGCGACTCGAGCATCCCTTTGATTTGACTTCGTGGGGCGCTTCCCCACACCCCGCCAAAGGGCTAGGCCTTTGGAATCCTTCCTTTTTTGTCGTGGTAGGCGAGCAGCGTCGATGCTGCTGGCGACAGCTCACGGCGTGGTGCCTGCAAAGGGAACGGTGCTTTCCCTGTCACCAGAGTTTATACCGCTCATGCAGGGTGTCGAGGAACTGGTTGGCCAGGTTGCGCCACCCTGCCTGTTCGGTGGGCAGCTCGAAGCCGCGGGCGAGGGCATCGTCGATGGCGGCTTGCGTCGGCACGAAGCGCCGCTCTCGCACTCGGTACTGCTTCGAGTGATAGTCGTTGGGCATGTCGGCGTGGAGCAGCTCGTGGTAGAGCAGGCTCTCCATGACGAAGCGTGGCACCGAGGGGGAGTTGAGGACGGGCCGGACCCGAATCGCCCGCACGTCGTTTCGGTAGAACGCCCAGCATCCACGACTCCCTCCCTCTGGCAGGTAGGCGAGGTCGCAGATCGGCGGTGCGCCGTGAGGGAAGTGGCTGGGAATGCTGAATACAGCGTCGCGCAGGCTGAGCAGGTTGTAGCCCTGCCCTTCTGGGTACCGCTCCAGGGGCTGGCTGGGGACGAGGCTGAGCAGCTTGGGAGAAGGCGGCGGGCAGGCTTGCTTCTCTGCCTCGACGGCCTTGTAGAGCTTGACCTCCTCGAGATAGTTTTCGAAAACGTTGCGATAGATGAAGCGCACCAAGGCGTTGCTGTCCCAGAACTCGCGCAGGATGGTGAGCTGGGTGCGCTCGCCCGTATCTTCGTCGAAGAAGCGACGAGCGAAGTGGCGCGGATCGATGGCATCCCGCTCGGGGAAGCTGTACCAGTGGAGCTGGCAACCCTTCTGCTTGGCGCGCAGCAGTGCAGCCAGATCCTGCCAGCGCGGCAGCGGATCGGGGCAGTCGGCGAAGAAGAGGCCGATGAGCTGGCGCACCAGAACCTCGTCGATGGGCTCCTCGAGCGGAGCCGAGGACTCCTCGAGGTGCTCGCTGCGAAACAGCTTGTAGCCCAGCTTCTGGTTGTCCCAGATCATCACCTGCCGGGTCTGCACGTCGTCCTCGAACTCTTCCTCCCAGCTCACCCAGTCGCTGGGAATGCACTCGTGGACGCCCAGAAACTCGCCCTTGGTGTTGGAGATGAGGAGCTGATAGAGCTCCTGCAGCAGCGCGTGGGAGACGGGCTGCAGCGGCGCTGGCAATCGCCCAGCAGCGCGCTCGGGCTCCAAGAGCTCGCCCAGCTCAGAACCACGGATCAAGGTCTCGACGTCAAGGGGACTGAAGTTCTTGAAGGTGTCGACGAAGGTGACCAGCCAGGCGTCTTCGGTGCCGCCAGCTCTGGTGCCCCGCAGGGCGCGCCCGATCATCTGCCAGAGCAACGACTGGGATTGCGACGGGCGAGCCAGGAATACGGTCTGGGTGTGCGGGGCATCGAAGCCTTCGGTGCTCATCTCGACGTTGCACAGGACCTTGAGGCCCTTTTGGTTGGCGAACCTGTCGAGCACCTCGCTGGCGTTCCCGCTGTCGTAGGTGGCGTAGTCGGCGCTGACCCCATGTTTCTGGAATTCCTCTGCCAGGGTCTTGGCGTGGTCGACGTCGACAGCGAAGACGATGGTCTCGCGGTATTGGTCTTGTTTGGCGAGGTAGTGCTGGACGATGAGCTTGTTGCGCGCGGCGTGCTTGCCGAGCTTCTCGAGCAGCTTGCTGGCGAGGTCACCTTTCTTGGCGACGTCCGCGAGCTGCTCCGGCGTGAGCTGGAGCTCGACGTGGGTGGGCACGGTCTCGATCTTGGGCCGGGCGAGGATGCCTTTTTCGAAGAGCTCGCTGGGGGTGAGCTCGAAGAGCAGCTTGTTGTCGAAGAGCCGCCACATTCGGACTTCATCCTTCTCGACCATGCGCAGCGGGGTGGCGGTGAGGCCGAGCAGCGGGCAGTCGTAGTGGCGCAGTCGTGTGAGCACGCGGACGTAGCCTTGTGCGGCGGCATGGTGGGCCTCGTCGACGACGACGAAGAGGCCGGCTTTGGATTGTTGGACGAGCAGGTCGAGGTAGCCCATGCTATCCTCTCGGCAGGTGCTCTGCATGGTGGCGAAGACGAGGTCGTCACTGGCGGCGACAGAGCTCCAGCTCGCCTTGTCCCCCGCGACGGTGACGCCGCTCAGCTCTGTCTTGGGTGTTGCCGAGCTTGCGGACCTGGCCAGGGCACGATGGCGGACGAACTCGCGCTTGGCCTGCTCGAGGAGAAAGCTGCGGTGAGCGAGCCAGAGCACGCGCCCGCCTTTGGCGACGTGATTTTGCAGCAGCCAGCGGGAGGCGATGGCGGTCTTGCCACCGCCAGTGGGCACCTTCAGGATCCCGGCTCGGGTCCCTTGTTGCAGGAAGTGCCGGCTGAGTGCGTCCGCGGCCTGGAGCTGGAAGTCGTAGGGATGGAAGGGCTTCTGGTCGTCGCTGACGGCGCTGATGGAGACGGCGAACTTGGGAGCCTGGAGCTGGGCGTCGGGGCTGCTGTTCATGGTGAACCTCGGTGTTGGTGTGGTCGAGCCGGGCGACACGATCGCCGCGTTGTACACTGAACCGGGCATGGCGGCACGGTGTGATGCGAGCCGTCATTTTTGGAGCTGGGCGCTTCCAGATCGCCAAGGTCTTTGTATCGCCTGTATCGCGGGTATCGCCTGTATCGCCTGTATCGCCTGGCCAGCCTTGCACGGCTGCTCGCCTCTGCTACCGTGATGGCGACGAGGAGGGCATGATGGCCACGGCAACGCTCAAGGTTTCGAAGAAGGTCGCCCAGCAGGGTACGGCTGGCAGCCGCCAGATCGTCATTCGTAGCGCGGCGCTGAAGGGGCGCGCACCCAAGGCAGAGCATCAGCTCGAAGTCTACCTCAGGCTCTCGAGCAGCGACGAGCTCATCGAGGGGTGCTTGCGCATGGGTGACAGCCACGTGGTCTGGCGCTCCCACCAAGCGGACCCAACGCTCTTCGACCGGCTCTTCTCACACTTGGCTGAGCGGCCCGATCACGAACATCCTGCCGAGCTGGACGTGGTGGAGGCAACGCCGAAGGCCAACCGCGCGCAGCCAACGGCGCATGGCAACGCTGCCCACACCGGCAGGAGCGTTCGGCACGAAGGGCTAGAGCCGCTGCTCGAGGCCATCGCGGAGCTTCGAACGAGCCCTGCTTCGAATCGGCAGACAAGCAGAGCACTCTTCGACCGCTACATCATGGCCGATTACTCAGGGGCGGCCGACGAAGCCGCTCAGAAAGACAAGATCTGCCTCATCGATGTCGCCTGCCCTCGTCAGCACAAGCAACACACTGCCGATGCGCGCATCGAGCTGGAAGGCGGCTTCACCCGTGAGACCCTGTGCGAAAGCCTGCTTCAGCGCTTGCAACAGGCGACCGAACGCGGAGAGCGGGTGTTGCTCGGCCTCGATCATCAGTTCTCCTGGCCGCTCGCGCTCTTCGCGCTCTGCAAGCTCGACCGCGCTTGCTGGCGCGACGCCTGGGACGCGCTCGTCCGAGGCAGCTACGGTGGGCCCCCGCTCTCGCATCCAAAGGCGTTCGCGGCCGCGTTCAACCAATGGAGCACTGGCGCGAAAGAGAATGGACCGTTTTATGCCCGCACGCGCGACAATGCCTACGGACTCCCGACGTCGCAGCGCGTGCTTCCAGCGCAGGCGCTGCTTCGCCTCTGCGAGCTGACGGCACGACGCGACGGTGCCAAGCCTCGCCACGCCCTCGAGCTGTTGAGCCAAGGCAGCGTCGCCGGACAGACCATCTGCGGCATGCAGCAGCTGCACCGATTGCTCGAGCGCGCCGCGAAACGTAAGCCAGCCATTCCCATGGCCGTCTGGCCATTCGATGGGCTCTCGATTCACGACCGCGCCTACGACGGCAAGCACGTGGCGGTCGAAATTTATCCGAGCGCCTACGTCGCCGCCTTCGAAGCAGCGCACGGCGTGCGTCTCGAGCAGACCGATGCGCGCGACGCCGCCATTTCGGCCTGGTTCGCGATGCGCGCCGAGCGCAGACCTCCAACCCCATCCCAACGGCTCGAAGCGCTCATGGAGCTCTCGATTCCCGGCGACGACGGCGCTGCAGAACACGCGCAACGCGCGTCATCGCTTCGCCAACAACTTGGGGGAACAGGCCAAGCGCCCAATCAACAAGACCTGCGCCTGGAGGGCTGGATTCTCGGTGTTCGTCCGGATTGGGCGCAGGCCGACGAAGCCGATGACCCCTTCACGGTCCATGCGGCAGCTCCCGCTCCACACCTCGACGCAGGAGGTGGCTCGACGGCGGACTCGCACCAGCCACGTCGCAGAGCTCTACCCGTATTCAGGCATGAACCCAGAGCACGCGCCTCCGCGCGCGACGGCCTCAGGCTCTGGTGCAGCAGACATGATATGGACTGCCTCGGTGACGAGCGCGTCCTCACGCTCGAAAGACGACCATGCGGGATGGGCAAAACGACGCGCAGGACCCGCTATCCTGCGCTCCAGGCAATCCTTGAAGCTCTCCCCTGTGTTCCGGTCACCCCACCGCCAACACAGCCACTCGAGCTCGGCCAAGGCCTCCTCGGTGCTCTTGCGGCCAGCCCTGGCATGACGCAGCCAGGCCAACAAGGAGCGAAGACCAAGCTGCCCAAGCGGACCGCCAAGCTTGCTGGTGGCGAGGCGAAGCTCGAGCAGTTCGCGCAGCTCGCTTGGACTTGGGTCGCATTCCTCGAGGACCTTCACCATAGCGATGGCCGAGAGCTCGGGACGGCTTCGACGTGCCCAGAGCGCGCTCAGCAGCGCAGCAATCTCGACACGCTCTGCCGCAGGTACGTTGAGCTCTTGCAAGACCTGGAGCTTGGCGCGCGCAAGCCTTGTGGAGAGCGGAACCTTTCGCTCGGCTCTGCGAGGCTTCGCAGGCGCCTCGGGGCTCCAGTCAGCCCGCGCGAGGTGTCGCTCCAGCTCCTCGTCAGTCATCCGCACCAGTGCAAGGTCAAGAAGCTGCTCATCTGAGAAGAAAAGGTGATCGAGGGACCGGCTCATGGGTGTCTCCTTCGGTGGCGCACCTACCCACATGTAGAACCCAGTCGGACAGCGTCGCGTGATTTGGGAGCGAAGGAAAATGAGCTCTGCCGTCTGACCGGGACTGCGGGGATACGACGAGCTCGGCGGTCGCCATCTCGCTTGCCCATCCGCAGCAGCCTTTTCGCTTGCATCAGTTGCCTTCCATCAGGCACGATGCCATGAGCGAGGGTCACGCGGCCGCGTGTGTCTGACCGAGTGGGCCCGTTTCGCACTATCGCGGCGCATACCTGGACGAACACAGGGGTGGCTTGAAGCATCATGACCGAAGGCATTGGGGCGGCGCTCGCCCAACGCCCCAGCCGAGAGAGCGATGGAAACGACAGTCCAAGCCTTGATCGCAGTTCAGACCATACACATCGCCTCTGGAGGAGGCTTCAGTCTTGCGGACTCCGCTGCGCTTCGTTCGCACGTCTACAACAAAAACAAACAATAACAGGTGTTTGTAAGTTTTTTTGCAAAGCGTATGCGCCAGTCAGTTCCAGTGTCTTTGTTGCAAACATGTTCGTATGCTGTTGGGCATGCAGCCTTACAGGCACCGTTGGTCCACGAAGGTGCGGACATGAACTGTCGACCAGCTCCTGTTGATGACACTCTAAGCAGGACCCACTTTGCACAGTGCGAGGGACCCAGGCTTGGTTTCAGTGCTGAGGGGTTGTGTATCACAAAGGACTGTTAATCGCTGACTTAGCAAGGGATTCCAAACCGGGAAAACCTGCTTGGCGACTAGAGCCCCTCCGCTTCCACGATGATGTCTCCAAATCGCAGATTCGATTCGAGAGCGCCATTGGTGCGTGCAGACAGGATGAGCGGACCTGGTAGGCATTGGTGCACATGACAGGTGATTCGTTCCGTACGATCCAGCGTCACCGTGGTTGTGCCATTTCGACACTCCCACACCAGCGAACATGGCCCAGAGGTGGCTCGTCCAGGTTTCAATGCGATCTTCTGGGCACCGTCCCGAACGCAACGACCGGATATGGTTAGCCCGTTTCGCTCGAGGGACACGGCGAGTTGTTCATCCCACTCTGACCCGAGTCCGTCGATGCCTCCCCTTCTCGAGAGCACGTCGGCGGCCCAGATCCAAGCGGCCGCCCCAGCTGTGGGTGAGGACAGGTCCACGCGCGCCAAGATTCGACATGGCTCCCCCAGCACAAAGCCTTGCACGACACCTTGGCCCCAGTCACCGCCAAGCTCCCACCACCATTCGCTGTAGCGGAAGATGCGAGCCCACCGTTTGTGTGCACCCGCGTTCCAAGCAAATCCTTCCGCTTGCCGTGCCGAAAAGACGGCTTTCATCGGCAGCCCCCCTGTCTCGCGGCCAGCCAGGCCTCGATTCTTTCGTGTTCGTCGGTCGTGGCACAACGGTAGCTCAACTCCCCCGCCAGAATGATTGTGGGTTTTCGACGTTCAAACCAGGCGGCTCCCATCCATAGTAGAGCGCGGCGTCCGGGCCGTCCGAGTTCTCGGTATGGTCTGCCGTGAGAGCTTTGGTGAACCGCTTCTTCACACCCTAAAAGGAAATCGTGCACGGCAGGGTGTCGAGCGTACTTGACCAGAATCTCAGACCGACTGGCGTTCTCGTGCATCCAACGGAAAAGTGTCCTCCACAACGCACCACCACGACGAAGTGCCTCCTCCGGGTCGAAGGCTGTAGGTTTCGCGCCCAGCTCTATTCCGTATCGGAAGGGATCTGCACCACAGGGTTCTTCACCCTTGGAGCCAAAAACAAGGCACAGCCGCAACGCCTGTGGTGTCGGCGTGGCGTCCAAAGTGTTCCTTTTCAGCCAACCCATCGATTTGTGCGGGAGTCTCTCAGCCCATGCTTCATTCTGGACCATGGCGGCATTGGTGATCGCGACCAACACATTTGGAGAAGGTGCCTGCGCGGGCAGCAGGCCCGAGAGCAGACCACTAACCACGGCATCCCAAGTCGCCCACCGACTCGGCGAGACTGGTTCCTCGTTTTGAGCCAGCCCCCAAGCGTAAGCGATTGGGAATCCACCCAGTACGCGTCGCTCCTCATGAGCGAGGGTAACAGTGTCTGCCGCCAATAATCGTCGCATCGGATCTGTCCATTCGCTCGGGGCAATATTGCATTCCAGAGTCGCAAGCAGTACCTCACGGACGACGTTCGATGCTGCACGAAACAACAGGGGGGCTAACCACTCTCCCAGTATGCGAAGTGCCTCGGCGCGGTCGGGCGCGTAGGCGGCCGACTCCACCAGGGTGCTGGCGAGGTCAGTTGGCGCAAGAGCGGTTGTCCTGGAGGAAGCCGCGATCAACAGAAGCAGTCTACGCATTCGCTCGACTACTGGCTGCTCATCGCGAAGCGTTTCCGTGAACTTCCGCAGCGAGAGCGCCACCGCAAAACCATTGTGTGAAATCTCGAGGACGAGCGGCCAGATCTGCGGATTCCCAGCAACATCATCAGGTTGTCTGATTAGCGCCTGGCCGCGAAGCCATTGATTGCTAATCGCTCGAAAGTGCTTCTCCAGGGACGGAAGATCTCGCCTCTGTCCCGCCGCGCGTGTGAGAGCCAGCTCGAGAAAATCACAGTCCGGCGCGGGAAGTAGCGTTCGTTCCAGCGCGGCGAGTAGCTCCAAATCGTCTTCGTCGAATGAACTGACCGTCAGCTCGAGGTGGCGAACTAGACAGAAACTAGCAAGGGTGCTCAGGCGATGGCGAGCACTCGCCTCAGTGCGACCCATCGCATGTTCAAGTAACGCTTCAAAGAGGCGCCTCTGTAGAGCAGGCGCCTTCAACACCTGCACCAGGTGGAAGGCCGCATCGTGAAGACAGCGATAGTAGTCGCTCTCGATTCGCCTGAGCATGTCAATCGCCCATTGGACAGCATCCCACCCGGACTCGACTAGCGCAAGCAGCAGACTTTGGTTGAGATTGGAGACGACTTCCCTCACCCCCGAATCTGTCCATGTGAGACTCGGCAAGTGCTCGAAAACCTGTGTTAGCGGGCCGAGCAAGCGTGGATCACTGGCGAACGTTTCCATGGCTGCGAGGCTTAGTCCCACCTGCTGGTAACGCTGTTTCAAACACCACTGCTCAAGAACAGCAAGCATCTCTCTGGCATCGGGATTGTCTGCAAACGCGTCCCTCGCGTTGACCACCTCTCCGGGTAAAGGCTCACAAACAGACATGTCACACATCATTGCTCGGCGACACGGTCGCGCACCAGCCGTGGCCCAGCTCGGCATGGGACAAACTTGCGCTTGCATTAGTAGGTGCGCAGCGAGCTCTAGGTCCAACGATTCCATGGAAACGGGCTGCTGTGCGAGAAGCATGAGCAGGCTTGCAGGCGGTTCGGATAGTCGCTGCATTTTCGCGCACGCTACCGCTAACAAAACACGCCAAAACGACGGCTCGAACTTGACGCCATGAGGATCCGATTCTGTTCGTTGCAGGGACATTGCTAGGCCCCGCAACGCCTCAACATCGTGGGCAGTCAGCGCTGCGCGCCAGTCACTCAGTTTCGGACCAAGGAAATCGAGCATCCATTCGCGCTTTTGTACCGCCAGGGCGAATTGATCCACGCGATCCCAATCACGCGCCGAGATCGCCAGTCGGTGCAGATCAGCGGCTTCGCGCCAACCACCGTCAGACGATCGTCGCATCGCGAGCGCGTACCAACTGGCATCCAGGAGGTCGAACAGGGCCTCCTGATCGTCGCGAGCCCGTGCTGCAACATCAACATGGTACGCCACTTGTGGCAGGGCGAGTTTTGTCAGCGCGAATTCTCGCCCCTCTTCGCAGAGAGAGCAGAACGTCGTCGCTACATGAGCATGGAATTGCCCCACACTGGCTCTCCGAATGCGTGACATCGAATACGTCTCAGTTTGTTCTGGTGCACTCGATGCGCCAGCACGCACGACGGAAAAGGCCGTGGCGACGGGATCGGATTGCTCGCCAACCAGGAAGTGCTTGAAGCGGTCGTGGAAGAGTCGATAGCATTCTCCTTCGTATACCAGCAACTTTGATATTGTTTGGCGAGCTTCGGCAATGTCTTCGGCGCTAACCACCTCACACGGTCGCTCCTGCCCGATGAGCTTCGCCAGCAATGCATCGGTCCCCGGTTCGCGCAGGACAGCTAAGTACAAGAGCACGCGATGAGCCAGAAAGTCGCGAGTCCGCGGCAACCCCATCCACAGCGCTTCAAAAGCAAGGTCCAGATTGGTCGGCATCGACTCGGAGCGATCTACTGAGCGATGCGCTAACAAATTGACTCCACCGGGGCAAGTTTGGCCATATTGAGAAAGGATCCGATGACCCTCCTTTTGTGCCGCATTCGTTCAATGCCTCGTCGCAACTCGCGCTTGAGGTGG
>JAVFAO010000256.1:0-9970 GCA_034002465.1 Myxococcota bacterium
ACAGGCCGTCAGCGGACCGCAGGCCCCGGTTCAAGTCGCCACCAAGCCTGCTTCGTCGAGTTCTTCTGGCCTAATCATCGCCATTCTGCTCGTTGCGCTCGCCATCCTCGCTGGTTTGGTGTTCATCATCTACGTGGCCTTCCTGTCCTGACCGCTTAGGGCCAAGCTTCGCTTGGCGCTTGCGCAAATGGATCAGAATGGCGTTGACCGAGGCCGGGGTCACCCCCTCGAGGCGGCTGGCTTGACCCAGGCTTCGCGGCCGGACACGCGAGAGGCGCTGCTGCGCCTCTGCGCTGAGACCCGCGACCTGCGCGTAATCGAGGTCTTCGGGTAAGAGCATCGACTCGAGCTGGCGGAAGCGAGCCACGAACTGCTCTTGGCGCGCCACGTAGCCCTGCAAACGCAGGTCGTTGAGCACAGTCTCCCGAACAGTTTCAGAATACGAGGCCAGAGACTCTGCAAAAGGATAGAGGTGCTCCCAACTCAGCTCGGGCCGGCAGCAAAGCTGGGCCAGACTGCTCCGATTCTTCAGGCCGGCAAAGCGCTCCCCGTACTGCGCCGCGAACTCGCTGGGGGCCACGGTGCGCGCTTCGAGCTCAGCGCGCAACGCCGCACAGGCTTGCGCTTTGGCCTCGAAACGAGCCCAGGCGCGCTCATCGAGCAGCCCGAGCTGACGACCAAGAGGCGAGACCCGACGATCCGCGTTGTCTTCGCGCAGCAATAGCCGAAACTCGGCGCGACTGCTGAACAATCGATAAGGCTCTGCGCTCTCGTGGTTGACCAGATCGTCGACCATCACCCCGAGGTAGGCCTGCTCTCGACTGACGACCACAGGGTCTTGGCCGCGCACGAAGCGGGCCGCGTTGACCCCGGCGAGCAGGCCTTGGGCCGCCGCTTCCTCGTAGCCACTGGTCCCGTTGAGCTGCCCTGCGGCGAAGAGCCCTGGTATGGCTCGCAGGGCTAGGCTGGGCTCGAGCTGACCGCCGCGCACATAGTCGTATTCTACAGCATAACCAGGTCGCAGCATCTCCACATTTTCCAATCCAGGAATACTGCGTAAATAGGCAAACTGCACGTCCACGGGCAGTGAGGTTGACAAACCCGCCGGATAGATCTCCTGGGTCCGTAGCCCCATCGGCTCCAGAAAAAGCTGGTGCCGCTCCTTGTCGGCGAAACGAAAAACCTTGTCCTCAATTGAGGGGCAGTAGCGGGGCCCAATACCCTGTATCACGCCCGAAAACAGGGGAGAGCGGTCTCTGGCTGCGGCGATCAGCGCGTGCGTCTGCGGCTGCGTATAGCCAATGTAACAAGCGCGCTGCTCGAGTCGCGGTGCGTCGCCATAGAAGCTCATCGGCGGCGGATGGCTATCGCAGCTCTGCGCTTCGAGCTTCGACCAATCGATGCTTCGCCCGTCGAGACGTGCAGGCGTACCCGTCTTGTGCCGCCCGAGCTGTATTCCCAATGCCTCGAGGCTTTGTCCAAGCTCGGTGGCAGCCGGCTCGCCGAAACGGCCAGCGGCGAACTGCACCTCGCCGATATGACACAGACCTCGCAAAAACGTCCCCGTGCAGAGCACGACCGCCGAAGCGACATAGTGCAGCCCCAGATCGGCATGCACCAAGAAACCGCCCTTCGCTTGTGGCCGAATACTGATCGCTCGCCCTTGTGCGAGCTGCAGCTTGGGCGTCTCGAAGAGCGCCTGCAACATCGCGCTACGGAAGAGCGCAGTATCGCATTGCACCCGCGTACACTTGACCGCTGGGCCCTTGCTCTGATTGAGGCTGCGATACTGGATGCCGGCGCAATCAGTGACCCGAGCGAGCAGCCCTCCCAAAGCGTCCACCTCCTTGGCGAGCTGGCTCTTGGCCTGCCCGCCGACGGAGGGGTTGCAGCTCATCTGACCAATCCCGTCGAGGGTCAAGGTCAAGAGCAGGGTCTCACAGCCGAGCCGTGCCGCAGCATGCGCCGCTTCACAGCCAGCGTGCCCGCCGCCAATGACGACCACATCAAACAGCTTGGGGTACGCGTGGCTCACAGGGAATCCAAGACCATCTTCGAAAAACGCATTGAAAACGTACGCATGCCCGTGTCGTCAGAGCAGTCATGGGTGAGGCTATCGAGACGCGATGCAGCGCCGCTGAGGCGACGGGCTTGCTCTGGGCTGGATTCACCCTTGCGCGCCATCAGCGCCTGCAGCTCAGCTTCGTGCTCATCGAGATAGGCCGTCAGCGCTGCAGACTTCTCTGCACAGCTCGGCGCGCCCTCGACGAGCTCGCTCATCGCCTCGAGATGTTGAACCAAGCGCTCCGCGGGCTCAGAGCAGCCCACCGCCATGAGCAGCAGGCACGCACTCAGAGAGACGAGCAAGCTTCGGACAGGGAAAATGACGTTGCTCACAAGCCAGACTCAAATCTTTTGGTAGAGCAGCAGCAGAGCCCCAGCAAAGACCACAAGGCTCAGGCTCAGCGCAAGAACATCCACGAAAACAGAGGCGTTGTCGAGCTTGACTGCCCGGCCTACGGCGTGCTGCTCCCCTGCCGCATCAGCCAAGGTGGCCTCGGTGCCGTCGTCGTCCTCGTCGACCAAAGCGCGCATCGCCTTGCGCCGGGCGAGCACGCCTCGCAACACCCAGAACCCAAGGAGCAGCCCGCCAGCGCCGTACCAGCACACGAAGAGCAATGCGCCAAGCTCGCGAAACTCAGCCTTGGACGCCTCGAGCACCGCTATCGCCTCGAGCTCGCTGCGGACCAAAACCTCGGGTCGTCGATACTGCGTACGAATCTGGCTTATCATCAGACGCTCGAGCCTCGCGAGCATCGCGGGCGTAGCGCGGGCGAGCTGCTCCGGCGCGAGGAGCTGCTCGAGGTACGCCTTGTCGCGCGGCAGGAAGGCGGCCAAGGCCGCGACCCTCTCTTGGGCATCGAGGCGGCGCGGCGCAAAAAGCAATGCCGAGCGGGCGTGCGCCTCTTCGCAGGAGACATCGGAGAAACACGCGCTCAGCGTCACGAGCCGGGGCTTCTCGGGGAGCTCGAGGCCCTTGGGATACCAGTCGACCTGGGCAGACTCGCGCATCCTGCTCGAGTACGCCGACAACCACACTTGCGCATCGTGAAGATCTGCGTACAGCGTCTCATCGCCAGAATACAAGGAGATGATCCTGAAACGGATCGGCTCAGCGGGCTCCCAAACGGGGTCAGCCAGCTCCATCACCAGTGAAGGAGACCAGATTCCAAGATTGCGTTTGACCTTGACGCTGTTCCCACGACCATCCTGGGCGGTGATGGACCAATCGGACTCGCTGAGCGCCTCAATCTCGAAGCTCGCCAATCCGAACCCATCGGTGCGCAGTTTGCGCTGTCGAATCGCGGCGTTGGGAGGGGCGGCCGGGTCGGCGCTCGCTTCGGGGTCCCCAAAATTGGACTGCCCATAGACCTGCTCCAAGAGCACGTCGGCGAGCACTGGCTTCGCGGTCTGGGCCTCGGTGACGCGGACGAACACGGTCTGGGGCAGCATCGCAGGCAGACGCTGCTCTTGGGTGAGCAGCTCCACCCGCAGACCTTCTTGATGATTGGGCGCTTGGCCCGTTCGCCCGAGTTGATCTTCTGGTGCCGCCTTCGGCCGCTCTTCGATGCTCGGAAGGGCGCTGCTCGAGACCTCGAGCTCGAACCCTGACGATGCACGCAAGTGCTGGTCTTCGAAGAGTTTCGCGTCGACGCGATAGGTCCCGACAGCGCCGAGGGCAGGGAGGGAGAAAGCTGCCCGTCCAAGTGCATCGAGGGCGACGCTCTGTGTAAGGCGCGCATCACCTTCGGCATCGAGAACCGAGACCTCGAGCCGCCCATTGGAGAGCGGCCCTGGAGGAAAGTTGGCGAAGGCTGAGACACGAAAGAAGCTGCTTTGGTCTGCAAAGGCCTCGGCTTGACCGTAGACGAAGAAGCGATGGCCGACGGCGAGGTTCGAGACGTAGATGTGCGCTGCGCCAAGCGCGAAAGCGCCAGCGATGAAGCTGGCGATGGCGGCGCGTTGCAGGCCTCGTCGCAGGTTCAAGGCTGCGGCTCGGGGACGGAGGGTAGGGGCACGACCTGTGGTGCCGAGAGTTGAGGAAGCGAATTCGGTGCTGGGGGCGCGGCGGGTGTCTTGAGCTCCTCCAAGGCAGCGTCCCGTTCTTCTTTGAAGCGCTTGAGTTTGGCTCCTGTCAGCGGTGGATCCCGCTCCGCCTCGATGGCGAGCGGATCGACGTAGACGCCGTCCTTTCTGAGCCCGTAGTGTAGGTGTGGCCCGGTGGAGATACCCGTGTTTCCAAGATAGGCCACGACCTGGTGCTGGCGCACCTTGCTGCCCTTCTCGATACCTCGCGCGAAGTTCTTGAGGTGGGCGTAGAGAGAGACATAGCCATTGTCGTGCTCGATCACGAGTAGGTTGCCGTTGCCGCCTTTCCAAGCGGCGAAGGTGACGACGCCGTCGGCGGCAGCGAGGATGGGGGTTCCCGTGGGACATGCCCAGTCGATGCCGTAGTGCGGTCGGTAGCGCTTGAGGATGGGATGGAAGCGACGCTTCGAGAAGTAGCTGGTGATCTTGCAGTTGAGGATGGGGGCTTTGAGAAACATGCGTCGCAGAGGCCGGCCATCGTAGTCGTAGAACTCACCACTCTCATCATCGCCGAAGTAGAAGGCCGAGAGCGACTGAGAGGGGGTTTCGTATTGAGCAGCGAGGACCTTCCCGTATTTGTAGAAGGCACCGTCGAGGTAGACCTTGTCGACGAGGACGGTGAAGCGATCGCCTGGTCGAGCGTCGCTTCCGAAGTCGAAATCGTACACGAAGAGGTCCATGAACGCCTGCGCGAGCTCGCCTTTTTCGCCGATGGCCGAGAAGCCCTTGAAAAGTGAGGTGGTGATCACGCCGGAGACGCGCTCTCTTCGCGTTTCCTTGGGGATCTCGACGCGTTCAGGAACGTAGCGATCGCCGACGAGGCGCGCCAAATAAATTTCCTCAGGACTGCATTGGTAGCGGAACTCGATCAGATTTCCATCGAGATCGAGACGCGCTTCGTACTGATCGCCTGGCTTCGAGCGACGGAAATCGAAGACCGTGGACATCGCCTCAATCAGAGGGTGTATACGAGCGGGCGCGATTCCCCTGTTGCGGAGCGTGACGAAGATCGTTTGATTTCTCTGCACCCTTCCTTTGATGTGGAAGGGATCGTCGGTGTTGGCCTGGACCGCCAGGGTGGTCTCGGTCTGGTTTTCTCCGGGAAGGCTGGATTGGTTGAGCTCACCTTCGTCCCAGACGGCACGGTCGAGCTCGACGAGTCGTTGAGTTCGCTGGCGAGCGCTCTCTTCATCATCGGCACCGAGCAGGAAGTAGCCAAGTGCAGCAGCGAACAACAGAACAGGAATGATAAACCAGTTGCGAGCGCTACGGGGTCGAGGGTCCGCCAGCAAGGTGTTGGAGCGGCCTCGTCTCACGGCAGGCTCCTCCGTATACGCCGTGAAGACGGGCTCGAGACGCTTCGTGGTCGCCACGAGGGCCGCATCGGCAGCCGCATCGATGCAAACAGGTCTTCGGACTGGCGCCGCGAGTGCGAGCCAAGATGCTCAGACTCGCCGCGAAGCAAGCCCAACGGGTGCGCGCCATCGAGGGCACCGCAAGCCGCTCGGCAGTACGCGAGCTGTGCCGCATGAGCGCGCTGATACATTCTCTTTGCTGGGGTAGACGAGGCGCCCAGCAGGTGTGAGAAGATGGCGCGTGGCAGCTCAGTCACGACGAGACACTCCAGAGGAGAAAGCGCGATGGTCTGGGGGCAGTGCGCTGTTTCGGGCACGACGCATCATTTCCGAGGCATGTTCGAGGCTGAGCTCAGTGATGCCCAATCCGCCCAACATCCTGGCGATCTCACCGACTCTGTCCTGTTCTGGGAGCAGGCTGAGCTCACTGAGGGTGCGCTCGCCGAGCTCCTTCTTTTTCACGACGTAATGATGCTGGGCGCAACTCGCAATCGTCGCGAGGTGGGTAATACAGAGGACTTGGTGGTGCTCGGCCACGCGCAGCAAACTCTGGGCGACGTGGGCGGCGATCTGTCCACCGATACCGGCATCGAGCTCATCGAAGATATAGCAGGCCACGTCATCGAGCTCGGCAAAGACCTGTTTGAAGGCCAGCATGACGCGGGAGAGCTCGCCGCCGGAGGCGATTTTGGCGAGCGCTTTGGGCTGCTCGCCGAGGTTGGGCGCAAAGAGAAACTCGACCTGATCGAGTCCTTTGGACGAGAGCGCGTCGAGGCCCTCTTGGGTGTCGAGCTCGACGATGAAGCGGGCGCTGGAGAAGCCGAGCTGCGAGAGATGCTCCTCGATGCGCTGCTGCAGCGACGCCACCGCGTCCCGCCGTTTGCGCGAGAGCTGGGCAGCCACGGTGAGCGCGCGCCCCCCGAGTTGGCGGATTCGACCCTCGAGTTCGAGGCTGAGCTCCTCACCCCGTTTGAGCTGCTCGAGCTCGGTGCGCATCTTTGCGAGCTCCTCGATGAGCTCGTCGATGTTTCTGCCGTACTTGCGCTGCAAGCGCGCGAGGAGCGCGACGCGCTCGTGGATGCGGTCGATGGCGAGGGGGTCATCTTCGAGGTCGCAGAAGCGCTGCAGCTGTCGAGCGTTGTCTTCGATCATGAGGCGAGCTTGAGCGAGCTCGTCAGCGATGGGACGCAAGGCCGGGAGCTGTCGTGCAGCCCGCTCGAGCTCGGTGTTGACACGGGCGAGGAGCACGCAGACGGAGCGGTCGTCTTCGTAGAGCTGATCGACCCCATTTCGAGCGGCGTCGCGAATCAGGCTTGCGTTCTCGAGCTCGCGCAGCTCCTGTTCGAGGCGCGGCAGCTCGAGCGGATCGAGCGAGGCCGCCTCGAGCTCGTTGATTTGAAACTCGAGGAAATCCAGTCGTGCGAGGCGATCACGAGCGCGGCTGCGCAGCGCATCGAGCTCTTGGCGGAGCTTCTCGAGCTGCCGAAAGCTCTGCGCCATTTCTTGCGCGAGCTCCTGAGCAGCAGCGAAACGGTCGAGCAGCGGCAGATGGCGCATGGGATTGAGCAGACTGACGTGCTCGTGTTGTCCTGAGATGTCGACCACGCCCGCCATGAGTTGCTTCAAGCCAGCGACATTGACGAGGCAGCCGTTGACGCTGACGCGGCTACGCTCAGCGCGGCTGATGCTGCGCCGGATGACGAGCTCCTCGTGCGCGAGCTGTGTCGAGCCGCTGTCGAGATTGAGCTTCTCGAGACGCGCCCGCATGAGCTCGGCGCGCGCGCCTTGGAAGCAAAAGGCGGCCTCGACGATGGCCTCGTTGGCCCCGGTGCGAATGGTGTCGACGCTGGCACGCCCCCCGAGCAAGAGATTGAGGGCGTCGATGATGATCGACTTCCCCGCACCGGTCTCACCAGTCAGCACGGAGAGGCCGTCGTGGAAGTCCACGTCGAGCTGGTCTATAATAGCGAAATCTTTGATAATTAGGCTCGAAATCATGTCATGGAGCCCTCGTCTGAGCCTCCCAAATCGACGTCGATACCACAACTGCACGCGAGTCACAAGCCGAGCCCCCGGGCTGTGGGTCCACCGACACTCTGGCTGTGTCGGGTTGCGTAGTCTTGCGCAGCCTCCTATAGTCCCTGCTCATCCGAGGCGCACTCGTGCGGCCCGGTGGAATGAAAGGAGAGCCATGAAATCGAGGGGCTCACTGCTGTGCTGTGCGCTTCTGTCAGTGTCATTGACGCAAGGGGCGTGGGCTTGTCGCTGTCAACCCGAGGAGGAAGAGCAGAAGCCGGCGGCTGTGGCGTCTCTGCCCGAGGGCTATCCCAGTACTGCGGCTCAGGCGGCACAAGAGCTTGCGCAGCGAGTACCCTCAGACGCACAGCTCGTCGCGTTTTTGGGCAGCTTTGCGGCGGTGGTGGAGCTCATCGACACCGTGCGCTCCTGGCATCTGGTCGATCCGCGCCAGCTCGACGGCGTTTTCGCGGATCTGGGCTGGCATCACGGTTTCAATCCGGCAGATGCAAAGAGCTATGAACAGTCGGGGTTGTCTCTCGAGAGGGGTGTTCTCTTTGGCATGCTCGACGGTTCACCCTTCCTCATCCTCCCCGTCGATGACCTCACTCGTTTCGAAAGTCTCATGGACTCCGTCGTCAACGAGGAATACGGAAGACCTCGCCGACACGTCGAACAACACGGAGAGCGAACGCTCACCTCTGTCCTCGTTCGTAAAGAGGATTTTCTATCGTATACCTATGTGGATGGCTGTGGCTATGTCGCGATAGGCACGCCGATTTGGTCCAAAGCTGGACCGTCCCCGGATACGCTGAAGCGGCTGCTCGACACCCAAGCATCGAAGAGCATGGCGAGCAGCGAGGCGTTTGTGGCGATGCGAGAGCGCCTCGCCGAACGCGGTCCAGTCTTTGTCTACAGCCCCAATCAGCAGGTGGCTCGTGATTTGGTCAAGCCCTTGTTGGCGGGCAGCGAGGCGGCGGAGAGCTTTCTCAACGAGCTCTTTTTCTCGCAGACCAACACTGCTGGCGTTGCACTGATGGCGAAGGAGAAACGCCTGGCCTTGAGCTGGTTCCTCACGCTCCCCGAAGCGAGCGCGAGCGCCCTGAAGGAGCTGGGCAGTCCCGATCCATCGAGTGCCGAAGGCTTGGCGCGGCTCATCGACCCGCAATCCCATGCCCTGGGGCACTTCACGTTTTCGCCGAAGACCCTGGAGAAGACCCTCTTTTTCGTGTTGCCCGCTGGGGCGCAGCAGACCTGGGAGAAGCTCAAGAAGCAGCTCTCGGTGCGCTTCATCCTGAATTTCGAGGACGAGGTGCTGTACAACCTCTCGGGCCACGCCTTGCTCAACCTCTTCTCCATCGAGGAGAACGCCCTCGCCCGCTCGGGCTCCGCCACCGACGCCATGCGCGCCGTCGACGCGGCGCTCTACCTGCCCATGAAGAATGCAGACAAGGCCAACAGCTACTTTGGCAAGGTGAGCGCTATCAAGGATCTGCTCCCGCAAGGCGCCGTCGAAATCGAGGAGCGCAACGAGGTCCTGCTCATCACCCTTCGGCACCAACGCGCCGCACTGCTGCGCATCGCATATTATGATGGGGTGTTGGCCGCATGCACCGGTGAAAACACCATCGCGTCGGTCATCGAGCGGCTCAAGAGCAGCGAGAAGGTGCCAGCAGCGAAGAGCTTCCCCATCGAGGTCTTGCAGGATGGGATTGTCTGGACACTGAGCGTCGATGTGCGCCAGATCGTCGCGGTCCTGTCGGCGAAGTTCGACATTGTCAGGGTCCAGATCGCCAAGTTTTTGGCGCCCTTGGACTATGTCTCGGCGCAGCTGCGGGTGGAGGACGAGGGTGTGGGCATCGAGCTCAGCATCGACATGACCCCGCCCCAAACTGACGAATGACGCAACACGGCGCGGCAAACGCTGCGACACCAAGGCTCCAGGAGCAAGCCCGCGTATGAGCGAGACATCCCGCGATGTCGTTCGAATTCGTGCTTTGAACAAGTACTACGGGCGCGGTAAGACCCGCAACCACGTGCTCAAAGACGTCAACCTCAGGATCTCCGCAGGTGAGATCGTGTCGATCATTGGCACCAGCGGCAGTGGCAAGACCACGCTGTTGAACATCATTGGTGGACTCGACGGCGATTTCGAAGGTGTGGTCGAGATCGCTTCACAGAATCTTCACGGACTCAGCGACCGACAGCTGAGCCGCCTGCGCAACCGAACCCTCGGCTTCGTCTTTCAAACCTTCAATCTCCTGCCGCACGTGAGCTGTCTGGAGAACGTCATGGTTCCCGCCTACTTCTCGGACATCCCTTGGGGACGGTCACGAGAGCGCGCCGAGGAGCTGGTGCGCATGGTGGGCTTGGAAGAGAAGATGCACGAGCGACCCACCGAGCTCTCGGGTGGACAGCGACAGCGCGTCGCCATCGCCCGCGCCATGTTC
>JAVFAO010000257.1:0-9955 GCA_034002465.1 Myxococcota bacterium
CCTACTCCGTCAGCAAAGGCGTCGGGCTCTACGAAGGCACCTTCCCCTTGGTCGACTACCTGCAAGGGCCTCCGCCCTTCTCCGAATTCGGACAAGGCAAGATCGCCTTCGATGGGGACGGCAAACCCCAGAGCGCTCGAGAATACGATACCCGCTTCGCGCTCATGACCCCCATCACCGACCCTCAGTCACCAGCGCACTACCTCATGGTCTATGCCCCCGGCGAGGCCGGAGAATACAGATCATTCCTCGACAACGAGGCCAAGGCGCTGATCCCCATCTACCTCGCCGCCATCTCCATGGACGCGCCCCTCAGCGCCGGCCGTAACCCCACCTCCACCCCTCCAGAAGAGCTCTTCGCGCAGCTCGCCGTCGACAACCTCCCCGCCTGGCGCGACATCATCCTCCAACGCGTCGCCGACCTCCTGCAGCTCATGCGCTTCGTCGAAATCGTCACCATCGAGCCCGAGGTCTCACCCCTCGGAGCGTCCATCCCCCTCTTCGCAAACCCCCTCGTGCTCATGGGCAACGGCGTCGGTGCACAGGTCGCCGCCCTCGCTGCCTCAGTCGAAGGGCGCATCGACACCACAGTGCTCGCCGCGCCGGCTGGCTTCCTCGGCGGCATGCTCGCCGAACGCTATCAAGAAGAATACGCCACGCGCTTTGCGCTCGCCCCTGGTGAAGTGCTCGACGAAGACCACCCCATCGTGCGCCTCGTCCTGCAGCCTCTGCTCGACCCAGCAGATCCCATCAACTTTGGACCGCGGCTCTTCCTCGACCCAGAGCCCCTCCCCAACGATGTCTTCATCACTCTCGGCACCCAAGATCGCGTCATGCCACCCAGGTATGTCGCCGCCTTCGCTGTTTCCGCTGGCATCCCCCTCATCCAGCCCGAGGCCTACACCGATGAGCTCTGGGAGCAAGCAGGCATCGCCCCCATTCCAGCCCCCGTGGTCGGCAACATCAATGAGCCTTTCCCCAACTGCGAACGCCCTGTCTGCGCCTTCACCGCAGGCGTGCTCAGCTACGATGACGATCACCACCTGCTCTTCGACAACGAAGACGCCATCACCCGCTACACCAACTACATCATCTCGGCCTACAGGGGCATCCCGCTGATTGACCAGGCGATGTAGGCTGCAGCATTCTCGCTTTCCCTCCGCCCTTTTGGGGACTTGCCGAGACGCCATCGGTGTGCACACTTGCAGTCCTCGACGCCCGCTGCGTCGACGGAAGCTTCGCTCCCCTGAACGCGAGGAATGGACGATGGGACTGTTCGGCAAACTCTTCGGCACCACGAAAAAGCAACCCATTAGCATCAACGACGCCAATTTCCACCAGGAAATCAATCAGTCCGAGCTGCCTGTCGTGCTCGACGTCTGGGGTAGCAATTGCCCCTCTTGCCATCAGCTCGAGCCCATCCTCATGGAGCTCGCTGGCAAATACGATGGCAAGCTCAAGGTCTGCGAGATGCTCGCTGACAAGAGCCCGAAGAGCACCGCAAGGCTCAACATCACCGGCACCCCCACGGTGCTCTACTATCACCCCAAAGGAAAACTCGCCGAGAAGGTCGTCGGCTTCAAAGGCTGGGCTTATCACGTCGAAATCATTGAGAACGAGCTCCTCGCGAAAGCCCCGAAGAGTTAGCTTCCCGCCATCGTGTTCGCTCGCGCTCAGGCCTGATGCTTGATGCGACCTCCCTGCGACCTCTGTGTCAGTGGAGCCCCTCGTGGCCAAGCCATCCGAAGCCGTGCCCCGTATCGTCGTCCTCGACGGCTACCCCGTCAATCCAGGCGACAACCCTTGGGATGAGCTCGCCAGCCTCGGCGAGCTCGAGGTCTTCGAGCGTAGCCCGCCCTCGTCCGTTTTCGAAAGGGCTCGGCATGCAGACATCCTCATCGTCAACAAGCTGCGCCTCGGTGCGACACAGTTCGATGCTCTGCCGCGGTTGCGCATGGTCTCCGTACTCGCGACGGGCTACGACATCATCGACCTCCACGCCGCTCGGCAACGTGGCATCGTGGTGTGTAACGTCCCTGAATACGGCTCCGCCGCTGTCGCCGAGCACACTTTCGCCCTCATCTTCGCCCTCGCCCGACACGTCGAGCGTCATCATGCTTCCGTGCGCTCAGGCGACTGGGTGCGCAGAGAGGACTTTAGCTACTGGTGTACGCCACAACACGAGCTCGCCGGTCGGTGTCTGGGATTGATTGGTGTGGGACGCATTGGAGCACGCGTCGCGCGCATCGCCAATGCCCTCGACATGCAGGTCCTCGCCTACGACACGAATCCTGATAACCGCGTCCAGGGGGTCGAGTGGAGCAGCCTCGAGGCACTCCTCGTGCGAGCCAACATCGTCAGCTTGCACTGCCCGCTCACGGCCCAGAATCAGGGGCTGCTCGACCAGCATCGCTTCGCGTTGATGAAGCCGGGCGCGTGGCTGATCAATACCGCTCGCGCAGGGCTGATTGAAGAGAATGCGCTCCTCGAGGCGCTCAACCAAGGGCAGCTCGGCGCTGCCGCACTCGATGTGCAGAGCTGTGAACCCCTGCCCAGCGAACACCCGTTCCTACAGACGCCCAAGCTCTTGTTGACGCCACATCTGGCCTGGTCGACGCACGCCGCACGACAACGACTGCTGGCGGCCACTGTCGAGAATGTCCGCGCCTTCCTGCAGGGAGCACCCATCAACGTGGTCAGCTAAGAAACGTCGGCGCCCACCTCGGCCTCGTAGCTGGACTCGAGGGGATAGTGCTTGCCTGTGTTCTCGACGCGCAGGGATTGCTTCCCGAGATAGGCCTCACGACCGTAGGCGTTGCAGGGGAAGTGCGCGTGAAAATTGATCAGGGAGACCACGTCATCGAGGCTCTCGAGATCCTTGACCAAGGTCTCCCCATCCTTGACCTGTCCAAGCTTGACGAGCAGACGCTGGTTGTAGCGTCGCGCGTAAGAGAGCAGCTCTCGACCGATCATGTCCACAGGATGCACAGCGCTACCAGTATGCACGGCGTGGCCCGAGAGAGAGCGTGCAAAGTCGGTGCTCGCCCCCAAAAAGATCGGATGCTGGCCTACATACACGAGATAGAGCCCAGAAGGCAGCTTGTAGTACGCAGCTAGGTAGGAAAACGGGCCGATCCAGTGTATGTTGAGCTGTCGCTTCATGGTCGCTTCCGTGTCCATGGGCACCTCTCGTTGCTAGCCACGGTCGTCACGCAAGCTCGTGGGCCGCTGCTTTCGCCATCAGCATACGAGCTTTTGCTTGCGACGGCCACCCCTTCCAAGGCGCCCGCAAGCGCATCGTCTTTCGGAGAAGAGCATGTATCTGTGTCCACGTTGCGAACACCGCTATGAGCAGGCTCCAGAGCAATGCCAGGAATGCAAGCGTCCTCTCATCCTCAACAAGCGCTACCGCATCGAGGCAAGCATTCAGACAGGGCTCTACGGCGAGGACTTCGACGTTCTCGACCTCAAGTCCCAGAAGTCCATGATCGTCAGGGAGTTCCGGGTCAAGAAAGCCGAGGCGGCACAGCGCAAGGGTGAAGTCGACGCCTACGAACGCAACGTCGAACGCCTCAAAGGCATGAAATACGAAGGCGCCAAGGTGCTGCTCGACGCCTTCGTCGCCGACTACTCGAACTCCATCTGCTACTACTACACCTTCGATGCCGACGCTTGGTCAGGCCTCGGCGACGAGATTGACCCCGTGTCAGGCTCAGGCGGTGGAGAGGCCCTGCCACCCGTGGAAGGCCGCGACCTCGATCCTGAGCTGGCCGCAGCCCTTGCCAAGATCTCTCCCTCCAAGCCCGCGGCCAAAGATGCTCCCCTCGCCAAAACGGAGTCTGGAGCCATCGCAGCAAGCAAGGACGGCGCCGTTGCTACTGGCCCCTCCAAGCTGATCGTGATCGCAGGGATTTCTGTCATCCTCATCGCCATCGCCGTCGCGCTCGTTTTCCTGCTCTGAGCCTCGAGCAGGCCGCTCGCTCCAGACCTGCGCTTCCCCTGCTGTCGCGAGCGCGACACCAAGCATCTGTGTCCTGTCGGCATTTCGCTCCGCAGCACCGCGAAACGAGGCGAATGAACGCGCCCACTTCTCTCTCCACCGAGACCACTGAGCTCGCGCGACGCGCGATCGACGCCATCATCAACAACGTCGCATCCGTCCTGCTCGACAAGGAAGAGCTCGTTCGCCGCTGCGTTTGCTGTGTTCTGGCAGAGGGACATCTTCTTCTCGAAGACCATCCTGGAACAGGCAAGACGACACTCGCCAAAGCGCTGGCACGCTCCTTCGGACTCGATTTCGGACGTATTCAGTTCACCTCAGACATGCTCCCTTCTGATATTCTCGGGGTGTCCATCTACGACGAGCGTGAACAGCGATTTCTCTTTCAACCAGGCCCCATCTTCCACCAGGTCTTGCTCGCTGACGAAATCAACCGAGCCAGCCCCCGCACTCAATCGGCGCTGCTCGAAGCCATGCATGAGCAAACCGTCAGCGTCGACAACCAATGCCATCCGCTACCCAGGCCGTTTCTCGTGCTGGCGACTCAAAACCCCAGTGAGTTCTTCGGCACCTATCCGTTGCCCGAGAGCCAACTCGACCGCTTCGCCCTGCGCCTGTCGCTCGGCTTCCCGAGCATCGCAAGCGAGAAGGAGATGCTCAGGTCTCGCGGTCGCAAGGAGCCAGTCGACGCGCTGAAAGCCGTCATCGATGCAGAGCGCATGTCGCAGCTCTTCGAGGCGGTGGACCAGGTGCATGTCGACGACAGCCTGCTCGACTATCTCATGGCGGTTGTCGATGAGCTGCGCAGCAGCCCCAAACTCGAGCTGACCGTTTCCACACGGGCCAGCCTCAGTCTACTGAGGGTCGCGCGCGCCCTTGCGCTCAGTCACGGACGAGGCTTTTTGTTGGCAGATGACCTCCTCGAGCTCTTCGTGCCCGCTTTCGCGCATCGCGTTCGACCAGGCACCAGCGCGCTCAACGCACAACGACGAAGCCGACAAGAGAGTGAGCGCATCGTCACCGAGCTCGTCGCCAAGGTCCCCATCCCATCTTGAACTCGTCTGTGTGACCACTCGCCCCCCACTGCGTTGTGCCAGCCGCAACTGCCGCTTGGGAATCGTCGGTGAGGCCTCAGGCGTTGCGATGGAGGATGAGCACCGCATTCCGCGGCGCTCGCAGAGACGCGGACAAAGCGTATGCCAAGAGAACAACACCATCGCATGGTTCGCGAGCGATCCATGTCCAACAAGGAAGCGCAGCTTTGCGCCGAAGCACATGAAATCTTGAGCCTCTCCCTCGCTGATGCGACGGACCATCGTCTTCAGTGCATGAGCATCGATAGGGTTCAGCTCCGGGACAATGCGCGAAAGCTGTGCGTCAGCGTCAGCGTAGAGCTCGGGGAAGAGGGGCTCCCAAGCTTGGAAGAAGCCAAGCATGCGCTGTTGCATGCCCGCTCCTATCTGCGCCGCCAAGTCGCCGCAGGGATCGCACGCAAGCGAACCCCAGAGCTCGAGTTCGAGCTGCGCCCGAGCGCACTCGCCCTCGACGGCCTTTGAGCCTGTCTCTCGCTCAGCATCTGGGTTCTACCGTTTCGCTTCGTCCACCTCTGTGCGAGAACGACGAGGATGCAAGTCACGGGCTTCGTCCAAGAGCTGTTGGCGAGTCATGCGCAGCGCCCTTCGGTGCAGCCAGTGCGCAAACAGCACATCAAGCAGCGACAGGAGAGCAAGCGCGCCGAGCAGGTAGACTGCTCCTGTCGACACCAACGCTTCGGGCTGGGGGCGCTCACGCAGCGCGGGGACCAAGACGACCGCCAAGGCGAGCGCAGCCAGTGCCATGAAGGGCATGGGAAGCAGCATACGACAGCGCTGAAGCAGAGGCGGACGGCTGCGCCGTGGCATGCGCAAACGCATTCGGTGTTGCATGGCCCAGCCGAGCAATGCCATGACAAATGGCGCGATGAGCAAAGGAATCGCCAAGGGTATCGCGCTGACGAGCAATCCTTGTGCCTGCTCGCGAGCGTGCACAGCGAGGGCGACATCTCCTTCTGGCAGCGTGAGATAGCCAGGGACGGCGTTCAGCCAGTTGGCCCAATCGTCGGCGCTGAGGTAGAGCGCAACGCCCAACCCAAGCAGTGCAGCGAGCGCGACAGGGATGGGACTCACCGGCACTTGACCGCGCGCTCTGGCCAATCGCAGGGCGCGAGGGCTGGGTGGGAAGAGACTCACTGCGCGCTCTTTGGCTGAGCGACAGAGGCAGAGCGTTAGCAGCCTTTGAGCTCGCCTCGTCGTAGTTTCCGGTACAGCTCGAGTGCTTCGGTGAGAACCTGCAACGCGTCTTGGGCTCCGCCGACCTCTTTGACGAGCACTGACTTGTGCTCGAGGAGTTTGTAGTCTTCGAAGAAGCGCGCCATCTCCAGAGCGGTGTGTGGGGCGAGCTCGGTGTGCTCGTAGTACGAGGAGAAGGCCGGGTCGTTGATGTTGACGGCGATGATCTTGTCGTCGAGTCCTTTCTCGTCCTTCATATGGAGGACGCCAATTGCCCGCGCGTCGACGATGGTGAGTGGGTGAACCGGTTCTTGACCGAGCACGAGAACATCGAGCGGATCGCCGTCATCGCAGTAGGTGCGTGGGACGAATCCGTAGTTTGCGGGGTAATGGACAGCGCTGTAGAGGACGCGATCGAGGCGCAAAAATCCGGTTTGTTTATCGAGTTCGTATTTATTTTTGCTGCCCTTGGGGACCTCGACGACCACGGGGAAGCTGTGTTGGAGCTGAGCGTCATCAAGGTAGATGTCGTGCCAGGGGTGCATCGTGCATCCTTGTCGCGGGTTGGCAGCCAGGTTCTGAGCGAGCTGATGGCTCAGAAGAGTGCTTTGAACTTGAACTCGGTTTGTCCCAAGCGCACGGTATCGTTATCGATGAGTTCCATGGTGCTGATTCGCTTTTGGTTGACGAAACAGCCGTTGGTGGAGTCCAGATCGATGAGAACGAAGTTGCCGTTTTCGTGGCGGATGGTGCAGTGCTTGGCTGAGAGGTAGGGGTCGGTGATGACGATGTCGCAATCGGCCGCGGTGCCGAGCAGGTTTTTGCCATCGTAGAGGCGGAAGTCCTGACCTCTGTGGCTCCCATTCTGAGCGACGATCCATCCGACGACCGGGCGCGCTTGCCGCTTTCCGAGGTCCTCGAGGTTGATGGCCATGGTTTTGTCGGCATCAGCGGGCGGCTGTTGCTGGGAGCGCGGCTGTGGTCCAACCGGAGCAGCGGCCGCGGCAGCGCGGCCCACCGCGCAGCCGCAGTAGGGGCACAAATCCCAGTCTGCTTGCAGTCCAGAGCCGCAGTTGCCGCAGGCAACCATTTGAGCCATCGGCATCTGACCCTTATTTTGCTTTCCCTTCCCCATGGCGCCCTGCTGTTGCTTGGGTGGTGGTCCGACGGGAGGACGTCCTGGCATGGCTCCGGCGCCAGCAGGTGCTCCGGCAGCGGGCGCGCCCGCTGCGGGTGCAGCACCACCGGCTGCAGCAGCAGGAGCGGCTGCGCCGCCCTTGGCTGCACCCTTCGCTCCTGGCCCAACCGGGCCTCCCTTCTTCTTTCCGACGTTGAATACCGAATCCTGCGCCTTGTTGACCGAACGATCCACGTTGGTGCGAACCTTGAGCGCTTTGGCCTGAACCTTACCGACCGTCGCTGCACGCACCTTGGCCTCCGCGCGCATTTTGTAGCGCGAGGCCGAGGTCTTGAACATGGCTCTGAACATGCCGGTGATGAAGTCCATAGCGCTCCTCAGCTCGCGGGGACGTCACCCGCGGCGCGCGGCACCCAAATTCCCTCTTGCAGCAGCGCTTGTCCATCGAAATCTCGATGCACGAGCTAAAGTGGGCCCTTGGGGCTTAACCGCACGACACTCTTCCTTCTTCCCAACGTCTTTGTGACATGCACCGAATGACGCGCGACGTAGCTAGAGCGCCTGGTAGAACCAGAAGCGGAACATGTTGAGATCGCGATCCGCAGTCAGCGCGCGCTGCTTGACGGCGAGCGTCTCGGCCGTCACGAATTCCTCGGCGATCACGAAGGGCCAATTGCGCCAGCGGAAACGCCGATCTGAGCCGGGGCATTGGCTGATGCCCACCCTCTTCTCGTTGACCAAGTATTCGATCTCGAAGTCACCGCGAACATAGTCCATGCGACGGAGAATGGCCAAGGGACGATGCGGCGTGATGTTGTGGATCTCGAAGGTCGCGAAACCACCCTCGTGCGCAATACCCGTGTCTTCAATGATGGTGCCATCGGGATAGCGGATGCGCTGACGCGTACGCCAAGAATCACGCGCTTCCAGAATTTGGAACTTGTGGGCTTCTTCGCTCGCTTTGTCGAGCATGTCGATGGTGTCGATGAGGGTCCACTCGACGCCGTCGACCATGATGGTCTCAGGCAAGTCGCCGCTCATCTGCTTGACCTTCTCCCAGTCGCTGCCGATCTGGAAGGAGACCTCGCCCTCATCACTCACCACCACCTCCGGCTCACCAGCGATCGCACCCAATGATTGTCCACCCTTCTCTTGGAAGGAGATGATCTGGTCGAGGCTGTCGAACTTCGGCGCGCCAGATTCGTCGGCCATTGCAGGCTTCTCGCCCAAGAGCCCGCGGAAAACCTCCACGGAGTGCTTGAACTGCCCAAAGTCTTTCTTGGCCTTGATGGAGGGCTTGCTCGCCTCGATCTCGGTGACCACATCCCACTCGAGATCGCCTACGTTGGACATCAACGGCACGATGTTCTGGGGACCGACCGCCCCAGTCTCCATCAACATGTCCAGGGTCATCAGGCCCAGGGCCACCGCGTTGGCGCTGAGCACTTTCTTGTCCCGCCCCAGGTTGGTGAAGAACTGCCGCTGCTGCCGCAGTGCCTGTCGCAAGCGCAAGAGCAGGTCCATCTGAATGTAGCCACCCGCCACACCAGCCTTGGGCACATAGCGCAGATCGATCTCGTTGGGACCAGGATCGTTCTCATCCTTGGCGTCGGTGATCCGCTTCGCGTCCTCAGTCAGGAAGATGCGCGCGAGCTCTACCTCGTTGCGAATGTCCGGCTCGGTGATGGTGACGTCGATGCGTGCCCGCTCCAAGATCCTACGGTGGCCTTTGAAATCGAGGTTCTCCTTGTAGGCGATGAAGTCGGTGAACTCCTCGACAAACTTGGCGACCACGAAGATCGTCGTAGGCAGCTTGTAATCACCCTTGTTGATCGTCTTGATCTCTGTTTCCCAGAGGATGATGTCACTGCCCTGGCCGTCAATGGCATAACCTGGAGACACCTCGACGGACATGTCCGGTCGGCCGCGCGCCCGGACCTTCAACTCCTGGCGGTAGCCGGGCACCATACCGGCGCCGTGAAAACAGCGATTGTGCAGTTTGCGTTTTTCGACGTGGTACCGCTCCGCATCGTTCCAGTCCTTCGTCGTCGTCACGAAGCCCTTGAAGAAATTGATGCGCTTGAATCCCTGCTCCTCAGCCATCCCTCTCCCCAACCTCTTGCGCCCCAAGATGGAACGCGAAGTTTAGATGATTCTCGCCAGACGTCCCTTCGATGCCGGCCCTCTACTCTTCGCCAGGAAGGCGCTCCACCTCGGCTTCTCCAAGATCCTTGATCTCCTCCCCGGAGCCAATCACGTAGCCGGCTTCCTCGTCGCCAACCACCAGCGCGAATTCGCTCAGCTGCACGATGCGTCCCTTGAAACGCAAAAAGTACATCGTGTGTGCAGGCTTCTCAGAACGGATGATGTCGTGGATCTTGATGATGATCTGATCGTCGACCTCCTGCGGATCGAGAGGGATGCCCACAATGAAACAGTGGGACCGATTGACCAACGGGAAGATGGTCGAATCGATGTCCATCGTGCTGTGTACACCGATCTGAAACCCTCTAAACGGCCATTCGTTCTCGATGATCTCTGGCTCCACTC
>JAVFAO010000258.1:0-9944 GCA_034002465.1 Myxococcota bacterium
GGAGGCTGGTGGAGGAGATCGAGAGCCAGCTCTCAGCGGAACCGAACAGTCCGGATGTGGTGGAGCTGCTCGAGCGCATGTTGCAGCTCTCGACCCCCGAGAGCGAGGCGCGCGTCATCGAGCGCTTGTTGATGCACTATCCTCAGCATCTGGGTGGACTGCTGAGGCTCTTTCGACGCAGCAGTCGCCGAGGCACTGCGAAGGCGATTGCGGAGGTCTTTCGCGCGATGGCGGCGAGCGTCGGCTCAGGTCAGGAATACGTGGCTCTGCTGCAGAGCGCATCGCTGTTCGACGTCAGCACAGACCTGCATGAGGAGGAGCGCGAGAAAGAGTTATGGCAGATCGTCGAGCTGCGGCCACATGACATGAGCTCCTTGCTGCGCTTGTTGTCAGGTCTGAGCGAGGGCGAGAGCCGGGCTGAGCGGATCAAGGTTTTTGGGGCGCTGGCGCGCGGGGCCCAAGACGAGAGCGACAAGGCCAGCCACATGCTGGCCTTGGCTCGCTTGTTGGGCGACGACACGCAGTACGAGCGTGCGCAGTTGGCGTTGGATGAGGTGCTGCGGGTGGCCCCCCGCTACGAACCCGCGGTCAGGCTGTTGCGCATCATCTCGGAAGAGCTGGGGGATCACTCGCGGCTCGCCGATGTCATGGAGCTCCAAGCGCGCGCGAGCGACGACGCGGGGCGCTCCATCGAGCAGTGGCTCAGGGCGGCAGAGCTGCGTCGCAAGCAGCTCAACGACATTGCCGGTGCCATCGCGGCGCTGCAGGAGGTGCTCACGGTCGACCCCCAGAACGAGGAGGCTTTCGCGAGTTTGCAGGAGATCTACAGCGCGCAAGGTCGCATGGGGGAGCTCTTCGAGCTGTTGATGGAGCGTCGGCATGTCTTGGATTCAGTGGAGGAGCGTCGCAAGACCATCCTGCGTGCTGCCGAGCTGGCCTACAACCGCATGCATGACGAGGAGCGGGCTGTCTTGGCGCACCGTGCATTGCTCGCGCAGGATCCGAGCTTCGTCAGGTCTTATCGGGTGATTGCAGAGATCATGGAGGCCAAGCAGCGTTGGAGGGAGGCGCTCGAGGCGCACGAGGGGGTGTTGCGCTCGACCAAGGAGCGCGCGTTGTTGGCGCGCAGCTGGCAGCGTGTCGGGGAGATTCTCGAGGATCATCTGGGGGACTTCGAAAAGGCCAGCGTTGCCTACCGAAAAGCCTTGGAGAGTCAGCCCGAGAGCTCGGACACACTGTCGCGTCTGGCACGGGTCTTCGAACAGTTGAAGAAGTGGGACGATGCGGTCGCGACCTTGCAATGGTTGGCTCAGGTCGAACGCGTCCCTCTGAAGCGCAAAGAGGTCTTGTTGCGCCTGAGCCGTTTGCGCCTCGAGCACTTTGCTGACGCAGCAGGCTGTGAGGAGGCGTTGGTCGCAGCTCGCGAAATCGATCCTGCGGACATGGAGCTCACGCGGGAGCTGGCCGATGCTTATGCCAAGCGTGGCTGGGCCAAGCGGCGTGAGGACTTTCTGCGCGCATCGTACGAGGAATACCGGGCGCATTTTCAGACCAATGTCTCGAAGCCGTTGGCTTTGCAGGCGATGTATCGATTGGCGGAGTGGCTTGGCGACCAGGACCGCAAGTTCTGTTTGGCGAGTGTGCTCTCTTTCGTCGGGGCAGCCGATGAGCAGCAGCAGTCGCACTATAAGCGCACGCTGGAGGTGGTGGGGCGGCGGCTGCCGTCCCGTGCGTTGCCCGCGGAGAAGAGCGCAGGTGTCGTGGCCTCGGGCTTGAGCGTGGGGATGATCCATCTGATGCGGCAGAGCGAAGCGGCGGTCGCCAAGGTGAGCCCTCACTCGACGCGACAGCGGGGTGTGCAGCGTCGCTTCCGAGTGAGCCCCAGCGCGCGGCCAGATCTGGCGTTGTTGGTGCCCTTTGCTCGGGTTTTCGGGATGGACTTGCCCGATATCTACCTGGTGCCCGATCGCGGCGAGAGTATGACCTTACTGCCAGGAGAGGAGCTTGCGTTCGTCATGGACGAGCGCGATCTCGAGCCAGTGATGCTGCCCGAGACCATGGTGCGCGTGGCGATTGGCTGTGCGTCGTTGTCGATGGGGATGGCTTGCTTTGCAAGGGCGGAGGCGGAGCTCTTCGAGGACTACCTGCTCGCGTTGTTTTCCTGCATCTTCCCAGGTCGTCGATTCTACAAGGCAGCGAAGCCTACCCTCGTCGAGGGCATTGGTCGTCACCTCACACGCAAGAGCTTGGATTCGATGTCTGCGTATGCCTTGGAGTTGGTGGAGCAGCTCAGCGCCGAGTTCGTGGGGCAACAGCGACTTGCGCTGCTGTCGACAGCGATGCGGCTAGGGCTGGCGACGAGTCTGGATCCGCGCCCGGGTTTGACGGTGATCGCCAGAGACGGCGATGCAGGGCACTTCGAGGTGGTGCCGGTGATGCGAGACGCGCTGCTCTTCCTGGTCAACGAGCGCTATGTCGAGATGCGGCGGGAGACTGGGGTGGCGGTTCGCTAGCTGGCATGCAGGGACAGAGGTCGAATACCGACCGTTGCTGACGAGACGTCGAGGTCTTGGCCTCGAGCAGAACCTTCATTCGAGCCCGATGCTGCGTCTTGCTTGCGATACCTGGGGCGCGGCATGAGCGGCGCTGCCTTCGCAGGTTGCTTTCGTTGCACGCCAAGGCTAGAGTAGCGCAGGACAGGTGGTGCTTCGAGCGGGAAGCACATTCGCTCACGAATGGACGACACATGAAAGACTCGACGACGACGGCTGGGGCTCGCATCTCTCCGTATCTTTTGGTGGGTGCTCAACTCGCCGTGCTTGCGCTGGTGGTGGGCGTATGGATGACGAGCCAACAGAGCTGCACGCTGGTCTATCCTGGGTGTACGGACAACAAGGATTGTCCAGAAGGCCAGATCTGCCACCAGTGGCAGGGCTCGGGTGAGTGTGGTTTCCCTGCGACGGCCTGTGATCCTGGCGTCGAGGAAAAGTGTTCGACGAGTCTGGGTGCCTGCGGCGAAACGAAGCCCGATGGCACGCCAGCGCTCACGGATGTCTGCATGGACAACCGCAAGCTGCGCGGTTGTGCCATGGGCACCGCGCGGTGTTGTCAGGCAGGGAGTCAGGAGTGCCTCGAAGAGGGCTGCGACTTTCTTGCGAGTTCTTGTCAAGGTGAGGATTGCTTCAGCGGTCAGGTCGAGTGTTCGGCTGGATGTGAGCCCCGCCTTCTCGATGACTCCTGCAACGGAGTGGACGACGATTGCGATGGGCAGACCGACGAGGACGTCTATGGGCCGTGTGTGAATGGTGGTGATTGCCGCGCCAACTCCTTCTGCGAGCTAGGCAAGGGTGTTTGCCGGGCCACGGGCACGTATCAGTGTTCGAGTGCTGGCGTTTTCGCCTGCTCTGCGGTGGAAGGCGAGCCCCAAGCCGGTGTCTGCGATGGTCTGGACAACGACTGCGATGGTGGCATCGACGAGTTCGAATTGGGCGGTGCCGATCCGCTCGAGCTGGCGATGGCTCCGGAAGCAACGACTTGGTCTCTGCTGCGGCACAAAGATTGGCTGCTCGCCGCCTATGAGAACCCCGCTGCCAACGTCATCATTTACTCCTACGTGCTGGAGCCCGAGCCAGGTTGGCAACCCATCGCCACGGTGAGTGGGCGCAGCCCTCAGCTGGTGGGATGGCAAAACCAAAACGAGTCGAAGGATGGCTTCTTCATCGTGGTCATCGACGAAGACGACGATCAATTTGGCGATCCCAAAGGCATCCGTAACGAGCTCTTCCTGACCCAATTCGACTGGAATGCAGAGACCTCCACCTTCGCGGCGCAACCCGTGCGTTGCTTGAGCTGTGGCGACAAAGATGGCGTGTCCATCAACGGCAGCGTAGTGCAATTCGAGGTTGGTGTGCGCGATTTCCACGTGATCTACGGCGAGTGCGCCGATCCTGCTGCCGACACCGGCAGCAATCCCTGTGGGGACGGCAAAGACAACGACAGCGACAAATACGTCGACGACCTCGACCCTGGCTGCATCGAGAGTGGGGGGCTGAGCGAGGCCAACTGCGGTTACGTGGTCAGTTACCTGACGGACGGCGCAGAGACTGAGTTTGGCGGGGAGATTCTGCGCATCGATCCCGACAAGTTCTTTGGATTGCGGCTCTTTGCGAGCGATCTCAGCCTGCAGGAGCCGACACAACCACCGGGAGTGGCCTCGAGCGTGGGCATCCTCATCGGCGAGGACGTCAACAATCGCATTGCGCGCATGGAGAGCACCCTGAGCAATCCAGGGGTTGGTCACTTCGTCCTGCTGCGTCAGCTCGGAAGCAAGGACACCTGCGCGACCGACGACAGCTGTCTCGGTGACCGTCGCTGCGTGTTGGGCAAATGCGTGGACAACCAGTACACGCTGCAAGCGGTCTGTGTGAACGTGGTGCACCGCCTGCAGGTTCGCACCACCGAGCAGCTCGCCCTCGCGACGCGGCTCGATTCCAATGCAGTCTTCGATGTGACCACGGTTGGCAATGATGTCCTGACCGTGTCGGCCTTTGCCAACCCCGATGACCCCAGCATGTACACGATGCAGTTCGATCGCTATGTGCTCAAGGCAAGTGAGGGTGCCGACCGCCGCACCTGGTACGAACCCGTCTGCGCCAGCTGCAGTGAAGCTGCTCCCTGTGCACAGGGCGACTGCGTTGACGGCAAGTGTTCGGTCTGCTCCAAGACCATCAGTATGTCGGCGCAGCTCAGTGAGCTCAAGCTGGAGGCGCTGGGGTCCAACTCCGTTGCGGTGATCTACGTGGCCGACAACACTGTGCGCTCCCTGGTCTGGAATCTGACGAGCAACACTTTCATCGACAGCAGCACCAGCTATGAGGGGTACACCCACATCCAAAGCAGCTACCAAGACAAGCAGCTCGATTGGGGTGCCATCGATGGCTTCCGCTTCCCGCGCGTGGGTCAGGTAGGCTGCGATCTTGCTGCTTCAGACGACTGAGTCTGTTGGCGCTTGCGCGAAGTGCGGTGTCCGAACGCCCATAAGTTGTGGGCATCAGGCCAAGCGCCCAATCTACAAGAAGTAGGGGCGGACCTGCGTGTCCGCCCTCCTTGGATGTGCGCAAGAAGCTGTGGGCATCAGGCCAAGCGCCCAATCTACAAGAAGTAGGGGCGGACCTGCGTGTCCCTCCTTGGATGTGCGCAAGAAGCTGTGGGCATCAGGCCAAGCGCCCCATCGACAAGAATTGCGCTTTCACGAGGACTGGCTCGCCGCCGCGCGTAGGCCTCAGTCTTCCAGGGCAGCGCAGAGCGCCACGAAGTCGGCTGGCGTCAGATTCTCGGCCCGAATTCGGGTGTCGTGTCCCAAGCGTTGAAGCAGCGCCTCGAGCTCGACCTTGGTGCGCCCTCGATAGCCCGAGAGTGAGTTGGCCAAGGTCTTCCTTCGTTGCGCGAAGGATGCCCGGACTAGAGCCCGAAAGGCCGCCTCGTCTACGGTTTGGGGTTCGTTGCGCGGCACGAAGAGCAAGACCGCGCTGGTCACCTCTGGCACCGGTCGGAATGCCCCGGGTTCGACGCTCATCGCATAGCTCACGTCGAAATACTGCTGCGCGATGACGCTGAGGATGCCGTAGGCCTTGGTGCTGCGCTCAGCCACGAAGCGATGTGCGACCTCGCGCTGAAACATCAGCACCATACGGCGGATGCGATGGCGCTCTGCGAGCAGTCGAAACCAGATCTCAGTGCCGATGTTGTAGGGCAGGTTGCCGACGACGGTGAGGGCGTCGAGCTGCTCTGGCCACTGATAACGCAGAAAATCGCCATGTTCGAGCTCGAAGCCTGGCACATTGCCGAAGACCTCGCTCAGAAAGCTGACCGCGTCATCGTCCTTTTCGACGGCGAGTAGGGTGCAGGTGTAGCCCAGTAGCGCTTGGGTCAGCGCGCCGCAGCCGGGCCCGATTTCGAGGACCTTGGGCGCCTCAGGGGTGAGTGCGCTGCGGTCCTCACAGCGGCTGAGCTGGGCGAGCTCAGCAATCCGACGAATGCTCTGTTCATCGAGTAAAAAATGTTGTCCGAGACTGCGTTTGGCACGTGCTTGGTAGCGCCAGAGCAGTTCGCGAGGGGTGGGAAGGCTGTTCATGCTGGACTTCTTGTTGAATGGGCGCTTGGCCTGTTCCCCGCACTTCTTGTTGAATGGGCGCTTGGCCTGTTCCCCGCACTTCTTGTTGAATGGGCGCTTGGCCTGTTCCCCGCACTTCTTGTTGAATGGGCGCTTGGCCTGTTCCCCCTACTTCTTCTTGGTGAAGGGGGGTACGGTCCAATGTTCTTGCGTGTTCGACAGCAGATTCAGGGCAAAGAGGACGGTCAGGGCGTTGCTGGGGAGCGCTTCTGCGGTGCCGGTTCGGGCAGCGATGGTGACCAGGCTCCCCGCCTGCTATCGCACGGTTCTCGCGATCTTGCCAGTCTGAGCTGGCGGACTGTGCGACGGGAGAAGTGGGGGAAACAGGCCAAGCGCCCAATCGACAAGAAAATCGGCGTTGACGACTGCGTTGCGCGCACATAGGATGCGCCACCTCCCGACCGCGGCGGTCGTGGTGGGAGCGGAGGTCGAGATGTCTGGACGTGCTGGCGCGGTGGTCGTAGAGCTGAGCCCGGAGTTGACCGGGAAGCAGCGCAGGTACCTTCGTTCGTTGGCCCATGCGCTGCGCCCCTTGGTCATGGTTGGGCACGAAGGTGCTTCTGACGGAGTGGTGGCCTCGGTGGATGCCGCTCTCGCCGATCATGAGCTGATCAAGGTCAAGGTACTCAACAACTATAGTGGTAACCTGGGGGAGCTCGCGCGTCATATCGCCAAGGGAACGTCCTCTTCGCTGGTACAGCAGGTTGGGCGTGTGCTGGTCTTCTTTCGACCGGATCCAGAAGAGAGCCAGATCGTCCTCCCGAGCTAGAAGCATGACTCACGACCCGCTCTGTCTCTTGCAGCGGGGCACCGCCACTGCCTTCGACTGTCTCCTTCGCTCTCCTCGGGGGCAAGTTGCTCGGCCTGTGTGGTCGTCTCGGCGCTATCACTGTTGCGTTGCGCTGCAAATCGCCGACGAATGGCGAGTGATCAATGCTTCCGTGTGCTCTGCCCGACTTTCCGATGAGCTGCGCTGATGAGGACGGCCTCTCCCCAACTGAGTGCCGAGCGCCCAGGACCTGTTCGAGGGCTGCATTTCTTGTCCATTGGGCGCTTGGCCTGTTCACCCAACTTCGCGGTCGCGTGGCGAGGGGGATGCAGGTGATTCTACCCCCCGGGCTCTCGTGGATGTCTCGTAGGAGCGAATAAGCAATGTTGAGACTCATGATCGACGCCGAGCGTCCGCAGCCACGGCAGCTTGGCCGGATTGTCGATATCATGCGCAACGGCGGCGTGGTGATTTACCCCACCGACACCGTCTATGGCTTGGGTTGTGACATGATGCAGAAGCGGGCCGTGGAGGCGATCTACGGTATCAAGGGCAAGAACAAGCGCCATCCGCTCTCCTTTATCTGCTCCGACCTCAAGGATCTTTCGCAGTTTGCCATCGTTGGGCACAACGCGTACCGGATCATGAAGCGTATTCTTCCTGGTCCCTACACTGTCATTCTTCAGGCCTCACCAAAGGTCCCCCGGGTGATGCTAAGTCAAAGCTCCACAGTTGGTATTCGTGTGCCGGAGCATGCGGTTACTCGTATGCTGGTTGAGCTTCTTGGTCAGCCCATCGTGACCACCTCGGTGCCGACTCCCCCCAACGTCCAGTACAACGATCCCGAGGAGATGTGCCGTCGCCTGGCGGGCCAAGTGGAGGCGGTGATCGACTCTGGAATCATTTATCCGGAACCTTCGACCATCCTCGATCTCAGCGGTGATGTGCCGCGCTTGCTGCGTCAGGGCAAGGGTGAGATTGACCAGATAGGCTCGGTGGTGATTGAGGACGAAGTCTAGGTGACTGGGTTGTTTGAGAATGGAATACGATTGTGGGACTCTGGCCACCCCGCCAAAGGGCTTCACCCTTTGGAATCCCTCTGATTGCAGGTTGTTGCTGGCGCGCATCGAATGCTGCTGGCTGTTGGGGAAGGCGGTGGAACTCAGTCGGAGGCGCCCATTTGGGCGACGAGCTGTTCACAGAAGCCCCAGAGATCACCTTTCACGAAGTCGTTCTCTACGATGTTCACGAGGAAGTAGTTGTCGTGGATATGCTGCAGTAGCATCCGCGCTTCGCTCTGCTCGGGATACTGCTCGGCCCAGGGTCGCAGCCAATAGCTGAAGGCCTCGTCTTTCCACACCTGGAAGCTCACCGGATCGACCACGGTGGGCTGGATGATTTCACGACCGGGGAATACACCCCAGGTGACGGCGTTGACCTGCGAGCAGTTGGTGAAGCTGTGGTTTTGTGCATCGATGGCCTGATAGGTCATGCTGGGTCGGGTCTTCAGCGCTTCGAGCAGGGCCTCGATGCGACGACCGGAGACGAAGAACTCCACATAGGCTTTCTGATAGACATAGCCACCGCTGCCGCCCCAGCCGAAGACCGCGTCGTCTGATGGCGCGCCGTTCACCATTGGCTGCGAGTTCAGGGTCAAGAAGCCATGACGGTTGAGGCTGACCAGATGCGAACGGATCAGGTCTGACTCCAACGCCAAGCTGCCCTCGAACCAGGGCAGGGCGCGGACCACTCCCAAACAGAATCGCGTAAAGATTTCGAATACATCCTTCTCGGTCCGCAGCTCCGCCTCGTGGGAAGCGCTCGCTGGGGCGACCTGCGGTCGCGCCAGGTAGTAGTCGCTGGGTTCGCCGAAGGCAGGAGAGCGGCTATCGCCCCATCGACCGTTGGGGAACTCGTCCCAGTCCATGGTGCGGGCGAGGTAGCTTTTGGGGCGGTTGGACCAGAAAATGGGCCGCACGTCCTCGCCTTCGCGGCGAGCGCTGGCCGAGCGCTCCCAAGGCAGCGCGCGAGGTTGCTTTTCTGTATTCACGTGCAGGCACTGCAGTGTTCGGGTGACCACCTGCTCCAGGTTCAGCGTGTAAAAATGGACGCCTGGCACGCCCTCGTCGTAGAGGCGACGAACCATTTGCGAGAGCACCTCGACACCGTAGTCCTTGATCGATTGATCGTCGTCTTTAAGCCTCTCGACCTGTTCGACGATGGCTTTGGGGATGCTCGCCGCAAATCGCGAGATCTGGGAGAAGGAGCGGTAGTTGTGGATGGGCATCAAGCCCGGAAGGATCGGGCAATCGATGCCGACGTGCCGACAGTCGTCGAGGAAACGAAGGAAGATATCGACGTCGAAGACCAACTGCGTGACGATGAAATCTGCGCCAGCGTCGACCTTTTCCTTGAGGAAACTCAGTTCCTGTTCGTAGCTGTTGTCTTTGCTATGACCTTCGGGATAGGCGGCAACACAGATGCCAAAGAAGTCGCCGTGCAGCTCTCGGATGAAACGCACGAGCTCGATGGCGTAACGAAACTCGTCGACGGTCTCTGGGCTGCGGTCTCGCGGTGGGTCGCCGCGCAGTGCGAGAATGTTCTGAATCCCTTTCTGACGGGTCGTGGCGAGTACCTGCACCATCTCTTCGCGGCCCATGCCCAGGCAGGTCAGGTGCATCATCGTCTCGAGACCGGTCAGGTTCTGGATGGTCTTGGCGATGTCGAAGCTGAGACCCGCGGTGCTTCCGCCGGCACCCCAGGTGATGTCGACGAAGATGGGGTGCCACTCTCCCATGCGCGCAATGCGGTCATAGAGGTTGGAGAGACCATCGGGCGTCTTGGGTGGAAAGTACTCGAAAGAGTAGAAGGGCGTCTTCTTCTCTATGGCCTGGTTGATTTTCTTGATGATCTTCAAGTTGGTCCTCGTCTCGCCGAGACGGCCCCTCTGGCTGTGTGTATACGTTCGCTCTCGGGCCCCGACCTCTCGACAGCAGCGATCCC
>JAVFAO010000259.1:0-9920 GCA_034002465.1 Myxococcota bacterium
TGGTGCCCATGAACTTCCTGCCCGCAGGGAGCAAGGCCGACTACATCCACACCGGCGTCTGGACCAAGAAGGCCATGGCCGAAGCCAAGACCCAAGGCGAGGTCCACGTCGCCTTCGATGGCGCCAAGGACAACTTCGCTCATATTCCTTCGGACGACGAAATCGAATACAGCGAAAAGCCCGCCTACGCTTACTACTGCGTCAACAACACCATCTACGGCACCGAGTGGAAACACGTGCCCAAGGTGCCCGCTGGCGTGCCCCTCATCGCTGACCCCAGCAGCGACATGTTCAGCCGACCCATCGACGTCGACAAACATGCCCTCATCTTCGCAGGCGCGCAAAAGAACCTCGGACCGGCCGGCGCCACCCTGGTCATCATTCGCAAAGACTTCATGGAGACCGGCCGCAAGGGACTGCCGGTCATGCTCGACTACCGCCCACTGGCGAAAGAGCAGTCGATGCTGAATACACCTCCCTGCTTCTCCATCTACGTCGTCGGCCTGGTCTTCAAATGGATTCTCGCCAATGGCGGCCTCGAGGGCATGGCCAAGCGCAACGAGGAGAAGGCCAAGATCGTATACGATGCCATCGACAACTCCGGCGGCTTCTACCGTGGCGTCGCGCGTGCCGACTCGCGCTCGCTGATGAACATCAGCTTCCTCACCCCCAACCCCGAGCTCGATGCCCTCTTCGTCAAAGAGGCCCTCGCCCACGACATGTCCGGCCTCAAGGGACACCGCAGCGCTGGCGGCCTGCGCGCCTCCGTCTACAATGCCTTCCCCAAAAAGGGTTGTGAGGTCCTCGCCGAGTTCATGGCCGAGTTCGCCCGCAAAAACGGCTAGAACCTTAGGGGCACCGCATGACCCGTGTGTGCCCTGCGCAGCTCCCCGCGCCAACGTAGGGGCACGGCATGCCGTGCCCTCCGCAAATCCAACGGATCGCCTGGAAGCGCCTGACGCTCCTGCGCAAGCGAAAGCCGAAGCTGCAGGCGTGCGCCTGCGCATTCCCGCTACGTGGATTCTGCATCCATCCAAGACTCGCCGCTTCCAAGACCCCGGCCGGCCAGCAAGCCCCAGCTTACGCTCTGGGCCGTTCGGCGTCGGCTTCCTCAGCGAGTATGCTCTTGCGACCATTCTTGCTGCGATTGCCTTCCAGTCGTATTCAAACTTCGTTCTTCATCCTCTCGAAGCTTGATTCGTCAGCGGCCTCCAAGCCAGGCCGGGACCCCGTCGAGACGGGCAATCCTACCCAACACCCCCGACATACCCTATTAAGCACCATGCCCAGTGTTCTTTGAACGCTGGGGCTGTGTTCGCTCGCTCTCGGACACGCGCACGCGACAGCAGCGATTCCCGCGCAAGCACCCGAGGATGTGAGCTCGTGCCTCTGCTTCGCTTGGAGATGCATGATGCCCTCGCCCACACCTGCACTTCGCGCCTGGGTGCTGACGCCGGTTGGCCTCGCAGAGGCTGAACGCGAACGCCTGCCTCGGGCGCTCTCCTCTTTGTGCAGCACCTTCGCTCCGCTTCCTAGTGGCCTGTCCATGCGCATCGCCCGCATCGATGCCCTGGCCTACCGTCCTTTCGCCGAGGCACACCTCTACGAGCTCAGCTTCCTCGATCCCTTCACCTCCATGGGACGCGAAGAGCGCCACGCCTACGAGCTCGAGCTGGGATGGCCCGTACTCGGGCGCATCGAGCTCTACGCCCAGGAGGGCAGCAAAGACGACGCGCTCGTCCTCGGACACCTGGCCTTTGCCGTGGCCGAACACTTTGGCGGTGTCATCGACTTCGGCGAGGAGCTCGAGCCGGCCGATGGTGTCTATCGCACCGAAGCTCAAACGGCTGCCTTCTTTGCCGCCCTCCCCGGTCGCATGTACGAGGTCGCCTATGAAACTCGGGAAGGCGACCTGCTGGTCCGACATGTCTGCGATGGACGCCTGATGCGCGATTGGTTGCGTCACCCAGCCTTTGCCATGGGACGAACCCCCTGAGCGCGCTGGGCCAAGACTTGCAAGCCCCCTCGTCGGCCAACGTCGGCTCCTTTTCCGCGGGACGGCAGCACCATGGATCCACTCCTGCGAGCTTGGCATGAGCTAGGGCTGGTCGCCCGTATCGTTCCCTTGGTGCGCGCCATTGCTGGCACCGCCCTGCTCCTCACCGCCACCCTCTACTACTGCTTCGACAGCAGCCTCGCCCGTGTTCTGGTTCTCGCCTGTACTGCAATACTGATCTGGACTGTTGGAATCATTGAATGGCTCGGACGTCATAAGTCGTATTCAGCGAAGAATCTTGCCACCTTCATCAGCACGATCTTCGTGGGGCAAACGGCGGTGATCTTCGTCACCGGTGGCATCGAGAGTCCCTTCATCATCCTCTATCTCCCACCCACGGTCGCCCTCGCTGTCGGCAGCGGAACGAGCCGCCCCTACTTCCTCGCCGTCTCTGCACCGCTGCTGGCGACAGCTGCATTCTTGGCGCTCTACCTCGGCGGTCATGATCTCATGCCCCCGCTGCAACGGTTTTGGTCAGCGGCCTACCCGTCCAGCTACTTTGCTGCGGTCGCGCTCATTGTGGTCTTGGGAATCGCCGTTGGCAGTTTCATTGGTCTTCGTATTCGTATTGCTCTCGACCGAGCCCTTCTTGCCACTGCTGAGGCACGCCAGGAGCTGCTCGACACCATGACTGACCGCAACCGAGAGCTGAACGCGCTGCTCGGTGCCTTGGCCCACGAACTCAAAAACCCCCTGAGCGCCATCCAAGGTCTCTCGGGGCTGGTTCAACGCAAGCTCCCTGCGGAGAGCAAAGAAGCCGAACGCATGGCCGTGCTCGTCGGAGAGGTCCGCCGAATGGGCAGCATCATCGAGGAGTTTTTGACGCTCTCCCGACCGCTCCAAAACCTCGACGTTCGCACCATTCGATTGCGAGAGCTTCTCGAAACCGTCCTGAACTTGCACGAAGCCAAAACCGCAGGCCTACACCTACACTGCGACGTCGACGCAAGCCTCGCGCTCGAAGGCGATCAACGAAAACTCGAGCAGGTTTTCGTCAACCTGCTCCAAAACGCCATCGATGCCACTCCACCGGGCGGCATGATCCGTATTCTCGCTGGAGTTCAAGACGAAAGCATCGCCGTCACCATCGAGGATAGCGGCAGCGGCCTCGCTGAGTCCGTGCGAGGCCGACTCTTCGTGGCAGGTGTCACCAGCAAGACCGCAGGCAGCGGCCTGGGCCTCACCATCGCGCGCGCCATCGTCGAACAACATCACGGACAGCTCAGCCTCGACGACAGAGAAGGCGGTGGCATCTGCGCCCGCGTCTTGCTTCCGCTCCAGCAGCGCAGCGACGACGCCGGGCTCGTCCGGCCCGAGCTCCAGGAGTGAGCGAATGAAACACCTCCCCAACATCCTCGTGGTGGATGACGAAGCCTCCGTGCGCTACACCTTGCGCAGTATCTTCGAGGAGGAAGGATGGAGCGTCCAAGAGGCCGCCGATGGTCAGGCTGCACTCGACGCCCTGAGCAGAGCCAGCTTCGACCTCGTCGTCACCGACCTGCGCATGCCCCGCCTCGATGGGCTCGGCCTGCTGCGCGAACTGAAGTGTATTCCCGATGCCCCCAAAGCCATCGTCGTCACCGCGCACGGCTCAGAGAAAGCCGCCGTCGAAGCGATGAAACTCGGCGCACTCGACTACTTCCCCAAGCCCTTCGATGCCGACCAGGTGGTGCACGTCCTGCGGCGCGCCATGCTGCCGGTCCGCCTCGCTGCCGAAAACCAAGCCTTGCGCGCAGAGCTCGCCCTCGCCCGAAACATGACCTTCGAGAGCGACAGCATGCGCAAAGTCGCGCTCCTCGTCGAGCGGGCAGCCCGGCGCGATATCACCGTTCTGCTCACTGGCGAGAGCGGCACCGGCAAGGAGCTCGTGGCGCGCGCCCTGGTCAAGACCTCCCCTCGGGCCAACAAGCCCTTCGTCGTCTTCAACTGCGCCGCCATCCCCAGAGAACTGGCCGAAGCCGAGTTCTTTGGACATAGCCGCGGAGCCTTCACTGGGGCCGACAAAGCCAGAAAAGGACTGTTTCGCGAGGCCAACGGCGGCACCCTCTTCCTCGATGAGGTGGGAGAGCTCGACCTGCTGACCCAAGGTGCGCTGCTCAGAGTCCTGCAGGAACGAGAGGTCCGCCCTGTCGGCGAGGAAAGGAGCCTACCCGTGGACGTGCGAGTGCTCGCCGCCACCAACCGCAACCTCGCCCAAGAGGTCGAAGCAGGCCGCTTTCGCACCGATCTCTATTATCGACTGAACGTCGTCTGTATTCACATCCCACCGCTTCGCGAGCGTCGCGAGGATATTGTTCCGCTCGCAACAAGCTTTGCCAGACGTTTTGGAGAGAGGTTCGGCATGAAAAACGTCGAGCTCTCCGAACGTGTTCTTCAGCGACTTCACGACGCATCATGGCCAGGAAACGTGCGAGAGCTCGAGCACGTCGTCGAGCGCCTCGTCGCCCTCTCGACTGAGGCCTACATCGACGAGGATCCGTTTACCCAAGAGCCGCTCTCTGCTGACAGTCAGGCCTCGGCTTCCCTCAAAGAACGAGTCGCACAGTTCGAAAAGCAGCTCATTCGAGAGGAGCTCGAACGCTGCGGCAACAACCACAGCGAGACCGCGCGACGACTGCAGCTGAGCCGCATCACCCTGCTCGACAAACTCGACCGCTATGGTCTGCGCTGAGCTTGCTGCCTCTGTTCAGAAAGCCGACACCCCCGTCGCTCACCCGCACAGCTCGAGCGCCTCTCCTCCGACACGCTCTCTGTCGACAACGAACAGCTGTCGCCCGTGCTGAACTTCCACGGTTGGAACGGCCTTTGCCCAGTGTGCCCCTCACCCTCGGCTGAGGGCCTTGAGCTCCGGTTCACCGCATCCAATGCGCATACGCAGGCTCGTGAAAACAATCGGACCTTGGAAGGGACCCACTCGTGAAGAAGTTCGTGGCCATCTTCATCGTTCTTGCCGCCGTGCTCTCGGGACTGCTCTACTGGCAGCTCAACGCCCAACGCGCGGAGCTCAACCGCGCAAGTGGAGGTTCTGCGACACTGGAAGGAGTCTCAGTCAAAGTCTCGGCTCGATTGAATGCACGGATCCTGAAGCTTCATGTCGATGAAGGGGCTCAGGTCGAAGCCGGACAGCTTTTGGCAGAGCTCGACTGCCGAGAACCCGAGGCCATGCTCGCCGAGGTGGAGGCTGGTCTGAGCGCCGCCACTGAAGCTGTCGAGATGGCTCGCACTGGCGTCGAGTCGGCACAGCTCGCCGAGCGCGTCGCAGCAAAACAAAGCGCGGTCGCTGCGCTCGGCCCCAAGCTCGTCCGCTCGCAGCGCGCAGTGCTTGAGGTCCAACGAGACGCAGCCAGCGTTGAAGCAGAGCGGGTCAAGAAGTTGGAGCGTGCCGCTGCTGCCACCCCTCGCCTTCTCGAGCAAGCCAACGCAGGTGTTGATGCGCTCGCCAAGCAAGTCCTGGTCGCCGACGTACAACTCGAACAGGCGCGCGCCCAGAACGCCGTCGTCGAGGAGCAGGAGACGGGCTCAAGCCTACAGCTCAAACTCGCCCAGAGCAAACTCAACGCCGCTCAGGCCGAGCTCGACAGGCTCACCGCAAGCCGAGAGCGCGCGCTCATCGCCATGGGGGAATGCAAGCTCTACGCGCCCAGAAGCGGGCTCGTGCAGGAAAGGGCCTTCGAAGAGGGCGAGCTCGCCATGCCTGGAAGCAGACTCTTCGAGCTCGTGGACATTTCTGTGCTCGAGGCTCGCTTCTATTTGCCCAACGCGGAGCTCTCGGTGGCGCAGCTTGGCGCTTTGGTCGAGGTCCAGCCCGACTGCATGCGGGATCAGGTTTTCCAAGGCCGTATTCGCAGAGTTTCGAGCAGCGCCGAATTCACCCCGCGAAACGTGCAGACCCGTGAAGACCGAGACCGCTTGGTCTTCGCGGTCGACGTCGAGATTGACAACCTAGACGAGACCTTGAGACCGGGCATGGCCGTCCAGATTCGTATTCCCGGCACGGAGAGGGAAGCACAATGAGCGAGGAGCAAGCGCCGCTGCTTCGCGCCGAGGCCCTGCGCAAACGCTACGAAGACCTGCAAGCGGTCGATGGGCTCTCCTTGGAGCTGCACGCGGGGGAGATCTTCGGTCTCATTGGCCCGGATGGCGCGGGCAAGAGCACCACCATCCGACTGCTCGCTGGCATCGTCGACCCCGATGAGGGCGCTGTCTTCGTCATGCAGGAGCAGTTCGCGGGTCGCGCCGGAAAAAGCTCACCCTCGATGCGACGCAGGACAGGCCAAGCGCCCAATCGACACAAACTCCGTGAGCACTTTGGCTACATGCCGCAGCAGTACAGCTTGTATGGAGACCTGAGCATCGACGAAAACCTGCTCTTCTTCGGGCGCCTCTTTGGGCTCTCCCGAAAGCTCATCGACCAGCGCTGCGCACGCCTGCTCGAGCTCACCCAGCTCGCCCGTTTTCGAGCTCGCCGCGCCGACCAGCTCTCAGGCGGCATGTACAAGAAGCTCGCCTTGGCCTGCGCGCTGCTCCACCAACCCCGTATTCTGCTCCTCGATGAGCCGTCCAACGGCGTCGATCCCGTCAGCCGGCGCGAGCTCTGGCTGCTGCTGCACGACTTCGCCCGCGAGGAGATGGCGATCCTGCTCTCCACCCCCGACATGGACGAGGCAGCCCGTTGTCATCGCTTGGCGCTGCTCTACCAAGGCAAGGTCTTGGCGACGGGCACCCCTCGCGAGCTGATCGCCCAGGCGCAGTGCAGCGTCTTCGTCCTTCACAGCACACAGCGCGCTCACCTGGAACAGCAGCTCTCGACGCGACTGCCAGAGGCGTTGGCGCTCTCGGTCGAGGGCGAAGCGCTCAGAGTCGTGATGCGACGTGGTCAGGAGGGCGCGCTCGAGGGGCTTCGCCAGTCGCTTCTGGGGGAAGGCCTTGCCGTGGAACTGCAGGCAGTGCCCTGCAACTTCGAGGACATGTTTCTCGCAGCGCTGGCCGAGCAGCGCCACCCGAGGGCCGCATGAACAGCGCTCTCGACCAAGCACCGGATGCGGTCATCGAGGTTGAGCGCCTGTGCAAGCGCTTCGGCGCTTTTCTGGCCGTCGACGCGGTCAGCTTCGAGGTGCGCCGCGGCGAGATCTTCGGCTACCTCGGAGCCAATGGAGCAGGAAAAAGCACCACGATTCGGATGCTCTGCGGGCTGCTACGGCCCAGCAGCGGGCACGCGACGGTCGCCGGATTCGACATCGCGCGCCAAGCGCTGATGGTCAAGCGGAACATTGGCTACGTCTCGCAGCGCTTTTCCCTCTACCTCGACCTCACGGTTGAGCAGAACCTCGAGTTCTTTGGCGGCGCCTATGGGCTCAGCGGCAAATTGTTGCGCGAACGACTCGCCAACGCCTTGCAAATGAGCGAGCTCAGCGCCCATCGCAAGCAGCTTGCAGGCAGCTTACCCGGTGGCTCCCGACAGCGCCTCGCCTTGGCCAGCGCGCTCTTGCATCGACCGCCCTTGCTCTTCCTCGACGAACCCACGGCAGGTGTCTCTCCTGACGCCCGGCGCCTCTTCTGGCGCACCATTCGGGAGCTCGCCAGCGAAGGGCACACCCTCTTCGTCACGACACACCATCTGGACGAAGCCGAGTATTGTGGCCGAGTGGGCCTCATGGTCGACGGCAAATTGGTCGCCCTCGACACGCCAGCGGGACTCAAGTACGAGCACGTTCCTGGCACCATCTTCAGCGTCGACACTGGCGGGCGACATCAGAGCTTAGTCCGCGCGCTGCAAGGCCACCCCGAGGTCCTGCAGCTCGAACCCTTTGGCGCGCGCAGCCACGTACGCATGCGGCAACGCGAGCTGAGCGACGCTGCGTTCGAGGCGCTGCTGCGAAGTGTGGAACTGGGGGAAACAGACCAAGCGCCCAATCAACAAAAACTTGGGGGAGCAGACCAAGCGCCCAATCAACAAGAACACCCGCTGCCTTTCGAGCGCGTGAGCGCTACCCTCGAGGACGTTTTCTTGGCGCTGGTGAGACGCAGCGCCAACAACGAAGAGGGAGCCTGAGCATGCGCGTTGAGCCTTTCCTTCCGTGGCCTCTGCCCCGCTCCCCGCCAACGGACATGCCCTCTGGAATCCCTGTTCTTTTTCGTCACGTTAGCCTCCTTCGCAATCACCAACAAAGCGCTCAATCATGCTCCCCTTTCTTCGACGAGTGCTGGCCATGACCAGCAAGGAGCTGCACCACATCCAGCGCGACTGCTTCTTCCTGGTCTTTGCGCTGGGCATGCCCGTGTTGCTGCTGCTGCTCTTCGGCTACGGCGTGTCCTTCGATCTGGAGCGAATTCCGTTGCTCGTCCTCGATCAGCAGCAAAGCCGTGCATCCCGAGCGCTGGTGCGCGATCTGACCGCATCGGAGCTCTTCGTGGTGGTTGCCGAGGTGGAGCATGAGGACGACGTCGAAGCGCTCTTTCGACGCAACGTGGCCAAGGCAGCGCTGCTGATACCGCCAGACTTCGACCGACGTCGGCTCCGCGGTGAATCGGTCCGTGCACAGCTCCTGCTCGATGGCAGCGACAACAATACAGCCAGCGTCGCCTTGGGTTATGCCAACAACCAAGTGCTGCAGGTGGCGCGCAGCGAGCTCGACGCGAGCGGGCAACTGAACTGGCCCATCGAGCTGCGCACGCGCATGCTCTACAACCCTTCGGTGAAGAGCGCGCCCTTCATCGTACCTGGCTTAATGGCCTTGATTCTGGTGATGATTGCCGTCGTGCTGACAGCGCTGACTGTCGCCAGAGAATACGAACGAGGCTCGATGGAGCAACTCTTCGCCACACCTGTCGGTCGCCTCGAGATCATCCTCGGAAAGCTCGGCCCCTATTGGTTCATCGGCATGTTGCAGGTGCTGCTGGTGCTGGCGCTTGGGGTTTGGCTTTTCGACCTGCCCGTGCGCGGCAACTTGCTCCTTCTCGGCGTGGTGGCCACCGTATTCATGCTGGCGATGCTCATGCAGGGCCTCTTTCTCAGCGTTCTCTTGCGCAACCAGGTCCTCGCTTCGCAAGGCGCCATCTTGAGTACACTGCTCCCTGCCTTGTTGCTCTCTGGATTCGTATTCCCCATTGAGCAAATGCCGCAGTTCTTGCAGATCCTCGCCTCAATCTTTCCAGCGCGCTACTTCGTGCATGCGCTGCGGGCGATCTTGCTCAAGGCCGAGGGCTGGCAAGGCGTGTTCCCAGATATCCTCGCGATCGGTGCATTTTTTCTGTTGATGCTGGTGCTCGCCAGCGCGCGATTTCGGCGAAAGCTGCAGTAGCTGGGGAGGCCTTCATGAGAACAGCGCTCAAAGCCATGATGGTCAAGGAGATGCGCCAGATCGTGCGCGACAAGCGCATCATCGTGGTGCTCATCGCCGCCCCAATGATCCAGCTCCTGGTCTTTGGACACGCCGTCGAGCTCGAGCTGCGAGAGCTGCAGCTCGCTGTCCTGGACCAGGACCAGAGCCCCCAAAGTCGCGCCTTCGTCGAGGGCGTCTGTGCTGGCGACGCCTTCTCGCGGGGCGATTCGCTGCAATCCCACACCCAAATCGAGCCCGAGATCCGCTCGGGTCGCGCCCACGCAGTTCTGGTCATCCCTCCAGGCTGGAGCGCCTCACTGCAACGCGGCGAGAGCACGACACTGCAGCTCCTCATCGATGGCACCGACATGAACCGCGCGACCTTCGCGCAAAACGCGCTGATGGCGTATTCCAATACGATCAGTATCGCGCGCATTCAGGCGGCCCTACCTGCCTCTGCGCTGGCCACAAGACAAGGCAGTCTGCGCATCGACACGCGCATCCTCTTCAACCCCAGCCTGAACAGCAAACACTACTTCGTC